>NZ_CP135079.1:6600000-6900000 GCF_032121415.1 Streptomyces parvus | reverse complement strand
CGCCGCGTACGCCCGGTGGGAAAGCACCTGTTGGCGCCCCGCGTGGTGGCCCAGCGTCAGATAGGCCTGCTCCGCCCGGGCGAAGTAGTCCTCGGCCTGCTCGAAACGCACGGTCGAGGCGCAGACGACCCCCAGGCAGTCCAGCAGATACGGCTCGGCCAGGGGCGCGTCGGCCAGCAGCGCGGAGGCCAGTTCCTCGGCGGCGCCCCACGCGCTGCGGTCCATCAGCAGATGCACCCGGCTCAGGCCGATCTCGGCGGTGCGCAGCCCTTCGATGTCGTCGAACTCCGACAACAGGGCCGTCGCCTCGCCAATCGCCTCCTGCGCCTCGTCGAACTGCCCGGTTCTGCGCAGAAGTTCGCCCCTGGCCAGCAGTGTCTTCAGCAGGATCTCCAGCCACAGCCGTCGGCCGTTCGGCCCCATCGGCACGGACGCGATGCCCCGCACCAGATCGAGGGACCGTCCGATGGACAGGGCTGCGCCGGGCAGATCCGTGGCCGCGAGCCGAACCGCCCCGATGTCGGACAACAGGTGCCCGCGTAGAAGTCGTGCGTCGGGTGAGTCCTCGAACGACTCGGCCACAGCGAGGAGTTCGCCGTAGACGGCCAACGCCGCCGGGAGATCCGGGGTGAGTTGATGCTGTTCGGCGAGCGCGAAGCCGCTGTCGAAGGGCTCGCCGTAGCTGAGCCCCACCGCCTGCTCTCCCTGTTCCGCCGAGCCTTCCGCGTCTTCCGTGCTTTCCGCGTCTTCCGTGCTTCCCAGGCCTTCCGAGTCTTCCGGCATGGGCTAGAAGTCCTCCTCCACGGCAGCGGCAGCCGCGATCTCGGCGAGGAACGGCTCCGGGTGTGCGGCCTCGCTGTCGTGCGGTGCCGACGCGACATCGAGCCGGTGCCGGGCCAGGGCTCGTACTGCCTCACGTGCCGCACGGTCATCGGCGCCCGGCCCCGGGTCGAAGCCCGGCAGCAGGATGCCGACTTCCATGCTGGGTGTCGTCGAGGCCGGGATGTCCAGGTCCACCCGGCCGGCCCACACGTCGTCCCGCCTGGCCAGCGGAACGCGGTTCGGCGGGCTGCCGTCCACGTGGACCTCCGCCGCGAGGTGCACCCCGCCCACGGGGGCCGCGATGCCAGCGACGACCTCGACCTCCATCCGCCGATCGGCACCGAGCGCGTACGCGGTCCAGGACACGGCGTTCTCGGCCGCGTCTACGAAGCCGGGCGGATAGCGGCACCAGTCGTTGGTCCCCGACCCCCGGGCGATCACGCGGCCGCTCGCGGTGCCGAGAGCGCCTGCCGCGAGGGTGAACTCCTGATGCCGCAGGAAGAGTTCGGCGAGGTCGAGCGGCGTGGCGGTCGGCCTGTGGTCCTGGTCCAGGGCTGACCGGAGGTGCCGTAGCGCCTCCCCGTCCAGCCCGGCATTGTCGGCCGCGTCGCCGGTCAGCCGCAGGACACGGTCCAGCTGGCGAGGGGGGTCCGCCGACCGCCGCCAGCGGATCAGCGGGTCGAGGGCGGCCAGGTGCTCCTCCAGCAGGTCTAATCCCTCCAACTCCGCTGAATCGTCGATGAGTTGCTGGCACTCGTGGGTCAGTGCGGCCAACTCCAGCCCCAGCACGTCCGGTTCGAGCGCGGGAATCCCGTCCAGATACGACGTCGGCCACCAGCGGGCCGCCCAATGCCCGAGGGCGAGGCGGGCGGCACCCTCGGCGAGGGCGGTCGGCCGCTCGGGCAGCGTCAGCTCGACAGCCGGGGTTCCCGACGCGACGGCGTCGACAGCGGCGGCCACACGCTCGCCGTAGACCGCCCACAGCCACTGCTGAGCCTGCCCCACATCGTGGATCTCCGTCGCCGACAGGCCTGTCGGGCCAAGCACGGGCCAGGTCAGGACAGCACCCGCGACTTCGAGAACGGCTCGGGTGAAGGCGGGGCCGACGGGGGGTCCCGCGATGCGTACGGTGCCGTCCTCGACCCGCGTGACGGCACAGCGCCGTTCCGGCATCACGCGCTCCTCGGCTCGGCGGCGGTCAGGGCGGTCGCCGACAGGGTGCGCAGTGCGGTGCGGACTCGTGCGCGGTGGTCCATCATCACCGAGCGGGCGACCCCGTCGAGCACGCTCCAGGCCGATGCCGCGTCGGGCAGTGCCGCGTCGCGGACGTCGCGCCCGTGCAGCCGCACCCAGAGGCGCCGCATGTACGCGGCCCACGGGGTGCGCAGGTCCTGGGCCAGGGCGTTCAGCACACCGCCGTCCGGATCGGGGCGGAGGGAGACGGTCATCCTGCGGGCTCGGAGGACCGAAGCCTCCCGCTGCCAGCGGCTGTTTATGATGCGGTGTGCCGCCGTCGACCCCGCCATGAAGGTCCCGGCGCCCAGCGGATCGAGGCCCACCGCGAGTCGGCCACCGAGCACGACGGTGACGCGCAGGCTCTCGTCGTACAGGCCCAGCGGGGCGCAACTGCGGTCGACCTCCCGCCGGACGAGCTCCGGCACGGTCGGCAGTTGCTCGCGGTGGGCCGACGTTTGGAGCACGGTGAAGAGCCGTTCGAAGAGCGTGCGGTCGAACGGCGCGGGGAGTGTGGCGGTCGAGGCGCTCCGGCCGACCTCGGGGCGTGGGGGCACGCGGTGCACGGTCAGTCCGAGGTGCGGGGGTACGTCGGGGCGGTCCCAGACGTCGGCCGGGTGCGCGGCCCACAGGGCTCGCCCGAGCAGGCTGCCGTGCTCGGCCCGGACCATGGCGGCGAAGGCCGGCGAGTCGGCTCCCGCCGCACCGCAGGCCTCGAGGACCTCGGCCGCCAGGCCCGTATCGGCGGCGCCCGGCACCGCTTCGCGGCCGTCCCACGCCGCCGCCAGCTCGGCGTCGAGCCGCGCGCGCCGGGCGGCGTCCGCCAGATGCTCCTTGAGCGCCTCCACCGTCCGTCCTCCGGAAGCCTCCACGACGTCCTCGAGTACCGCCCTCGCCACCGCGTCCGAGCCGGGCCCCGGCGGCCCGTGCTCGGTCGCCAGCTCGAAGCACCGCTGGAAATACAGGTCCTGGGGGTTGCCGGCCACGATCCCCAGTGCCCGGCGGGTCCTCTTCAGCAGGGTGAACCACTGTGCCGTCGCTTCCAGAACCGCACCGGACTCCCGTATCAGCGCGTCGAGCCGCTCCGCCCCCCGCGCGTCGAGGAAGTCGGCGGCGAGCTCCGGACGCAGCGCGGGCCGGACGACCAGCGGCAGCACGATCAGCTTGACCGTCCGGGTCAGCGGCGCGCCACCGGGCCCACTCAGCGCCTGGGGACCCGGCCCGAGGCCGCGCCAAGCCCTGTCGATGACCATGGCGCGCGGACGGCGCTCGCCGGTCGACGGCTGGCTCGGGGACGGCATGGGCAGAGCGTACGTCCTGGGGGAACCAGTGGTCGAACCTGGGATCGGTAGGCGCCACCCGCCTCCTAACGTCCACATCACCAGGCAGAACGGACCGGAAGGGCAGGCACAGCATGGGAATCTTCGGCAGGGGCAGGAGTCGCGAGGAGAAGACCGCCAAGATCGTGGAGCAGGTGGCCGACGGCAAGGGTTTCTACGGCCGTATGACGCGCGCGACACTCGGCGGCGAGGACTACGCCAAGCTCCAGCAGTCGCTCGGCGCGTACAACTCCGGTGCCACGGTGCAACAGTTGCTCGCCATGGGCGTCCCGACGGTCCCCGCCGTCGTCGTGTCGATCAGCGACACCGGCAGGCTGGTCAACTTCGACCCGGTCGTCGACCTGGCCCTCCAGCTGACCGGGGTCACCGCCGACCCGGTCACGCTCCAGACCATCGTTTCGAAACTGCGCATCCCCCGCGCCGGTGATCAGGTACTACTGATCGCGGACCCGGCCAACCCCGGCGGTTACCTCTACGCGGGAGACGGGGCGACACCGTGAAGACACCAGCGAACGAAGTGCTGGCGAACGACACCACCACGGCCGGGTGCTGGAGTTGTTCGGCTTCGCCGACGCGCACCGCCTGCATATCTGGCAGGAACCCCGGTCGGAGTTCGGCACCGGCCGCAAGCCCACGATGGCGGTCACCATCGGGCAGCCGGAAGTGCCCCGCCACTGCTTCCCCTACAACCCGGAGCGCGGGTTTCGGACCGGGTGGCTCTGGCCGGCGTTCTGTACGTGCTGCGGACCGGTGTCGCCCGGCGCGACGTCCCGGCCGACACGGTCGGGATCCGGGCCTGCGGTTCGACAGAGCCGAGATTCCGCTCGCGTGATTTGAGGAGCACTACGGTCAGGGCGGGCTTGAGCGGATCCAGGGCAGGGTCATTTCCCGCAGCAGCCCGGGGAAGGTCACGCTCGACGCCCTGGCAGAGGAGATCACGAGTTGCCTCGCGGACGCTGCCCGGGCGCCCTTGTTCGCACCGATTGCACCGCAGGAAGTCGACGCTGCCGACCGGATCATCGGACGCCCTCTGCCGAATGCTCCGCCGGATCCACACCGAGGTCGGCAACGGCGGATTCGGGCCCGATGCGGGTATTGCTTCGTTGACGGCGGGCCAGCGCGTACCGGGTCACCTGGCTGACTGGCACTCCTCGCTCCGCATGCACGAACGCGACCGCACCGAGGGGCTGCCTTCCTCGTGGCTGTATCTCCCGCCAGGTGGTTGCACGATGGAGTGGCACGTTCCGCTGCTTGCGGTGGACAACCCAGTGCTGCTCTTCGACGTGGACGGGTGGCAGCCCAGCTGGGGCGAAGATCCCCGCGATGGCCTTCGAAGCGCGAGCCCGTCACTGCGGCACTGGCTGTGGACGTGGGCCTGTGGCGGCGACGTCTGGTCCAGGTGCACGACCGCGCTTGACTCACAGCCGGGCTGCCGGGTGCGTCATTCTGAAACGAGCAGTCTCGCGGACTCGCAGCTGGAGGCGTCGCCGACCCGGGCGAGCCTCAGGGCCTCACGGATCGCCAAGAGTGCCGTGACACGCGTTGGCGCGCTCCACATAACCGCGTGTGTCTGCGCGAGTCGGGCAAAGCGGATAGCCTCACGTCCCTTGTTCAGGTCCACGGCCTGGCGGCCCTCCCGCCGCCTCAGCAGCGCCCCTCGAAACGGTCATGGGCACGCCTTCCGCGGGCCGGCGCGGCAACCCGACGCAACCGCGGACGCGTCCTGAAGGCCGCGCGAGAGGTCTTCGCGGCCCAGGGCATCGACGCGCCCGCGAGCACCCTGACGCCTGCCACGCTCCTGACGCACCGACAAGCAGCAAGATCACGACCTACAGCTGGAGCACGGGGCTGCCGCGTAAGCCGATGCCGGCCTGGCCTCGCTCTTCCGCAGAGCGAATAGTCGCGCGACAAAGCATGCCGTAACGTCACACGTTTGACTACGGAAACAAGAGGTATTGGTGCTGCAGGTGACAGTGGCACGGAGGAAAACATCGATTCGGCGAAATCGATGCGACAGCTGATTTTCAGCACTTCTTCTCGGGTCGACCATCACCGAACGACACTTTATCCCCCCACGAAAGGCCCGCTCGTGAGGAAGTCCGTAGCAACAGCGCTCGCCATAGGCCTGCTGACAACGCTGTCCACCGCCTGTTCGACGGCCGAGGCCAACGAAGAGAAACTCTCCTGGAAGAAGTGCCCAGAAGGGGTCGCCGCAGCCGGAGTGGAGTGCACCACGCTCGATGTTCCCCTCGACTACAAGAAACCGGACGGAAAGACGATCGAGATCGCCGTCTCCCGACTGGCGAGCAAGAATCCCGACAAGCGCCGTGGAGTCCTCCTCACCAACAGTGGGGCCCGGCGGGGAAACCCTCACCATGCCTGCCACCTTGCGTAAAATCGGACTCCCCAAGAGCGTCCTGGACAGTTACGACATCATCGGGATGGATCCCCGGGGGGTTGGGCGAAGCACGCCGGTCACCTGCGGGCTGAAGCTGGCTGACCATTCGACCAACGTCCCCACCTACGCACGGAACGCGGCGGACGTGGCGGCCGAAGCGAGGCGTGTCGAGTCGGTCGCGAAGAAATGCGCGGCATCCGAGACCGCCGACGTGCTCCCCCACATCACCACGGCGAACACCGCCCGCGATCTGGACCGGGTCCGCGAGGCCCTCGGCGAGTCCAAGGCTTCCTACTTCGGCATCTCCTACGGCACCTATCTCGGCTCCGTCTACGCCACGATGTTCCCCAGGAACACCGAACGGGTCTTCCTCGACAGCGTGACCGGCCCCGGCGGCTGGGACGCCTCGTTCGCGCGAAATCTCAGCCGGGGTTTCGAGGACCGCTTCCCCGACTTCACGAAGTTCGCCGCAGCCCAGAACAAGAAGTACGGCCTGGGAAAGACGCCCGCCGCGGTTGAGGATACCTACTTCGACATCGCCGCGAAACTCGACAGGAAGCCGAGCGCGGACGGGTTCACAGGCGCCGCGTTCCGGCACGTGACGTTCGCCAACTTCTACTACGACAGCAAGCTGCCGGAACTGGCCGAGATCTGGAAGGCACTGGACACCGGCAAGCCGGTGCCCCAGTCCAAGTCCGGCACGGGCGAGACACCGACCACCGGCTCGTCCGGGGTTCCGTCGGACAACTACGTGGCCAGCCAGATGCACGTCATCTGCAACGACTCCAACTGGCCTGCGAACGTCTCGGTCTATGCCCGAAACGTCGAACAGGACCGGAAGGCCCACCCCAAGTTCGGGGCCGCGGGCGCCAACATCACTCCTTGCGCGTTCTGGCCCTCGGAGCCTGCAGAGAAGCCGGTGAAGCTCACCGACCGCGGGCCGTCGAACATCCTGCTCCTCCAGAACCGCCGTGACCCCGCGACGCCGCTGAACGGCGCCCGCGAGACGCGTGCGGCGCTCGGGAGCCGGGCACGGCTGGTGACAGCCGATCAAGGCGGTCACCTGGCGTACCTGTTCCTCGACAACAAGTGCGCCCACGACACCGTCACCACCTTCCTCGTCACGGGCGATCGCCCCGACAAGGACATCAACTGCCCCTCGAACTGACCCCCTCACGATCCTCGTCCTCCCGTACGCAACGCCTGCGTTCGGGAGGACCGCCACGTTCTGTTCTCGATCCAGCGAGCCAGGGTGCGGCGGGTGGGGACGCGGTCGCGGCTGATGTCGAGGAGGAAGCCCCGGACCGGGAAGTCGGGGTGGTCGCTGATGTCGTAGCCGGTGGCGGTGTAGTCGTGCCCCGCGCGGAGCTGGTCCAGGGCGCCCAGGGCGTAGCGCAGGCCGAGGGCGTCGCGGTGGTCGACGGTGACGCCTCCCGGGCCGGTGCGCAGGCGGTATCCCTGGGGTGGGAGGGCCGGATCGGTGCGCACGCGGACCGGGGCGTCGAGGGCCGCGCCGCCCGGGGTCGTCGTGAGGGTGCGCGGGGCGGGGAAGGGAGTGACGGGCACGGTGGGCCTCCGGGGTGCGGGGGGCAGGAGGTGTGCCGGGGGCGCGGGCCGGAGTCCGCGCCCCCGGCGGGGTGCGGGTCAGGCGCAGGAGCTGAGTTCGCAGATGTCGTTGCGGTCGGTGGAGACCTTGATGTCGTCGCACCAGATGAAGCTGTTGTCGTTGTTGGGCGCGAAGGAGGGGGTCGCGCCGCCGGCGAAGCTGGAGAAGTAGGCGCGGTCGACCTGGTCGTTGTTGGTGACGAAGCGCAGGTTGGGCACCGTGGCGGCGGACTCGCCGTTGTAGAAGACCTCGATCTCGCCGTCGGGGTTGGCGTTGGGGTCCGATGGCAGAGCAGGCTCCTCCCACAACTCGTCCGGCACCAGCCGCTCAACGATCCCCACCAGGACTCCCGACATACCGAGTCACCCAAATGAGGCGATCTCTAACCGGGAACTGCGCGGTGAGCGAAGGCATTTTCTTCGGTGGGCTGAGCGAGTGCGGGCTGAGCGAGTGCGGCAAGAGCGGCCCCGAGCCGACCGCGCCCGGGCAGGCCGTCCTCCCGCCGACGCGGGGTGTTCCGGTCACGCCGTACACCCGATGGCGGTCGGAGGGGTCCACCCCGCCGACGCGGGGGCGTTCCGGACTTCCTCGACTGGTGCGACGCCAACGGCGGTCTCAGTCGCCGCCCCCGCCGCATCCACTGCCGCAGGAGTGGGTGTCGCCCTCGTCGGCCCAGCTGCCCCCGTCGCCGGGACCCTCACCGTCCGTCCGGCCCGGGGGCCGGCTCCCGCGTGGTGCCCGCGGAAGGCTCGGCTCGAACTCCCTCTTGCGCACTGCGGCGAGTGTCACGGGTGGGACCCTTGCCAGTTCGGCGTCGGCCTGTTGCCGGCAGTGCTGGTTGAAACGTCGCCAGCGCCGGGTCAACCAGCCCGGCCACGCGGCGGAGAGCAGCGAGAGAAGGGCCCAGACGATCAGCTGTGCGAAGATCCACGCGGCCACGTCGCCCGTGGGGAGGAACGGCACCGGCGCCCCGGTTGGGATGGACTGGAAGGTCATGCCGACGCTCGCCAGCAGCGCGGCGCTCAGGGAGAGGACCCGGCCGGGCTCTGCGAACCGGCGCAGACCGGTTCTCTCCTGGGTCAGTGCGGTCCGGTAGGGCTCGAAGTGGGGGCCCCGTCGCAGCTCGTACAGCTGTGCTCCTTGGGGACCGCGGTCCCCGATGCAGTGGGCGAGCGCGCGCAGTGCGGGACCGGCGGGTTCCGGAGCGCCCGGGACCGCGGTCAGAATCCCCTCCTCCGACACCTCCAAAACCCCGTCGGCAACGAGGGCGCACACGGCGACCCGTGCGGTGTACTGCTGGTCGTCCACCTGCTCCGCCGCGGCCACGGGGCCGATGCCTTCGGTCAGGTACCGGCGGATGGTCGCGCGGTCGGCCCGGCCGCGTCTCCGGAACAGGGCCCCCAGCGCGCAGTTCGCCACCACGAAGCCCAGCAGCCAGCCGGCCACTATGTTCCATTCTTCGGGTATCCACCCCATAGTCACTCCCCCCGCCCTCAGCCAAGGGCTGTGTGCCCCGTTCCGGAAGCGGTCATGCCGACGCGGGGTCACGTGCCCGGGGGCGGGAGCCCGGCCGCCCCCGGGCCACTGCGCGTCAGTCAGCGACACAACCGGGCCAACGAGCAGACATTCCGGGGGAAGCGACTACGGCTGGCAGGCGGCACGGGGACTCGCGCTGACCCGGCAGCGAGTGACGCTGCAGCCAGTCGAGCGCGACCGGCTACTCCTCGGGAGGGCCCGCTTCCAGGCGTTCTCGTCGGACGCCCACGAGTGCAGTGCCCGCCGCAGTTCGCGAGAGCGCGGGACATCGGCTCGGGCTCGACGAAGGCCGGGGTGATGGTCGCAAGGGCATCAGCGAGTGTGCGACGCGTGGTTCCCGGGTGCTGCCCGCCGAATTTGGCATGACAGAAAACAAATCTTGGCCGGACTCTTGTTCGGCTGTGCCGGACCGCCCTAACGTGACCCCCACGTAAATACTGTCGAATCGATTCGACACCGGCGTGGGGAGTGGTGTGGCCACGATCAAGGACGTAGCGCGGCGGGCCGGAGTGGCCCCCAGCACCGTTTCGTACGTACTGAGCGGCTCCCGCAAGATCTCCCAGGAGACCCGGACCGCGGTCCGCGCCGCCGTCGAGGAACTCGGCTACCACCCGCGGGCCAGCGCGCGTACGCTGCGCAGCGCCCGCAGCAACGTCCTGGCACTTGCCGTGCCCCGGCAGCCCGGCAAGTACCGGGGCACGGACGGCACGTTCGCCATAGACATCAGCGACGCGGCACGCGACCACGGTTACGACGTCGTGCTGATCACCGATCTGAACGGTGTCGCGGCCATGCGCCGTGTCGTCGGCAGCGGAATGGCCGACGCGGCCGTGCTCATGGCCGTGGAGGAGCGGGACCAGCGCGCCGCCGTCTTGCGCGAGAAGGAGTTCCCCGTCGTGCTGCTCGGCCGCAGCGAGGACGAGCCCGGTCTGCCCTGGGTCGATCTCGACTGGGAGGCCGCCGTGGCCCTCGCCCTGCGGGAGACCGCGGCGGCCGGTCACCGGCACATCGTCTTCCTGTCGTCCGCCCAGCACGAGATCGACTCCCGGCGCGGCTACGCCCTGCGGGGTCTGGCCGGCGCCCGGCTCGCCGCCCGCGAGAACACCGCCGACATCCGGGTCGTTCCCTCCAGCGGCGAGCCCGAGAAGCTGGCTCGCGCGCTGTGTGAGGCGCTGGCCTTCCGGCCCGCTCCCACCGCGCTCGTCGTCCAGCACCTGATCCTGTTGCCCCACCTGCTGCGCGAGGTCTCCGCCGCCGGACTGCGCGTGCCGGAAGATCTGGCCGTCGTCCTCGTCGGCAGTTCCCCCGATGACCCGGGCGGGCGGCCACTGCCCCGTATCGAACTTCCCGTGACGGAGATGTCCACCGCCGTGGTCCGGCTCGCGCTCGATGCCGTGGGCACAGACGGTTCCGTCCCGCCGGGAGAACAACCCCCGCACCGGCTGATCACCCCCCTGATGGCGACGGGAAGCGTGATCTGCCCTCCTTCGGAGCCGACTTCGTGAACGGAGAGCCAACCACCATGCGACGCCCAAGAGGCATACGGGTGATCGCGGCCGCCACAGCCGCGCTCGTCCCTGTGACACTGGGTCTGACGGGGTGCGCCGCCACCCCCGACCCGGGCACCGTCACGGTGCTCAACTCGGCCACCGACGCGGCCGAGCACGACGCGAACCAGAAGTTCCTCGACCGCTGCGCGAGGCCGCTGGGCCTGAAGGTCGAACAGATCAGCGTGCCTGCGGACACCGTCGCCTCGAAGGCTCTGCGGATGGCGTCCTCCGACTCACTCACCGACATCCTGGAACTGGACGGCTCGGAACTTCCCCAGTTCGCGGAGACCGGAGGGCTGCGCCCCCTGGAGGAAGTGGGCCTGGACACCGCCGGATTCTCCGACAGCGCCACCTCGCTGGGAAGCTTCGAGGGGACGCAGTACGCCGTGGCCCGTTCGGTGAACTCCCTCGCGCTGCTCTACAACAAAGACCTGTTGCGCGCAGCGGACGTCGAACCGCCCACTACCTGGGCCGAGTTGAGGGCGGCAGCGAAGAAGCTGACGTCGGGCAACACGTACGGCATGGCCTTCAGCGCCAGCCCGAACGCCGACGGCGTCTACCAGTTCCTGCCGTTCTTCTGGTCAGGCGGCGGCGACGAGGTGCGGCTGGACAACGGTAAGGGAGAAGCCGCCCTGACGCTGTGGAAGGAGCTGATGGGTGACGGATCCGTGTCGAAGTCGGTCGTCAACTGGAACCAGCAGGATGTGAACGACCAGTTCGTCGCGGGCCGCGCGGCCATGATGATCAACGGGCCGTGGCAGGTGCCGGTGCTCAGCGCGCAGGACAAGGTCGACTGGGCCGTCGCCACCATCCCCGTCCCCCGGGCCGGCCAGGACGCGGTCGCGCCGATCGGCGGCACGGTGATGGCCGTTCCGAAGAGCGACGACAGCGGACGCGAGAAGAACGCGGGGAAGATCCTCACCTGCCTGAACAGCGAGCGGAACCAACTCGCCTGGGGCGAGTCGGTGAACAACGTGCCCACCAGGGCGTCCGCGGCGGCCTCGTACGCCGAGAAGCACCCCGAACTGGCCCCGTTCGTCGATCTGGTGGCCACGGCACGCTCCCGTACCGCCAAGGTCGGCACCCGCTGGCCGGTGGTCAACGACGCGCTCGCCGGAGCCTTCCAGTCGGTGCTGACCGGCAGGGCGGGGCCGGAAGCGGCTCTGAAGAACGCGCAACGACAGGCATCGGCCGGGGAGAAGTGAGGACACCATGACCACCGCCGTCCCCCCGGCCGGGTCCTTGGACCCCGCGCCGCCCTCCCCCTCCGGCTCTTCCTCCAGCTCCTCCACCGGCGTGCCCGGGAAGAACGCCCGCCCCACTCTCAAGAAGCCACGCCGCGACGGGCATTCGCTGCTGCGCTGGTTGTTCGTCCTGCCCGCGCTCCTCTACATGGCGCTGTTCTTCGGCTACCCGCTGGTGCGCAACGTCGTCATGAGCTTCCAGCGGTACACGCCGACGACCTACTTCACCGGCGAGGCCCCCTTCACCGGGCTGGACAACTGGCGCGCGGTGTTCTCCAACGAACTGTTCGCCGACTCGCTGTGGCACACCGCGGTCTTCACTGTCGGCTCGCTCACCGGCCAGTTCACCATCGGCCTCGCGCTCGCCGTCTTCTTCTCCCGCCGCTTCCGGCTCTCCGGCGCCATCCGGGCCGTCCTGCTGCTGCCCTGGCTGGTCCCCATGGTGGTATCCGCCGTCGTCTGGCGACGCATGCTCGACCAGGACCACGGCATCCTCAACACGGCCCTCCAGGCCGTCGGCCTGGCCGACGGCGGCGTGCCGTGGTTGAGCAGTCCCAGCGTGGCACTGCTCTCGGCCATCATGGTCAACATCTGGATCGGCATCCCGTTCAACATGGTGATCCTCTACGGCGGGCTCCAGGAGATCCCACGAGAGCTCTACGAGGCGGCGTCCCTGGACGGCGCCAGCCCGTGGCGCACGTTCCGCAGTGTCACATTGCCGCTGCTACGACCGGTGATCACCGTCGTACTGGTGCTCGGCTTCATGTCCACGGTGAAGATCCTCGACCTGATCCTGGCACTGACCTCGGGCGGCCCGGCCGACTCCACACAGACTCTGGGCACCGTCACCTATCAACTCTCCTTCCTCCAACTCGACTTCGGACAAGGTGCCGTCGTCGGCAACGTCCTCATCGTCATCAGCGCGGTCTTCGCCGTGCTCTACCTACGGGCCAACCGGGCCGACTTCGGAACGGGGAAGTGATCCAAGTGAAACCGATGAAGCGGCCCTCGACCCTGCGCGGCCCCTGGAACACCACCGCCGCGCTGCTCATCCTCGGCTTGCTGCTCTTCCCGGTCTACTGGATGCTCAACACCGCGCTTCAGCCGGACACGAGCATCGCGGCGACCGAGTGGTTCCCCACCTCCCTCAGCCTGTCCAACTTCGAAGCGGCCATCAGCAGCCAGGGCAAGTCCCTCCTGACCAGCCTCATCGTGGCACTCGGCGCCGTCGCGGTCTGTCTGGCGCTGGCCGCCCCCGCGGCGTACGGGCTCGCGCAGTTCGGCCTGCGCGGCGGCCGGAGCATCGTCTTCACCACGCTCATCACCCAGATGGTGCCGGGCATCGTGATCGCCAACGCGCTGTACAGCGCCTACGCGGAACTGGGCCTCGTCAACTCCTATCTGGGGCTGATCTTCGCCGATGCGTCGCTGGGCCTGCCGTTCTCGATCGTGCTGCTGCGCGCGTTCATGGTGTCCATACCGGGTGAGGTCGTCGAGGCCGCGCTGGTCGACGGCGCGAACCGGTTCACGGCCTTCGTACGCATCGTGCTCCCGATGAGCCGCAACGCGCTGATCACCGCGGGCCTGTTCACGTTCCTGTTCGCCTGGTCGGACTTCATGTTCGCCCTGACTCTCAACACCACCGACGACGTCAGGCCGATCACCCTCGGCATCTACCAGTTCGTCGGGGCCCATGTCAGCGACTGGGGCGCCGTGATGGCCACCGCCGTGCTGTCGGCCGTACCCGCGGCGATCCTTCTCGTCCTCGCCCAGAAGTACATCGCCGCCGGGGTCTCCGGCGGCTCCATCAAGTGAAGGCACCTCCCCCTGATGAGTTCCACCGACGACCGCGGGGTGCGCAGCGCCCCGGCCGGCCCCGGCACTCCCGTACCCACCCGCTTCCCGAACGGTTTCCTCTTCGGAGCCGCCACGGCGAGCTACCAGATCGAGGGCGCCCACGACGTGGGCGGACGTACCCCGTCCATCTGGGACACCTACAGCCGTGAGCCCGGCCGGGTCGCCGACGGCGCCACCGGCGACGTGGCCTGCGACCACTACCACCGCTACCGCGAGGACGTCGCCCTGCTCAGCGGTCTGGGCGTCGACAGCTACCGGTTCTCGATCTCCTGGCCCCGAGTCCAGCCGGACGGAGCCGGCCCCGGCAACCCCGCAGGGCTCGACTTCTACGACCGGCTGGTCGACGAACTGCTCGCTGCCGGTATCTCACCCGCCGCGACCCTCTACCACTGGGATCTGCCGCAGGCTCTGGAGGACCGGGGCGGCTGGCGGGTCCGGAACACCGCCGAACGCTTCGCCGACTACACCCGGATCGCCGCCGAGCGGCTCGGCGACCGGGTGGAGCGGTGGATCACCCTCAACGAGCCCTATTGCAGCGCCTTCGTCGGTTACGGCGCAGGCGCTCACGCCCCCGGCGCCCGGGAGGGCCGCGGCGCTCTCGCCGCCGCCCACCATCTGCTGGTGGGCCACGGGCTCGCCGTCCGCGCCCTGCGCGAGAGCGGCGCCACGGACGTCGGGATCACGCTCAACCCCGACGTCCTGCTGCCCGCCACGGACAGCGAGGCCGACCTGGCGGCGGTGCGGCGCGCGGAGACGATGCACAACGACGTCTGGCTGGAGCCGCTCCTGGCAGGACGTTACGCCGCGCACGAGACGCAGACGTGGGGCGAACTGGCGGACGGGACGTACCGGCTCGACGGCGACCTGTCCCTCATCGGCGCACCGTTGGACTTCATCGGCATCAACTACTACCGGCCGATCACCATCTCCGCCGTCCCTCACCGGGACCCGGACCCGGCCACCCGTAGCGCCGTGGATATCCGCGCCGAGGAATCGTGGCGGCAGGACGTGCGCCACACCACGATGGGCTGGCCCGTGGTCCCGCACGCCTTCACCGACCTGCTGATCGGACTGCGGCGGCGCTACCCGGCTCTGCCACCGCTGCTGATCACCGAGAACGGCTCGTCCGAGGACGACCAGGTCGACGCAGACGGCGCGATCCACGACACCGACCGGGTGGCCTACCTGCGCGACCATCTCGCGGCGCTCGCCGATGCCATGGACCAGGGCGTTGACGTACGCGGCTACTACGTCTGGTCGCTGCTGGACAACTTCGAGTGGGCCCGCGGCTACAGCAAGCGCTTCGGCATCGTCCGGGTCGACTACGACACCCTGGAACGCGTCCCGAAGGACAGCTACCGCTGGTACCGGGACCTGATCGCCGCCCACCGGGGCCCCAAGGGCGGCCATGACCACACCCACTCCAGCACCCGATCCACCGGTCAGGAGATGCACCACCGATGAAGTTCACCGACGGCTACTGGCTCATGCGCGACGGCATCAGCGCCTCGTACGCCACCGAGGTCGCCGAGACCCGCGTGGAGGACGACCGCCTCACCCTCTACGCCCCCGTCCGGCAAGTCGAGAACAGGGGCCACACCCTCAACAGCCCCCTGCTGACAGTCGAATGCTGGTCACCCGCTGAAGGCGTGATCGGCGTCCGCTCCAGCCACCACACGGGCTGTGTCGACCGCGGCCCCCACTTCACACTGAACTCGGCCCCGGACCACACCCCCAAAATCACCCGTGACGGCTCGACGGTGGAACTGACCAGCGGCGCGCTGTCCCTGCGAGTGGACACCGAAGCGCCGTGGCGACTCGACTTCCGCGCCGACGGTCGGCCTCTTACCTCGGCGGGCAGGCGCGGTACGGGCTTCGCCACCACCGCCGGCGGAGAGCACCACTCGGTGGGCCAACTCGCTCTGGACGTAGGTGAACTGGTCTACGGGCTCGGAGAACGCTTCACTCCGTTCGTCAAGAACGGCCAGACGGTCGACATCTGGCAGGCCGACGGCGGCACCGCCAGCGAGCAGGCGTACAAGAACGTCCCGTTCCATCTGACCAACCGCGGCTACGGCGTCTTCGTCAACCACCCCGGCCGGGTCAGTTACGAGATCGGCTCCGAGTCCGTCGGCCAGGTGCAGTTCAGCGTCCCCGGCCAGTCGGTCGAGTACTTCGTCATCCACGGGCCGACGCCCAAAGAGATCATCGACCGCTACACCGCGCTCACCGGCCGCCCCGCGCTGCCCCCCGCCTGGTCCCTGGGGCTCTGGCTGTCGACGTCCTTCACCACCTCCTACGACGAGGAGACGGTGAACCGGTTCGTGAGCGGCATGGCCGAACGCGACATCCCTCTCGGGGTGTTCCACTTCGACTGCTTCTGGATGCGCCAGTACCAGTGGTGCGACTTCACCTGGGACCCCGAGGTGTTCCCCGACCCGGAGGGGATGCTGCGCCGGCTGAAGGAGCGGGACCTGCGGGTCTCGGTGTGGATCAACCCGTACATCGCGCAGAAGTCCCCGCTGTTCGAGGAGGCCCGCGAGCAGGGATACCTGCTGCGCAAGGCAGACGGCGCTGTCTGGCAGTGGGACCTGTGGCAGGCCGGCATGGGGCTGGTGGACTTCACCCACCCCGGCGCCAGAGACTGGTACGCCGAGAAACTGCGCGCTCTCACCCGACAGGGCGTGGACTGCTTCAAGACGGACTTCGGCGAGCGCATTCCCACCGATGTGGTCTGGCACGACGGCTCGGACCCGGAGCTGATGCACAACTACTACACGCAGCTCTACAACGAGACCGTCTTCCAGGTGCTCACCGAGGAACGCGGTGAGGGCGAAGCCGTCCTCTTCGCCCGCTCCGCCACGGCGGGCGGACAGCAGTTCCCCGTCCACTGGGGCGGCGACTGCGAGTCCACGTTCGGCGCGATGGCCGAGTCGCTGCGCGGCGGGCTCTCATTGGGGCTGTCCGGTTTCGGCTTCTGGAGCCACGACATCGGGGGCTTCGAGGGGACACCGACACCGGCGGTGTTCAAGCGCTGGGCACAGTTCGGCCTGCTCTCCTCGCACAGCAGACTGCACGGCAGCAAGTCCTACCGGGTGCCCTGGGACTACGACGAGGAAGCCGTCGAGGTCACCCGCGACTTCACCCGGCTCAAGCACCGGCTCATGCCCTACCTCTACGAGGCGGCCCGGCAGGCGGCCGGGCACGGCACGCCGGTGATGCGCGCGATGGTGCTGGAATTCCCCGACGACCCGTCCTGTCACACCCTGGACCGGCAGTACATGCTCGGCGGCGATCTGCTGGTGGCGCCGGTGTTCAGCGAGAGCGGCACCGTGGAGTACTACCTGCCCGAAGGCGTCTGGACCCATGTCCTCACCGGTGAGCGGGTGCGCGGCCCGGTCTGGCGGCGCGAGACGTACGGCTTCGACAGCCTGCCCCTGTTCGCCCGGCCAGGCTCCGTCGTCCCCTTCGGGGGGAGCGCCGACGGCGCGGTCTACGACTGGGCCGACGGAGTCACCCTGCGGGTCCACGAACCGGCGGACGGAGATCAGGTGACCACGCGGATCCCCGCCGCCGACGGATCGACCGCGGCGGTCTTCCACACCCGGCGCGACGGCGACGTCCTGAACGTACGGGCCGAACGCGCGGCGGGCCCCTGGCACGTACGGCTCCCCGGGCCATCCGCGGAGGGCACGCTGCTGACAGCGCACTCCGGAACAGAGTCACTGACGGCGCGACTCGGCTGAACAGAACCTGGCCGCCGGGTAGTTCGCACCATCGGTCCGGGGGCGACGGTGCTGAGCGGTCCACCGGCTCCCGCGGGAAGGGGTACGGCGGCGGGCCTCGCGACTCGCCGCCGGGGTCAGCGCGGGGGGGGACGCCGGCGGGCCCGGTCCTATCTCCGGATAGAGACGCCGATCGCTCAGTGGGCTGATCTGGCCCTCCTCACGTGAGGGGGGCCAGCAGCACGCCCACGGCTTGCGAGACCACCATCCGGCCGCCGCCCTCGATGCGGAAACGCGCGTACGACCCGATACGCTTCTTCGCCTGGAGAGGACTTCTTTCCGTGCCGGACGCCCCCGCTCGGGAAGGCGCGAGGCTCAAGGCGTGCGCCCCGTCGTTCCAAGCCTCCGCCCCGCACTGACCGCTTCAGGTGACACGAAAGACCGGCCAGCCGATCTCGGTGCGCCAGGCGGCGGGATCGCTTGTGTCACGGGGGCCGACCACGTAGACCTCCCGCACCGGCCCGGCCACCGACATCGCGTTCCCCACCACCCAGGCCCCGAGCTCGCCGTACGTGACCTCGATGCCGTCGTGCTCGCCGACATGGGTGGTGACGGCCAGTTCCACGGCCGGCAGGATCATGGGGTGCACGCGCCCGGTGCGAGGTGGGGTGGCGGTCGGCAGGTACACGACCGCGTGGCCGCGCTCCTGCTCGAAAAGGGCGTTGTCGTAGTTGCCGCCCGGCGGTCCGGTCATGTCGGCGCCGACGGCCGCCTCCAATTCGGCCATCGCGCCTGCGTACCAGGTCTCGATGTCGCGATGCCCGACCACGGCCTCCACCGCCGCGACCGTCCGGGCGGGCTCCGCACGCAGCTGGACGTCGATGGGCGCCGGGTCGGGCCGGAGCAGGCGGCGCAGCGACACGACCGCGGCCCGGGTGCGGTCGAGCACGTCCTCAAGGCGTTGCAGGTGGTCCGCGACCAGGGCCGCCCGGACGCCGGGGTCGGGGGTCCGCAGGATCCGCTGCACATCGATCAGGGGGACATCGAGCTCGCGAAGCCGGTGGATGACCTGCGCGGTCGGGATTTGGTCGACGCCGTAGTAGCGGTAACCGGTGGTCTCGTCCACCACGGCGGGTTCCAGCAAGGCCGCCTCGTGATAGCGGCGCAGGGTCCGCACGCTCAAGTGGGTCAGCCGCGAGAACTCGCCGATGGTCAGCATCCCCTCATTCTGAACGCTCCCCCTGGGGGAGAGTCCACGGCTTGACCCTCCCGCGCCGTGAGGTCACACGGTGGGCTCATGACACAGCACACCGATCTCCCGTCCGATCTGCTCCCGACCACCGTGCGCCAGTTCTTCGCCGCCCACGTCGTCCGCGACGCCGACACCGCCTCGTCGTTCCTCGCCGAGGACGCGGTGGTCGTCGACCAGGGCGAGACCTTCCGCGGCCGGGAGGAGGCCCACGCGTTCCTGCGGGACGCCGGATCCGAGTTCGCATACACGACCGAGCAGATCGGCGCTCACCGCGTCGATGACGCCCACTGGGTGGTAACCGTGCGGCTCGAAGGCACCTTCCCGGGTGGCATCGCCGAGCTCGACTACCGGTTCACGCTGCGCGACGACCTCATCGCCGAACTCGTCATCGCCAACCACCCCGCCTGACCGAACCCGCGCTACCTCGATCCTCAGTGGAGAGAAGAATGTCTGGTTCAGATCGCGATCGTCTCGACGGCCGCCGGGCGCTGGTCACAGGCGGTTCGAAGGGTTCGGGCAAGGCCGTCGCGGATCGACTGCGCGAGATGGGTGCCGACGTCTACGTGACGGCGCGAACGATGCCCGACGGGTACGAGCACCCTGACCGCTTCATCGAAGCGGACATTTTGACGATAGAAGGAACCAGCGCCGTAGCCGCTCGCATCGCAGAGACCGGCGGCACACTCGACATCCTGGTGCACGTCGTCGGCGGGGCGTCGACGCCGTCCGGTGGATTCGCTGTCATCACCGATGACCAGTGGCTCACCGAGTTGAACCTCAATCTCCTGGGAGCGGTGCGCCTGGATCGAGCTCTTCTCCCGGCAATGATCGGGTCCGGGTCAGGCGTGGTGCTGCACTTCACCTCGATCCAGCGCGAGCTGCCCCAGTACGACGCGTCCTTGGCCTACGCAGCAGCGAAGGCCGCGCTGCGCACATACAGCAAGGGACTGGCCAATGAGCTCGCGCCGCGCGGCGTACGGGTCAACGCAATCAGCCCCGGCGGAATCGAGACCGAAGCCTACGAGAGGTTCGTGGACCGGATCGCCGAGGGCAACGGACTCACGCGTGAAGCGGCCAAGCAGACCATCTACGACTCCCTCGGCGGAGTACCCCTGGGACGATTCGCGAACACCGAGGAAATCGCGGACCTGGTCGGGTTCCTGGTCTCGGACCGCGCATCGGCAATCGTAGGCGCCGAGTACGTGATCGACGGCGGCACCGTCCCGACCGTCTGAACCAGGCGCCGGCTCCGAGCAGCCACTCGCCAACAACTCGACTCGACGGCGGAACCCCCATCTTCACAAGGAGGACTCCCAGACGCTGCCCGGCAACACCGAGAAGCGCGTCGACGGCACCGTCGTCGCGCTTCCGGCGCTCGGCCTGGTCGTCGAGATCGCACCACGCGGCTTCAGACCGGCTGCCCGTCACCGGTTTACGTGTGCGCGCACTCAGGGTGGCCCGGCAGGCAGCGCCCTGTTGACTACCGCGGGGAGAACACACGACCACGCACGTCAGACGGGCCATCCGCCCAACCGGTCGCCGATGCACCCGGAAGGTCCGTGGGGCCCCGGACTGACCCAGGAGGTGTCCATCATGCCGGGAATGCCCTCGGTTCGTGGCGCGCGGGTACTCAGCCCGATGAGCACCTCGTCTACTGACGTCCCCCGGTGCCCGGGGGAAGACGTCTTGTGAGCCAAACCGTCTGGAGGCAAGGGCTACTGGAGGACCGTGTGCCGGCGCGAGCTCAACGGCCTTTCAGGACTGTCCTCCGGCATGGGCCACAAGGCATCCGGACACTGACAAGAAGACCGCCGTTTGGTCGCGCGGTCACGCCCAACGGCCAGCTGTGTCGCTCCGCAATACGGGCGACCAGCGCGGCGCCCAGACCGCGTCCAGTTCTCCCGGTGACGCTGACCGTCCGGCCCTGAGCCCGGTAGAACGGCTGGGTGACCTGGGCAGCCTGTTCGGCGGAGAGGACGGGTCCGGAGTTGCTGATGCTGAAGAGAGCCTGCTCAGCGTCGACCGTGAGACTGACGTCTACCGTTCCGGGCCTCGTGTTGTGCTGGATGGCGTTGCTGACGATGTTGTCCAACATCAGCCGCAGCAGTACCGGATCGGCCTTGACCTGGGCTGGGGGGGTTGAGGAGATTCGTAGCTCGACGTCCGCGTCGGCTGCTCGGGGTCGGTGTTCACTCAGCACCTGGTGGATTGCGGCGTCCAGCGCGACGCTCTGCCGGTTGAGTTCGCCGTCCTCCGTTGCTGCAAGATCGAGGAGCGCTCTCACTGTCTGTGTGCTGCGGGTGCTGAGCTGGCGGAGATCAGTAAGCACATCGCGCAGATGGCCCAGATCCGGGTCGCCCAGGGCCACGTCGATAACTGCCTGACCGGCCGCGAGCGGCGTCTGGAGCTCGTGCGAGGCGTTGGCAGCGAACTGGCGCTGGGCGTCGAAAGATCTCTCAAGTCGGGCCAGCATCGCGTTGAACGAGCGGGCGAGGCTGGTGACCTCATCGGACGGACCCCCAGCGTCCACGCGGGAACTGAGGTCGCCGGCGACCGCGCTGCGTGCCGCGGCGTCGATGTCGGCGAGGGGCGCCAGAGCGCGGCTGACCACTACACGCATGAGCAATGCGCCGATCACGATGACGATGAGAAAGGCGAGAGAGGAGAAAACGGCCAGGAGGCGCAGGAGGTCACCGGGGCTCGACACGGTGATGGGGTCACTGGATGACCTGGTCGAACTCGGTACCTGACCGGGGACGAGCGTCACGTCGACCGGAGTGAGGGTGTATTGCGGCACGTACGCCATAAGAACCACTACCAGCACGATGAGCAGGGCGGCGCTGATGGTGAGCATCGCCCCGAACACGATGGTGACCCGGGCCTTCACCGAAAATCGCCGAGAGGTCATCGGGGGAAGTCCTGATCCTTCTGAGGACGCGATGCCTGCTCGGGGATGATGCGGTACCCGGCGCCGGCAACGGTCTCGATGGGCCAGGGGTGGCCGAGCTTGCGACGCAAGGTGGAAATGACGACCCGGGGGGAGTTGGTGAAGGGATCGGCGTTTCGGTCCCATGCCTTGGCAAGAATGTCCTCGGCGCTCAGCACTCCGCCGCCTGCACGTAAAAGCTGTTCGAGGACGGCGAATTCCTTATTGGTCAGGCTCAGTGGGAAGCCGGAGCGGGAGACCTGGCGAGTGAAGGGGTCAAGGACCAGGTCACCGGCCTGGAGCAGCGTGGGGAGCCGGGGTCCCGTACGTCGCGAGATCGCCCGGAGCCGGGCAATGAGCTCAGGAAACTCGAAAGGCTTGGCCAGGTAGTCGTCCGCGCCGAGTCGCAGACCCGCCACGCGGTCATCCAGCCGACCAGCGGCGGTCAGCATCAACACCCCTACCTGCGGATACGCGTGGACAGTGCGCCGGCATACCTCATCACCGTGCACGACCGGAATGTCACGGTCGAGCACCATGGCGTCGTAGTCGTTGCACTCCAGCAATTCCAGAGCTGTTCCCCCGTCACCGGTCGCGTCGACCGTCATCGAGTCTCGCTGCAGACAGATTCGCAGCGCCTTCGCGAGCAGAGGCTCGTCCTCCACCACAAGGACTTTCACGTCCCTGCTCCTCCCGTCCCCCGCAGTCCTTCCGGGCCCTCCCATCCATGACGGGTGGCCCGGCGGTAGCTTCGCAGACTGTCGCGCCCGGTGCCGGGGTGGCCGTCCCGGCACCGGGCTACCTTAAAGCAGTGCCGGATCAGGGGCGGTAGGTCTCATCACCGGCAGGCGTACCGGGACGGTCCTCTTCGGGCAGGGGGTACGCCTGTGAGTCCCCCGCCGAGCTGCCCGCGCCCTCCCTCTCGGGCAGAACCACCGCGGGGCGGTCCCCGCCACGGTGGGAGGCGCCGGACGCAGCATGGGCAATCGTCGCCCCGCCGCCGATCAGCACTGCGGCGGTAACCAGACCGAGTCCCCAGGTTCGCCTGAGTTGCATGATGAATCCTCTCTGCGGACCCCAGGTGGGCCAGCCCCCGCAGTCAAATCGCAGGGACGTTGCGAGAGCTTAAAGAGATACGGCCCTCCGCAGCTTCCAGCGCACGCTGCACGTCATTGCGGCGGTGAGCGGAGATGCGGCGGCAGTAGCCGGTACGGACCGGCAGAACGCCTCCGCTCAGAGGGCGGGGAGGACGGGGTGGGGCCTCTCCCCGAGGCCACTCGGCCGTGGTTTCGACCGCCAGGGCGATACGCGCCCGCCGCTCGGCTGCTTCCCGGGTACGGCGCTCGGCGGACTCCGCCGCGCGGAGCGCACGCACCTCTGTCAGCAGCACCGCTCCCGCATCGGTGAGCCGGACCCGGCGGCTGGACTGCTCCAGCACCACCCCGAGACGGACGCGCCGCCCGTGACGACGGTGCTCGCCCGGCTGCCGGAGAACCGGTCGCGGCCGGTGGCCGGTCCCGTCCGGGTGGCGACGTCTGTGAGCCCTCCGCGTTCCGTCGCGGGAGGAGCTGCCGCTACCCGGGCAGAGGCCGTCGCACCCCGTCCGTGGACTCCCGTACCTCCAGCCGGTGCGGTGCGATGCGGACCTCGTACGGCAGGGGACCCTCGGCACCGATCCGGGCTGCCAGACAGTCCACGGCCAGTGCGGCGATGACCGCCTTGTCGGGAACCACGGAGGTCAGCGAAGGCGTCGCGTAGAGTGCCTCCCCCGAACCGTCCACGCCCGCCAGCGCCACGTCTGCGGGAACGTCGAGGCCCGCTTCGTACAGCGCTCTGCGGGCGCCCACGGCGAGCAGGTCGCTGAAACAGAAGACGGCGTCGGGCCGGGCGGCTGCGGGCAGTTCGAGCAGCCTGCGCATGGCCGCGAGCCCGTTGGTCCGGTCGAACTCGCCTACGCGCGCTGCGAGTCTCGGGTCATAGGTCAACCCCGCCTCGTGCAGCGCCTGTTGAAAGCCTTCGAGACGCTGTCTGCTGGTGGCCGACCGCTGTTCGTCCGCGCCGATCGCCCCGATCCTGGTGTGACCGAGCGACGCGAGGTGCGCGGTTGCCTCCCGGGCGGCGGCCACGTTGTCGATCAGCACGTGGTCGGCCACGACCTGGCCGCTGCCGTAGTCGCGCTCACCGAGCAGCACCAGCGGGAACTCGTCGGCCACCGGCGCGAGATCACCCGGCGACACCCGCAGCGGCGAGAGGATCACCCCGTCCAGCAGCGAGGCACCGACCCCGGTCGCCAGACGCAGTTCCTCGCGGGCGTCGCCCCGGGTCTCCTCGATCAGCACGGTGAAGCCGCGCGACGACGCCTCACGTCCGACGTGGTGCGCCAGTTCGGCGAAGTACGGAGTACCGAGATCCGGGACGGCGAGCGCGATCAGGCCGCTGCGGCCCGTGCGCAGTCGTCGGGCCGAGGGGTTGGGCCGGTAGCCCAGCTCCCCCACCGCCGCCAGCACCCGGCTCCGGGTCGCCTCGGAGACCCGTGGCGCGTTGCGTACAACGTTGGACACCGTCTTGATCGATACGCCTGCGCGCTCCGCCACGTCCTTCAGCGTGACCGCCGCCATGAACCGTCCCCCCATCTTCGCCTTTCTTGATTATGCACCGTTCAGGGCCTCCTGTCCCCGGTAGGACGGTCCGCGGATTCCTTGTCGACGGAGGGTTGACCTCGGAGACACACGGCGGTTACAACGTTGGAACAGAGGAGTTCGGCCAGGCCGTTCCCGGCCTCCGAACGGCTTCACCCCGCCGGGCTGCCCCGGGCGCGTGGACCGTCACGTGCACACGCGCCCGCCGTTCGCCACCCCGTCCCGACCGCCTCACGAGAGGGGCTTCATGTCTGCGCACCGCTCGCCCTCCCCGCTGCGCACCGCCGTGGTCGGCGCGGGAGGAATCGCCCGCACCAGCCACCTGCCCGCGCTGCGGACGCTCGCCGCCGAAGGGCGGGTGGAGGTAGTGGCGGCAGTGGACGTCGTCGAGGCGGCGGCTCGTCTCCTCGCCGTCGAGGAGTCGATCCCGTACCACGGCACAGACGTGGAGGCGATGCTCGCGGAGGTGCGGCCGGACCTGGTCGTGCTGTGCACCCCGCCCGCCGTGCACCGCGAGCAGTCCGTGGCCGCGCTGAAGGCGGGCGCCTGGGTGTGGTGCGAGAAGCCGCCGTGCCCGTCGCTCGCCGACTACGACGCGATCGAGGCGGCCGGGACCGGTGGCCCGGGCGATCCTTACGCGGCCATCGTCTTCCAGCACCGATTCGGTTCGGGGGCGCGGCATGTCCGGGCATTGCTGGAACGTGGGGCGCTGGGCAGGCCTCTGGTCGCCCACTGCCAGACCACCTGGTACCGCGACACCGCCTACTACGCGGTGCCGTGGCGCGGGCGGTGGGCCACCGAGGGCGGCGGACCGGCGATGGGCCACGGCATCCACCAGACCGATCTGCTGCTGGACCTGCTGGGCCCATGGTCCGAGGTGCACGGAATGGTCGCGCGCCTGGTCCACGACGTGGAGACCGAGGACGTCTCCACCGCGCAGATCCGCTTCGCCTCGGGCGCCGTCGCCACCCTGGTCAACAGCGTGCTCAGCCCGGACGAGGTGAGCCGCATCCGTATCGACTGCGAGCTGGCCACGGTCGAGCTGACGCATCTGTACGGCTACGGCAACGCGGACTGGCGCATCACCCCCGCGCCCGGCGTGCCGGTGGAGACGGCACGCGAGTGGCGGGACTTCGGCGCCGACGAACCGAGCTCCCACCTCGCCCAGCTCCGCGTTCTCGTCCAGGACATCGCCCAGGGCCGCCGCCACCGGACCAGCGGCGGGGGCGGCCGTCGGACGCTGGAGCTGATCACCGCGCTGTACAAATCCGCGTTCACCGGTACCACCGTCCGGGCGGGGGAGATCGGCCCGGGCGACCCCTACTACACCGCACTGCACGGCGGCGCCCCGGGCTGGGCCCCGGCGGGCGTCCCTGAGGAGGACCGCGCATGACTCTCTCGCTGATCCACGTCCACGGGGACCGGATCACCGTCTCGCACGGGACGACGGACCTGCTCTCCTACGTCTACCGGCCCGAAGCGGACTGGGAGGCCCCCAAGCCGTATCTGCACCCGATCCGCACACTGTCCGGTGCGACGGTCACCGGCTACCGCCCCAACGACCACCGTTGGCACAAAGGGCTCCAGCTCACGGCCTCACACCTGTCGGGGCAGAACCTGTGGGGCGGCAACACCTACGTGCACGGCGAGGGATACCTCGCCCTGCCGGACCGGATCGGTTCGATGAGCCACGTCGCCTTCGAGGAGGTGGCCGTCGCGCCCGACCGCGCCGTCATCGCCGAGCACCTCACCTGGCACCCGCACGACGGCGCGCTGTGGGCCGAGGAGGAGCGCCGCGTCGAGGTCCGTGACGTCGACGAGGACACGGGCATCTGGTCGCTGACCTGGAGGTCTTCGATCACCAACCGGCGCGAGGTGCCGCTGCGCTTCGGAAGCCCGACCACGCACGGCCGCCCCGCCGCCGGGTACACCGGGCTCTTCTGGCGCGGACCGCGCGCCTTCCGCGACGGCCACGTCTTCACCGCCGAGAACGACGGTCGAGCAACGGAGTTGATGGGCAGTCAGGCCGCGTGGCTGGCCTACAGCGGCGAGCACGACGGGCGCGACGGCCACGCCACCGTCGTCTTCGAACACGCGCGCTCCAACGACCACCTCGGAGAGAAGGGAACACACCCGGCGCACTGGTTCGTCCGCAACGGTCCCTTCGCCGCAGTCGCCCCCTCCTGGGCCTTCTCCGAGGAGCTGGTCCTCGCCCCCGGCGACGCGCTCACCCGCGGCTACCGCGTCCATGTGGCCGACGGGGCCTGGGACCGGGAGCGGGTCGCCGCCCACCTGGAGGCGCACCCGTGGTGACCTCGGCGTACGACGGCTTCCCCGGCGCGGTCGGGGTGTCCCGGCTCAGCGTCTACGACTGGCCGACCGTGGAGGGCCTGCCCGGCGGCGGCACCCCGCATCTCCATCTGGCCTGCACCGAGGGGTACGTGGTGACCGCCGGGCGCGGGACGGTCCAGACGCTGACCACCTCGGGCTACCGGGAGACGCCACTGGAGCCCGGCGTGGTGGCCTGGTTCACCCCGGGCACGATCCACCGGCTGGTGAACGACGGCGGTCTGGAGATCACCGTGGTGATGCAGAACAGCGGGCTGCCGGAGGCCGGTGACGCGGTCCTCACCCTGCCGCCGGACCGGCTCGTCGACGAGGCGACGTACGCGGACGCCGTCCGCATCCCCGCCGATCTCCCCGAGGCGGAACAGGCGCGGGTCGCCCGGGCCCGACGCGACCTGGCGACCCGGCAGTTCCTGGAGCTGCGCGCGGCCACGGAGGCCGGTGCCCCGGGTCCGCTGGCCGACTTCCAGCGGGCGGCCGCCGCGTTGGTGCGGCCCCGGCTGGACGACTGGGAGCGGCGGTGGCGCGAGGGCGCCGAGGCCGCCGCCCGGGCGACCGGCGGTCATCTCGACGCGCTGCGCGAGCAGGACGTACACCATCTCGACGGGGCCCGGGTCGCCTCGACCGGACCGACGGCCACGGGCCGGTTCGGCATGTGCGGCCGGCTGGCCGTGTACCAGGGCATCTGACCGCCCGTCGAGCCCTCGGACGCGCCGGCCGCCCGCCGGCGCATCCGGCCCGCCGATCGTCCGCCGGCCCCCGGCCTCATGCCCTTCATCGGGCCCATCGCCCCTCGTCGGGGCCCCTCCCCATCCGACTCTCCTCCCCTGGAGGGAACCATGTCCGAGCCCCCCGAGTGCCGACGCCATCTCCCGGGCCGGCGCGCCTTCCTGGCCGCCGCCGGGGCCGGTGTCGGCACCGCCCTGGCGGGGTCGCTGTCCGCCTGCTCCGCCACCGGCGGCGGCTCGTCCAAAGGCGTCACGCTCACCTTTTCCTGGTGGGGCAACGACGACCGTGCCGAACGCACCGAACGAGCCGTCCGTCTCTTCGAGAAGGAGAACCCGAGGGTCAGGGTCGCCACCTCCAACGCCGACTTCGGCTCGTACATGCAGAAGCTCGCCACCCAGGCGGCGGGCGGCGGCATCCCGGACGTGGCGCAGCTGGACTACCGGCAGGTGTCGCAGTACGCGGGCGGCGGCGCGCTCCTGTCGCTCTCCGCTGCCCTGTCCGAGGGGGCGATCCGCAGCGACGAGATGGACGCGGAGTTCGTGCGCACCGGGACATACGAGGACGAGCAGTACGCCCTGCCGATGGGCCGTGGCATCACGGGATTCGCGTACGACACCCGGCTGTACAGGAAGGCGGGGGTGGCCACCCCGCACCCCGGCTGGACCTGGCGGGAGTGGGCGGCGGCCAACCGGCGCATCACCGCGCTGGGCGAGCGGGCGCCGGACGGGCGCACGGTGGGCGGCGCCAACGACGGTGGCGTCAACGAGGACGTCTTCGAGGTGTGGCTGCGCAGCCGGGGCGGCCGGCTCTACGCGAGCCAGACCCGGCTGGGCTTCACGGAGGACGACCTCACGGAGTTCTGGACCTTCTGCGACGACCTGCGCGACGACGGGGTCGTCGCGCGGGCCGAGGACACCTCCCAGGCGACCAGTACCGAGACATCCCCGATGGGCCGTCGGCTGGCCGCCGCCGATTTCACCTGGGACGCGCCGTTCCCCGGCTATCCGGCGCTGCTCGGCGAGCAGGTGCGGTTCGCGCCCGTACCGACGACAGGCGGCCGCCAGGGCGCGTACTTCAAGCCGTCGATGCTCCTCGGCGTCGGGGCGCACACCGAGCATCCGAAGGAGGCGACCGCGCTGGTGGACTTTCTCCTCAACGACCCGAGAGCCGGGGACATCCTCGGCTTCTCCCGGTCCACTCCCCCGAACCGGACCATCGCCGCCCGCGTCGCCAAGACGCTCAAGGGGGCGGAGCTGGACATCTACCGGTACGCGCTGCGGATGGAGGAGTACGGCCTGGACGCGCCGCCGACCGCGCCACCGCGAGGCGACGTGGCGATCCAGACCGCCTTCAACCGCACGTACCAACGCGTCATGTACGGCCTGGCCACCCCCCGGCAGGCGGCGCGCGAACTGATCGACGAGGCGAAGCGGGAGCTGCGGTCATGAGCACGGTGTCGGCCAAGGCGCCCGCGGGCGCCGACCGGGCGCCAGGACCGCCCCGGCCCGGAGGCCCCAAGCGCCGCCGCGTCCGGCGGGAGAAGCAGTGGCCCGCCTACGTCTTCCTCACCCCGTGGATGCTCGGGGCGGCGGTCCTGACGCTCG
This sequence comes from Streptomyces parvus, assembly GCF_032121415.1. Taxonomy (NCBI): domain Bacteria; kingdom Bacillati; phylum Actinomycetota; class Actinomycetes; order Kitasatosporales; family Streptomycetaceae; genus Streptomyces; species Streptomyces parvus. The sequence continues at coordinate 6,871,193 of NZ_CP135079.1, read as the reverse complement.
TCCCCATGGCGGTGTCCCTCTATCTCTCGTTCACCGACTACAACCTCTTCGAGGCGCCGCGCTGGGTCGGGCTGCGCAACTACACGGAGATGCTCACCGAGGACCCGCGCTACTGGCGCTCGGTCGGCACGACCCTGCTGTACGTGGTGGTCGCCGTGCCGCTGAAGCTGGTCCTCGCGCTCGGCGCGGCGATGCTGCTCAAGAATCTCGGCCGCGGCCGTTCCTTCTACCGCTCCGCCTTCTACGCACCCTCCCTGCTCGGTGCGAGCATGACCGTCGCCCTGGTGTGGCGGGCGCTCTTCAACGACGGCGGTACGGTCCCCGACCTGCTCGGGGCGATCGGCGTCGACAGCGGCGGCTGGGTCGGCGATCCCGATCTGACGGTGTTCGTCGTGGTGCTGCTGACCGTGTGGCAGTTCGGTGCGCCGATGGTCATCTTCCTGGCCGGTCTCCAGCAGATCTCGCCGGACCTGTACGAGGCGGCGGCGCTGGACGGGGCGGGCCGCTGGCGGCAGTTCGTCTCCATCACGGTGCCGATGCTCTCGCCGGTGGTCTTCTTCAACCTGGTGCTGGAGATGATCCAGTCGTTCCAGGTGTTCACCCCGGCCTTCGCCATCAGCGGCGGCACCGGCGGCCCCGCCGACTCGACGATGTTCTACACGCTGTATCTGTACGAACGCGGGTTCACCGCCTCGCACATGGGCTACGCGGCGGCCATGGCCTGGCTGCTGCTGATCGCCATCGGCGTGGTCACGCTGGTGCTCTTCAGGACGTCCCGGTCCTGGGTCTTCTACGCGGACGAGGAGGGGCGATGAATCTCGCCGTCAGGCGCTGGGCGCCGCACACGCTCGCTCTGTTGGGGCTGCTCGTCCTGTTGTATCCGCTGGCCTGGCTGCTGGCGACCTCGCTCAAGCCGGCCGAGGAGGTGGTCACCAGCCTGGACCTGTGGCCGAGCAGCCTGGAGTGGTCGAACTACACGACGGCGCTGGAGGGGGTCTCCGGGGTCGCGGTGAGCCGTCTCCTCGGCAACACGCTGCTGATCGCCACGGGGGCCGTTCTCGGCAATGTGCTGTCGTGCTCGCTGGCCGCCTACGCCTTCGCCCGGCTGCGGTTCCGGATGAGCCGGGTGATGTTCGCCTTCATGGTGGCGACGCTGATGCTGCCGCATCACGTGGTGCTGATCCCGCAGTACATCATCTTCAACCAGCTCGGCATGGTGGACTCCTACTGGCCTCTGATCCTGCCGAAGTTCCTGGCGACCGAGGCGTTCTTCGTCTTCCTCATCGTGCAGTTCATGCGCGGGCTGCCGCGCGAGCTGGAGGAGTCCGCGCGGATCGACGGCTGCGGCCCGTTCCGTACGTATCTGTCGATCACGCTGCCGTTGACCCGGCCCGCGCTGATCACCACGGCGATCTTCACGTTCATCTGGACGTGGAACGACTTCTTCACGCAGATGATCTATCTGTTCGCCCCGGAGAAGTTCACCATCACCCTCGCCCTGCGCTCCTTCGTCGACCAGTCCAGCACCTCCGCCTACGGGCCGATGTTCGCGATGTCGGTGATCTCCGTGCTGCCGATCGTGCTGTTCTTCTTCGTCTTCCAGCGCTATCTGGTGCAGGGCATGGCGACCACCGGTCTGAAGGGCTGAGCACCATGACCCACGCACCCGCCCGCCTCGCCCCGCTCCGCCCGGCCGACCGCCGTGAGCCCGGAGAACTCTTCGGCAGTGGGTTCACCCTCTTCGCGGACATGCTGCTCGTCGGCCTCGTGACGGCACTCGCCTGCCTGCCCATCGTGACCGCTCCGGCAGCCTTCGCCGCCGGGGCCGCGACGCTGCGGGACGGCGCGAGCGGCAGGGCCCCGGTGACGGCGGCCGGGTATCTGCGCCGCCTGCGCGCCCGGGTCACCGTCGGTTCGCTGGCTGCCGGGCTGCTCCCGCCGCTGCTCGTGGCGGTCGTGCTGATCGACGCCGCCTTGGTGCGCAGTGCCCTGCCGGGAGCTGCGGTGGTGGCGCCCGCGCTGGCGCTGACCGTACTCGCCACCGCCCTCGTGGCACTGCGGGCCACCGCGCTGGACGCACCGCACCAGCTGTCCGCCCGCGAGAGCCTGGCCCGCTCGCTCGGCGACCCGCGCGGCAGCGCGCTGCTGGCCGCCGCCGTGGTACTGGCCGCGCTGCTGGCCTGGTCGGTGCCGCTGCTGGTGCCCCTGCTGCCGGGGCCGCTGGCCTTCGCCGCGGCCGCGGTGGAGATCCGCTCCGCCGGGGGCGCGAAGGCGGCCTGACGGTCGTCTCCCCTCCCCCGTTCACCCTCGTTCCCCACCACCGGAGTTCTTCGCATGCCCCTGACCCACCTGGACCTCGCGGGCCACCCGCGCCCGCAGCTCGTCCGTGACCCGGACTGGCGCGACCTCGGCGGCCCGTGGCAGTTCGCGTACGACGACACCGACCGCGGGCGCGCCGAGCGTTGGATGGAACCGGACACCACCTCCCCGTACACGGCGACCGTCACCGTGCCCTACCCGCCGGAGTCGAAAGCCTCGGGCATCGGCGACAGTTCGCACCACCCGGTGCTCTGGTACCGGCGCAGCGTCGAGGTGACCGCTCCCCCGGCCGGGCGCCGGCTGTTGGTGCACTTCGGAGCGGTCGACCACCGGGCCGAGGTGTGGCTGAACGGCCGCCCCGTCGGGTACCACGAGGGCGGGCACACGCCTTTCACGTGCGATCTGACCGACGCCGTCGAGCCGGGCGGGGAGCAGGTCCTCGTCGTGCGCGCCGAGGACCAGCCGCTGGACGTCACGCAGCCGCGCGGCAAACAGGACTGGCGCGATGCCCCGCACGTCATCTGGTACCACCGCACGTCCGGGATCTGGCAGCCGGTGTGGCTGGAGGAGGTGCCGGACCTGCACGTGACGACCCTGCACTGGACGCCGGACGTTGCGCACGCCCGGGTGCGCTGCGCGCTGCGGCTGAGCCGCTGGCCCGGGTGCGCGGTGCGCGTGGACGTAGCGCTGAGGCTGGGCGAACGGCTGCTGGCGGAACAGCGGGTGCTGGCGGACGAGCGGGAGACGGTGTTCGAGATAGCGGTTCCCGCGCTGCGCCACGCCCAGGACCTCGACGCCCTGCTGTGGAGCCCGGACCACCCGCACCTGGTGGACGCGACGGTGACGCTGACGGACGCGGGGGCCGCGGAGGGAGACGGGGGCGCGACCCTCGACCGTCTGACGTCCTACCTCGGTCTACGGGACATCGGCTGGGAGGAGGGCGGCTTTCAGCTCAACCACAAACCGTGCTTCCTCCGATTCGCGCTCCAGCAGGGCTACTGGCCCGACTCCCATCTCGCGGCGACCGCCGACGAACTGCGGCGGGACGCCGAACTGGCCAAGGAGGCGGGGCTCAACGGGCTGCGCGTCCACCAGAAGCTGGAGGACCCCCGCTTCCTCTACTGGGCCGACCGCCTGGGTCTGATGCTGTGGGCCGAGATGCCGTCCGCGTTCGCCTTCGGGACGACCACCGTGGAGCGGGTGCTGAGCGAGTGGACCGAGGCGGTCTCGCGCGACCTCAGCCATCCCTCGATCGTCGCCTGGGTGCCGGTCAACGAGTCCTGGGGCACGCCCAACCCGGCGCACGTGCCGGAGCAGCGCCACTTCATGGATGCGCTGTACCACCTCACCAAGGCACTCGACCCGTCACGCCCGACGGTGTCCAACGACGGGTGGGAGATCTCTGCCGCCGATATCTGGGGGGTGCACGACTACACCCAGCGGGCCGACATCCTGCGCGAGCGGTACGGTCACGCCTCCCTGCGGAGCGGCGAGTTCACCGATCCCTGGCCGGGCGCGAAGCGGCTCCTGCTCCCCGGGGTGCGGCACCAGGGTCAGCCCGTGGTGCTCAGCGAGTTCGGCGGGACGACGTTCGAACCGGCCGAAGGGGAGGAGTGGTTCGGGTACGACACCGTGGCGAGCCCCGAGGACTACGCCGAGCGGCTGGACTGCCTGGTGGCCGCCGCCGTCGACTCGCCTCTCGCGGGCTTCTGCTTCACCCAGCTCACCGACACCGAGCAGGAGACCAACGGCCTGTTCACCGCGGACCGGCGGCCGAAGATCCCGCTGCCCGATCTTCGGACGATCCTCACCCGGCCGCGGCGGGGCTGAGCGGGGCGTCGGCGCTGCGGCCCCCGGCGACAGCGGGTAGCGGGTAGCGGGTAGCGGGTAGCGGGTAGCGGGTAGCGGGTAGCCCATGATGTTCCCCGCGTGCCGAGCGTGCCGACCTCGTAGAGGCCGCTGTGCCGAATGCGGCGGGGACGAGCCGCACGGCCTGCCGTACTGGTGGACAGCATCGTGGAAGACGAACGGTCCGCCTTTGTGCACCAGTACGGCGCCGGCGGATCTCAGGAAGCCGCGGAGCTTGCGCAGCGGGGAGTTCGGGCGGTGCGGAGCCATCGAGAGCCTCTCGTGCGACGGGAGACGGTCGAAGACCTTGCAGCGGTGGTGTGAACCTGCGGCCCGCCAGTGATCCGGCATGGTCGCCATGCCGCTATTCCAACGTTGCAACACGATGTGTGTCCCCGAGCTGAACCCTTGTTCGGCAGGGTTTTCGTCGCCCTCCGGGGGGCGGACAACGCGCCTTCCACCGTGCATAATCGAGGAAAGCGAGGCTGGAAGGCTGGTGAATGGGGGCGGTCACGTTCAAGGATGCGGCGAAGCGGGCCGGGGTCTCCAGCAAACCGTGTCCAACGTTGCACGCCATGCGCCTCGGGTCTCCGATGCGACCCGCGTTCGAGTGATGGAGGCCGTCGGCGGGCTCGGCTACCGCCCCAACGCGTCGGCCCGCCGACTGCGCACTGGACACAGCGGCCTGATCGCGTTCGCCGTCCCGGACCTCACGACGCCCCACTTCGCGGAGCCGGCGCACCATGCGGCCCGGGAGGCCTCCGGACGGGGCCTCACCGTCCTCATCGCCCTCATCGAGGAGATGCGGGGCGACGCCCGGGGAGAACCGCGCCTCGCCACCGGCGCCGGCGCCTCACAGCTGGACAGCGAACCGGGAGCCGGACGGACCCGGTACGAAATCAAGACCGTACGGAACATCATCCGCATCTCGCCCCACGGGAGCGCCGCATGACATCTCCGCACCGCCCGACCCGCCGTCGGCTCCTCACCACCTCGCTGGCTTTCGGCGCATCCGCCGCGCTGGGCCTGCCCGCCACCGCGCGCGCCCAGGACGCGGCCGTCCCGCGCGAAGCCGCGGAGGGGGGCGTCGTACCGGTCGACTGGAAGCGGCTGGGCTCCTACCCCGCCCAGGACGCGGCGGGGCGACGCGTGAGGAAGATCCTGGCCGGCAGCTCCCGCTACCTCATAGGCCCGTGGTACGCGTCCACCTACCGGACGTACCTCCCGGACGGCTACATCGACCTCAAGGGCACCGACGAGCGCGCGATCCGGCTGCCCGCGATGGCCGCCGTCGCCGCCGCTACCGCCCTCGTCACCGGCGTCTACGACCCGGCCGCGCTCTCCGCCGCCAACGCCACCATCCGCACCCGCAACCTCATCCGCACACTCGCCGCCCGGCACCTGGCCAACAACACCACACCGGCCACCCGCTGGGGCAACGGCTGGCAGACCGCGCTCTGGGCGTACTACACGGCGCTCGCCGGCTGGATCTTCTGGGACGAGCTGGACGACAAGGCACGGCGCGATATCGCCGCGATGACCGCCTGGGAGGCGGACCGGCTCACCACCGGGAACGATCTGTTCCTGGTCGGCGCCAGCGGCCACCAGCTCTATGAGAAGCGACGAGACGGAACGGTGGTCACCCCGGGCGACAGCAAGGCCGAGGAGGACAACTGGAGCGCCGCCGTCCTCTCACTCGCGGAGGTGATGATGCCCCGCCACCCGCGCGCCACCGCGTGGAAGCGCCGCAACACCGAACTGCTGCTCGCGGCCGCCGCCTGCCCCGCGGACCTCACCGGCACCACGACGATCAACGGCATCAGGCTCTCCAGCTGGCTGCGCGGCACCAACATCGCCGACGACGGCACCCTCGACAACCACAACATCCTGCATCCGCTCTACATGGTCGCCTTCGACCAGAGCCTCTACGAAGGCTTCGTGTACGGCCTCGCCGACCGCAGCGCGCCCCGCGCCGCGCTGCACAACATCACCCGCGTCTACTCCGCCCTGGTCGACAAACCCTTCACCGCCCCGGACGGCACGGTGAAGACCATCTACCAGCCGGGCTCCGGTCAGATCCACTACCCGGAGGGCAACGACTGGGGCACGCACTTCCCGTTCTACTTCGGCAACTTCGACCTGCTGGTCACCCTGACCGCCCAGGACACCGGTATCGATCCGGCCGCGGCCACCTGGGAGCGGCTGCACAACGAGGAACAGCTGCGCCTGATGGCCCGCTTCACCGACGGGCGCACCTACGGGGCGTCGGGTGAGAACACCTACTACGGCCGCGAGCACCGCGTCGGCGCCATGGCAGGACAGGCCTTCCTCACGCTCTTCGTGGCGCGCAACACCACTAAGAACAGGCTGCGTTTCACCTGAAGCGTGGCTCCTTGCCGGGTTGATCGGATGCGTCTGTCCGATTGGTGATCACTGATGCGATGCGGGACCGGATCGAGCCGCTGATGCCGGCCGATCCGGTCCTGGACGACGGTGGGCTGGTCACCGCCGCACGCTGGAAGCCACCACGTGGAAGTACCGCACCTGGCCTCTGTCCATCCGTCCATGTCACCGCAGGGCAGGCCGGTGACGCGCGGGCCTTCGAGGCGGTCACGGCGGAATGCGGGTTCTGCGGCAAGTCGGCCCTGCCAAGACGCCTCCCATCCCACGTCGGACGGCGCTCGTCAGCGGGGCCCGACCGGAACGCCGTGCGGGCCAGGTTGTCAGGGCGCGTTGACCGCCCGCAGGGACGAGGCGCCGACCACGGCGTACCACCTGACGTCGGCAGCGAGCCATGTGACTGCCTCGTCCACCGGCCATTCCTTGAGCACTCTCCCCGTGCGCAGCCCCAGTGCCCGGCACACCTGCCCGGCCGTGACGTAAGCCATGTCGCCTCCGATGGCGGGCGGGCAGCGTGCGATGGCGTCGAACGACGTCCGCCACAGCTGCCGTCCGCCGTCCGCGAGGTCGAGTGCCTGCAGGGTTCTGGCGTCCAGCCAGCTGAGCAGGACCCCGTCCCGCGCGACGGGGCCTCGTCTGCCACCCCCGGGCAGCGACGGCCAACCGGTGTCGAGCCCGGCGGTGGGGTGGCTCCACAGCCGCTTTCCGCTGTCGGGGCTGAAACCAATCAGGTCCTCCCCGGCGGCGACCAACAGACCGGTACCGGCGGCATGCCCGAGGGCCGTGGCACCGTTCCCGGCGGTGAGGCTCAGCGGTCCATTGCGCAGGCGGTCGCCGGTGCGTACGTCGATGAGGTGCAGTTCTTCGGCGTCGCTGAGCAGGGCGAAGCGCTCGCCGCCACGGCCGTCCGGCGCGGGCGGAGTGACCGGCGCGGCCTGGGACTGCCCGGTCTTGCCGAGCCCGGGGTAGGACCACCATTCCCGGCCTGTGGCCACGTCGAGGCAGAAGACCCGAGGATCCAGCGCCCCGGTGTCCGGGACGAGGAGGAGTCTGGTGCCGGAGACCGCGGGCGCTCGCCAGTCACGTGTCTCTCCCTTTCGTGGGTGCGGGGTCCGCCAGTGGCGCGCGAGCCACCCGAGGGCAGAGCGAGCGAGCGGAGCACCCGGTCGTCCGTCGATCCACCGTCGTCGCCCAGCGTGACGAGCCTCCCGTCCGCGACGGCGAACCACTTCACGGTCCCCCGCCATGGCTGTTGCGGCAGCCGTGGGTCTCCTGTCCGTACGTCGTGGACTCTGTCCAGGAGCTCCGGGGCGATGAGCAGGCCGCTCGCGACACCCCAGAGCGAGTCGTGAGCGGCGCGCGCCGGCGCCTTGTCGTCCTGCCACAGGCTCGCCCCGCCCTCGGCACCCACGGCGCGCACCAGTCCCTGTGTGGCGGCCGGACCTGGTCTCGCCCCGTGCACCAGCACCGTGCCCCCGGCGAGCAGGGCGGACGTGACGTCACCCGCTCTGTCGTCCCGGCCGGTCAGCCTCCAGCGCTCCCGGCCGGGGTGTGTTGACCCTGCCTCCAGTACGGGACCGTCCTGCTCGGCGCCGGTGCCTGGTGCTTTCGGTGCACGGGCCACGGCCCAGACAGCCAGCCCTGTGAGACCGGCGCCGGAGGTGGTGAGGAAGGCGCGACGTGTCAGCGTGTGCGGGCGATCGGGCCGGCAGGAACACGTCATCGAGCAGGGCATCGACACGTCCACCATGGAGGGCCGAGCCATGTTCGGGATGCTGTCAGTGCTCGCCGAGCTGCAGGCCGAACTGACCGTGGCCCGCACCAACTGCGGGCTCGCCTCCGCTCGGGCCCGCGGCCGGGTCGGCGGTCACCGACCGAAGCTCACCGCTGACCGACTGTTCGTTTCGGATGAGGTTCGCAGGCGTCTCAAGCAGATGATGCCGAAGGCGAGTTGGAGTAGGCCGAGGCGAAGGTCGGCACGCATCTCGTACCGGATGCGCAGGCGTGGCGTAGAGGCGCCCCCGCCGCGGTCTTGCCATGGCCCTCCTCCCGTGGGGCGCCGTGCGGCATCAGAAACAACCGGCGATCGCGTTGCTCACTGTCCCGGCATCGTGTGAGCGGGAAGACGGTATCGATGACGGGACGGCGTTTGGTCTCGGCGGCGAGGGCGCACCGGCCGCCCGGACACTCACACGCCACGGCGACCTGATCGTGCCCTCGACGGGGACGGCGTGCTGCTCGTCGACCGCACGAGCCACCGTCATGTGCCCTCGTTCTCCGTCGACTCGATCGGCACCACAGCGGCGAGCGACACCTTCTGCCGCGCCCTTGCCGTCGCCCTGGCAGAGGGCAAGGACCCGCTGTACGCGGCACGCTGGGCCAGTGCCGCCGCAGCTCTGTCCACCCCGCGCGCAGACGCCTAGCCAACCGTCCGACAGTGAGGTGATCCGCCGCCCCCCGAGGAGAGCGCCGTCGCGCGTGCCGGCCGGGAGAGGGTGACGCTCGCCGCAGGCGTGGAGACGCCGCCGGGCAACCCAGGGCTGGCAGATATATTACGTAGCTCGATATATGCTCGGCTCATGACCAGACAGAAACCGCCCTTGACGGAACCGCAGTACTTCATCCTCGCTGCGCTCCTGGACGGCCCGTTGCACGGTTACGGAATCATCAAGGCTGCCGAGCAGGCCACCGCCGGGCGACTCCGGATCGCTGTCGGCACTCTTTACGGCGCGCTGGAACGGTTGGAGCGGGCCGGGCTGGTGGCCCCCGGCGACGAGGAGATCGTGGATGGGCGGGCTCGGCGCTACTACCGGCTCACCGAGGACGGCACCGAGGCGCTCGGCCGGGAGGCGCTGCGGATGCAGCAGGCGGCGGCCGTCGTCATCGGACACTCGCGGAGTGCCGGAGCGGCCACGGCATGAATCGTCTGCTGCTTGCGGCCTATCCCGAGTCCTACCGTTCCCGGCAGGGAGGGGAGGTGCTGGCCTGCCTGGCCGAGGCCTATCCCGGCCGCTCCTGGCCGCCGCCGCGGGAAGTTGCCGCCTTGGTGCGCGCCGGGGTGCAGGCCCGCGCCCGTGCCACCGTTGACGACACCACTCGGCCGTGGTGGCTGGACGGCATACACATGGCCGCCCTCGTCCTCGCCGCGCTGGCTCTGGTTCCGTACTTGCAGGACGTGTGGCACTGGGCACTGCACATCGACCCCGGACAGCACGCCATGGCCTTCCGCTTCTCCGGCTGGTACCCGTGGGCCGAAGGACCCACGCGAATACGGCTGCTGCCCTACGGGCTGCTCCCGCTGGTCTGCCTGATCGCTCTGCTTCGGGGCAGATCCTGGATCGCGCTGCCCGCCGCGGCAGCCATGATCTGGGCCGGCGCCACGTCCCACGGCCGCACCCTTTTCGGCGACGAAGGCAAGGCGGGCCTGGGCTACTACGGTCTCGGCACCCCGATAACGGCCCGTGACCTGGCACTCTCGGGGGCCCTGTGCGCCGCGTGCGCCGTGCTGGCGCTCTGCCGACCCAGCCGTCTGCGACGCCGCTCGTACCGCTGGCTGGCCCCGCTCGTGCTCGCCATGTTCATTGCCGGGAGCCTGCACATCATCTCCGTCAGTCCGACCTTCCAGCGCGGCCTGTTCGCCCTCGAAGTCATCGCACTGATCGCCGCGTGGGTGGCGACGGACGCCACCGGCGACCACCGGTGGCTGATCCCCGTCGCAGCGGTCGCGACCGTCCGCACGCAGGCGATCGTCGTCCGGCCGGACGCCTTCATGCAGTCCTTCCCGGACCTGGCCGTCCTCATCCTGCTGACCGCGCCCCTCCCCGCCCTGGCGTTCACGGCCCAGCGGCGGCAGGGACTGGCGCACACCGAATAGGAGCGCCCCCGGTGCGGCCGACCGAACCCGTGGGCCCCCGAAGTGCCGCAAGACGCGCGTGACCGCCCCCTTCCAACGGAAGAAACAGAGAAATGACCCAGCACGATTCTCCGCCCCTGCCCGCGTACCGTCCGGGGGCCTCGAAGCAGGCGTCCGAAGCCCCCGACGACACCAGCCCGTCGCGAACGGCACGGCCGTGGATGCCGGCTCTGCTGTACACCCTGGGGTTCCTGACGGTCTACCTGCTCGCCGTCTGCACCCCGTGGGGGCAACGAGCTGAGAACGCCCTGTTCCGACTCGGTGTGCAGGGGGGCGAAGAAGCATGGATCTACCCCCTGTCAGGATCGCCCTACGGGTCGACACCCATCCCACCGATGGAACTGAGCGCCGAGCCCACCGTGATGGCGGGCTTGGCCGTCATCGTGGTCCTCACCCTGGTGCGGCGGTGCTGGCGATCCGGGTGCGCGGCGCTGGGGGTCGTCATTCTCACGATCGGGGGCAAGGAGGGGTTCAAATCGACCATGCCCCGACCCGATCTGGTGGGCGCACCCGAGAATCTCCTTGACCAGGGTTTCCCCAGTGGGCACACGGCCATCCCCGCCGCGCTGACGCTCGCCGTCGTCCTCGTGGTTTCCCCCCGCATCCGCCCCTACGTCGCCACGGCCGGTGTGCTGTGGCTCGCCTGCATCGCCGCCGCCACCGCCACCATGGGCGGTCACCGGCCCAGCGAAGTGCTGGGAGCCACGCTGTTGGCCTGCGCCTGTTATGGCCTCGCGACCTGGCTGCTGCCGTCGGCCGCCGCGCCGGGCGCCGCGCGGAGCCCTCGTGCGCTGCCCGTCATCACCCTGACGCTGGCACTGGCCGTCGCCCTCGTCTCCGGCGCACGGAACGACACCCTCACAAGGTCGCTGGTCTCCGCGGCGACAGCCTTCATATGTGCGGTCCTGATCTGGTACGCCGCAGTCGGGCGGCCCGCACGCCGCGCACGCCCCGCATCGGACTGACCACCCGGCAGACCCCGGGACACCGGCGCATCCCGGCTACCGACGGTCCAACGCCCACCGCTCGGTCGTGGAAGCCGTCCGCGCCCGAGCGGGGTTGCGCTCCCGCCCGGCGCATCCTCCCGCAGTCCGGTCAATAACTGACCGTTTCACAATGAAGCGTCGTAGTCAGACGTTGGCTGCAGGCTCGGACGTGGTCTCCGTCGCTCGGTGGAAATATGTCCGAGCCTGCCGTCTCTGAAGAGTCGGCCAGGAGCGAGCGCGTCGTGGAGGTGGTGGCCAGAGCACCGCCGCGGTCCACCCCCGACCGTCATGCTGATGCGCTCACATGCCGATCGCCAACGCAACCCCAATCAGGGCGATTCCCAGCCCCCCGTACAAAAGGGCTGCCACCTTGTGTGCGAACAGGGGCATGGTGTCCGGCAGATACATGCGGGTCGGCTCTCGCGGGTCGAGCTCCACCTTCACGGCCTGGCCGACTGAGATCCGCAATTGCTTCCCGTAGAGCGAGCCTTTTATCACGCGCCCTTCGTGCACGACCGGTCCCAAGTGATAACGCGTCTCATCCGAGGAGAACCGGCCCGGCCCGTACCCGGAACACGGGACCTCCAGAGAGATCCGCCGCTGCCGGCTCCGCACGTCAGACACCGACAGCGCTACCGCCCACACGACAGCCCCGGCTGCCAGAACAAGAACCACGAGCACGTTCGCCCACCCCAGTCTCAGAAACGAGCAAGTAGCAAGAAGTCGGGCTTCAGATCACGGGGCACTGCAGAATCCCTGCTGTCCGCTCACACTCATCAAGCGAGTTCGCTGGTGAACAGACCCGCCGGTCGGGCTTCTTCCGCCACGATCTCGACGTGATCAGAGATCTCGTGCCCGACGATTTGTGGGCCCGCATCGCTCCGATTCTGCCACCCCTCCGCAGCGGCGGAATCAACATCCGGGACGACGCCGGACAGACGACCGCACCGCCCGCCCTGGCAGGCATCCTCTTCGTCCTGCGCACGGGTGCAGCCTGGCGTGATGTACCTCGTCAGGAGATAGGTTGCTCGGGGGGCACAGCCTGGCGTCGTCTACGGGACTGGACCGAGGCCGGCGTCTGGCCACGCCTGCATGCTGCGATCCTCGCCGAGCTGCGAAAGGCCGGACTGCTGGAGATGGACGACTGTGCCATCGACGGCTCACACGTCCGCAGTCTGAAAGGGGGAGCTCACACCGGACCACCGCCGGTCGACAGGGGCCGCCCAGGAAGCAAACACCACATCGTCGTCGACCGGAGGGGCACACCTCTCGCAGTGTCGCTCACCGGTGGCAACCGACACGATGTCAGTCAGCTCATCCCGCTCATCGATGCCATCCCACGCATTCGTGGACTACGCGGACGGCCGCGCCATCGCCCGCAACGGTTGTACGCCGACCGCGGCTACGACTTCGACAAGTACCGGAGACTTCTCCGGCGCCGAGGCATAGCGCCCAAAATCGCCCGCCGCGGTGCCCCTCACGGCTCCGGCTTGGGCAAGACCCGCTGGGTTGTCGAGCGCACCTTCGCCTGGCTCCACCAGTTCAAGAGACTCCGGATCCGCTACGAGATGCGTGCTGATCTTCACCTCGGACTACTACAACTCGCCTGCGGCATCATCTGTCTTCGGAACCTCCGGGCGGCATTCTGAAACGATCAGTAAGACGGTGTCGCCGGCCCGGCCTCCCGTGCGCGGGTGAGGGCGCGGGTCAGTCTGTGGTGAAGCTGTGCAGTGCCGCAGCGGGGTAGCGGCTCCCTGCCGAGCCGTGGGGAAGTATCTCAGTGATGCGGGCCAGATCAGCGGCGGAGAGCTGGACGTCGAGGGCGTGGGTGTTCTCCTCAAGGCGCTCGGTGCTGCGGGTGCCGGGAATGGGTGCGACGTCCTCGCCCTGGGCGAGCAGCCAGGCCAGCGAGAGTTGGGCGGTAGTGATGTTCTTGGTGTCCGCCACATTCTTGAGTTGTTCGGTGGCGTGCAGGTTGTAGGTGTAGTTCTCGCCCTGCCAGCGCTCGTCCCAGCTGCGCATGTCGTCCGCGGCGTACTCGCTCGCGGGCTTGACCTGGCCGGTGAGAAAGCCGCGGCCGAGTGGGGAGTAGGGCACCAGTCCGATGCCGAGTTCCCGCAGGACGGGAAGGATCCTTTCCTCCACCTCCCGCTCGAACAGCGAGTACTCGTACTGGAGCGCGGAGACCGGGGTGACGGCGTGGGCACGGCGGATGTACTGGGGGCCGACGTTGCTCAGGCCGAAGTACTTCACCTTGCCCTCGGAGATCAGTTCGCCGACCACCCCGGCGACCTCCTCAACCGGAACGGCGGGGTCGGAGATGTGCTGGTAGAAGAGGTCGATGTGGTCGCTCTGCAGGTAGCGCAGGCTGCTCTCGGCGGCCTTGCGGATGTTCTCCGGGCGGCTGTCGAAGCCGGAACCCAGCGGCTGCGCGGTCATGTCGAAGCCGAACTTGGTGGCCAGGACCACCTCGTCGCGGAAGTCCTTGACCGCCTCGCCGAGGAGGATCTCGTTGCTGCCGGTGCCGGCGCCGTACAGCTCGGCGGTGTCGAAGAAGTCGATCCCGAGTTCGTGGGCGCGGCGGATGGTCGCGATGCTCTCGTCCTTGTTCGAGGCGCCGTAGGCCATGGACATGCCCATGATCCCCAGGCCGAGCGCCGAGACGCGCAGACCCTGAGAGCCCAGATTGCGGTGCTGCATGAGTTCACTCCTTCAGTGCTTCGCCGGTCGGAGAGGTCAAACCGAACCGTTCTGTTTGACTCTACGGGTCGACCGGTCGCCATGCCAAACTGAACGGTTCGGTGCCTTATTCTGGGGCTATGCCTCAGTCCCGCGCCTCCGGCCCGACCGCAGCGCCCGCAACCGCCGCTGGTGGCGACACCCGCGAGCGCATCCTTACCGCCGCCATGGAGGAATTCGCCCGCCACGGCATCGCCGGCGCTCGCGTGGACCGCATCGCCAAGCTCGCCAGGACCAGCAAAGAACGCGTCTACGCCTACTTCCGCGGCAAGGAAGCGCTCTACGCCGCCGTGGCTGCACGGGAGTACGTCGTCATCGCCGAGGCCACCCAGATGGACCCGTACGACCTCCCCGGCTACGCGGGCCGACTGTTCGACTACTTCGTCGCGCGTCCGGACCACCACCGCCTGATCACCTGGGGCCGCCTCGAACTGCCGGGCACCGCAGCCGTTGCCGACGATCCCACCCAGGCAGTGATCGCCCGGAAGGTCGGCCAGCTACGCGAGGTGCAGCAGCTTGGACATATCGCCCCCACCTGGGACCCGACCGACGTCCTCGCCCTGGTCAATCAGATCGCCATGACCTGGGCGGCACAACCCGAACTCAGCAGGGCCGCTTCCGCGCACGCCGTGGACCCCACCACCGCCGCCCGCCGCGCAGCAGTGGTGACCGCTGTCGAGCGGCTCTTCCCCCGAGCGCGCTGAGGTCCCCCGGGGCGACGGCATGCCTGGTCGACGTTCGCGAACGACGCCGAACTCCCTTGCCCCTCGCCATGGGGCGGCATCCTGCTGACGAATCATCGCCCGTGTGCCCGCCGACCTCGCCGACCGACTCTGCCCCCGCACTGCAATGTGACGCCATGGGCGGGTGCCCCTGGCCGGCCGGCAACGGCAGTTCGGCAACCTGATCGCCCGGCCGCTCATGGCCGGCGCGCTCGTAGCGCCCTCCGGGCACCAGCAAGACCGTGATGGCCTGCGCCTGCACGGACACCTCAGCGCGGTCGAGCACGCCGAGGTCCGCACCGCCTCCACTCGGAAGCCACTGACCCTGGGGGATGCGCGGGCCAGCCGCCTGCCGCTTGATCGAATCGTGACCGTTTCCGCTGGTCAGCAGCCACGCGAGTCGTAGACCTGGATCGGCGCGAGCCCCCCTCGAACCGCGCTCGGCAGCTACGCACCACACGGGACCGATGCCCACTCCCGTCGCCGTGTCACTGGTGGTCCGTGCTGGTCGGCACCGGCGAACCCGGGCTTTCGGCACGCCAGGTTGCCAGGGCACCGGCTGACACGATCAGTCCCATGCCGACGAGCACCGGTGCGGAGAGAGCTTCGGCGAGGGCGAGGGCACCGATCAGTGCGCCCATCAGCGGGTCGAAGGAGAACAGCGTCGCGACCACTTTGGCGCCGGCCATCTTCACGGCCCGGAAATCCAGGGTGAAGGCCAGGGCCACCCCGACGACGCCGGAGACAGCGACCAGGCCCCAGTCGGATCCGGTGACGCCCGGAGCGGCGGGCAAGGAGAAGGGGAGGAGGAGCACCGCCGCGATACAGACCGGCACGGCCAGTCCGTCCAACCCCGAAGACGCCCTGCCCACGCGCTGTGCGAAGACGGTGTAGAAGGCAAGGGCCACCGCGGAGAGCAGTCCCAGGGCGATTCCTGCCCACTCGACTGCCCCGCCGGGCTGCGTGACCAGGACTACGCCCGCCAGGCCGACTGCCGGCAGGAGCGCTTCACGCCACGTGCGCGCCGAGGCGACCGCCACGACGAACGGCCCGAGGAACAGCAGCGTCGCCGCCACGCCCAGCGGGAGACGGCCCACCGCGCCGTAGAAGGCCACGTTCATCACGGCCATCGCCGCGCCGTAGACGACCATGCCGGCCCATTCCTGCCGCGTGTGGCCACGGACTCTCGGACGTACCAGCACCACCAGGACGACGGCAGCGCAGAGCTGCCGCAGTCCGGCGACGGCGGGAGCGCCCAGCCGATCGAAGAGTGTCGAGGCGAGTGCTGCGGAGGCTTGCACGCTCAGGCAACTGACGAGGACCAGGCCCGCCCCGAGGAGCGCTCGGGTGCGGGCAGGTCCCACCCCGGTCAGGTCGTTCACGTGCACCTCCGGTTGGGCAGGAGGCACCCGACCCTCACCACCTCACTGAAACGATCGTTTCATTGTAACGCTCGTTATGCTGGGCGCATGGACCAGGACACCGTCGAAGCCACGGCCAGACCGTCTGCCAGGGACCGACTGCTGGACGCAGCCGACGAGCTCTTCTCCCGGGACGGCATCGCCCGCACCAGCGTCGACCAGGTACTGCACCACGCCCACGTCGCTCCCGGCACGCTCTACGCGCACTTCGGGGGAAAGGACGGCCTGATCGCGGCCGCGCTGCAACGGCGCCTGGACCGCTGGGAACAGATATGGCAGGAAGCGGTGGACGCCGCGCCCACACCCGCCGAGAAGCTCCTGGCCCTGTTCGACGCCGTCTCCGCCTACCGGGACCGGTACACCCCGGGCCGCGGGTGCGCCTTCCTCGCGACCAGCACGGAACTGCCCGACCTCGACCACCCCGCCCGCAGCGTGATCGAGGCGGAGTCCACGCTCCTCCTCACGCGCCTGAACCGGCTGGCGGAAACCGTCACCCCCGAAGCCCCCGCCGCCTTGGCGGGCAACGTACTGCTCGTGTACGACGGAGCCATGGCCGGCCTCCAACGAGGGCGGACACCCGACCCCCTCGGCCACGGCAAGAAGCTGGCGAGACGCCTGATCCGGAACACCATCTGATCAACCCCCGCCCTGGGCCCCGGCTCCGAGGCCGCCCGAAGAGCTCTCGCCGCCCCGGTCTTCTCCACGCAGGAGCGCTTGTGCGGTGGCTCTGTCCGGCAGCCCTTCGGTGTCGCCGGCCCGGGCCACCACTCCGGCGGCGATGCGCGCGCCGAGAAGCGCTGCCGCAGGGGCAGAGGTTCCGGACAGCCGAGCCGTCAGGTAGGCGCCGAGGAAGGCGTCGCCGGCCCCCACGGTGTCGACGACACGCGTGGGGTGGGCGGGGATGTGCCGGAGGCCGTCGTCCCAGAGCCAGCAGCCGCGTTCGCCTCCCTTGAGCACGGTCTCGGCCACCCCGGCGTCACGAGCTGCGGCGAGCACGGCCTCGGGGTCGGTGGCACCGAGGAGAGGACCGGACTCGTCGTCACCGAGGACCAGGAGATCCACGTGCGGCAGGAGGAGTGTCATCGTCTCCACGGCGTCCTCGGTGCCGAGCGAAGGGCGCAGGTTGGCGTCGAGCACGACGGACGTGCCCGCTGCGCCCGCTTGCCTTACCAGGCGGTGCAGCAGCCGGCGCGGTCCGTCGCCGAGTGACGCCGTCAGTCCGGACACCACCAGGGCGCGCGGTGCGTGGGGCGCGGCGAGGAGGTCTGCGCGGTCCTCGTCCAGAGCCGAGGCGGCTGATCCGGCGCGGTAGTACATCACCCGCCGCTCTCCGCTCTGCGGTGTTTCCCGGAGGAACAGGCCGGTCGGTCGCCCGGGATCGACATGGATGAGGTTCTCGGCCACGCCGAGGTCGCGGACGGCGCGCAGTACGCGCCGTCCTGGGGCGTCGTCCCCCACGGCGGAGAGGAACGCGGCGCTGCCGCCGAACCTGGCTACGGTGGCGCAGACGTTGAGTTCGGCGCCGGCGACGGCGACGGACAGGGTGCGGGCTGTTTCCAGGGGGGCAGGGGGCGGTGCCTGGAGCAGGAGCATGGCCTCGCCGACGCCCACGACGTCCAGGTGCTCTCCCGGCGGCGCGGCGGGGGGCGGCCAGTTCATCGGGGTTCCTTTCCGCTTCGGTCACGGGCGGTGCCGCTGTGCCAGGCGCCCACCAGGTCGGCCGCCCTGGTGCGCAGGGCTTCCCAGTCGCGGTCTCTGACCGCGGTGTCGGAGACCAGCGAGGAGCCCACGCCCACGGCGTGGCAGCCGAGGGCGGCATAGGCGAGGGCGGAGGCGGCGTCGATCCCCCCGGTGGGTACCAGCGGGACGTCGGGAAGGGGGGCCTGGACGGCCTTCACGTACGCCGGTCCGCCGAGGGCGTCGACGGGGAACACCTTGACCGCTGCCGCGCCGTGCTGCCAGGCGGTGTCGATCTCGGTGGGTGTGAGGGCCCCGCAGAGGACGGGCACGCGGGCCTCTGCGGCCACACCGAGGACAGCCGGGGAGGTGGTGGGCGTGACGAGGAACTGTGCACCGGCGGCCACCGCGCGGCGGGCGTCGTCGGGGGTGCGTACGGTGCCGGCGCCGATCAGTGCGGAGGGGCCGAGGTCCCGCCAGCGGGTGATGGCCGCTTCGGCTCCGGGGGTGGTGAGGGTGACTTCCAGTGCGGATGTGCGGGCCTCCAGCAGGGCGGCGAGGAGGTCGTCGGGCGGCGGTGTGCTGAGGCGCACGATCGCGACGATGCCGTGCGGGGTCGGGTGGAGGTGGTCGCGCACGATGGTCATCCCTTCACCGATCCGGTGGTCATGCCCTTGGCGAGGAAGGGCTCCAGGAGGAGGAAGAGCAGGATCATCGGCACCATGGAGATCAGGCCGACCGCCATCAAGCCGGACCAGTCGACGCTGAACTCTCCGATGAACGAGGCGATGCCGACGGTGACGGTCCAGCCGTCCGGGTTGCCCATGAGGGTGCGGGCGAAGAGGAAGTCGCCCCAGGTGAGGATGGACGCGTAGGTGAACGTCGCGGCGATGCCGGGCTTGAGCAGCGGCACGATGACGCGCCACAGCGCGCCGGCCCGTCCGCATCCGTCGATCATGGCTGCCTGTTCGATCTCCACGGGGACGGCGTCGACGAAGCCTTTCATCAGCCAGGTGGTGAACGGCACGGTGGCCGCGGTGTTGACCAGGGTGACCGACCACAGGTTGTTCACCATGCCGAAGGTGGCGAAGAGGACGAAGACCGGGATGATCAAGAGGGTGCCTGGCAGCATCCGGCTGAACAGCAGGGTGAAGCCCATGGCCTGCTGCCCGCGGGTGCGGAAGCGGGAGAGGCTGTAGCCGCCGAGGGTGCTGACCACGGTGGACAGGACCGCCGCGCCGACGGTGGTGAGGGTGGAGTTCCAGAGCCAGTCGAGGACGGGCAGGTCGCGCAGGGCGGAGGTGTAGGCGCTGATCGAGGTGGCGTCGGAGGGCGGGATCAGCGGTGGTTCGGTGACCAGCAGCCGTTCCGACGGGACGATCGACGTCATGATCATCCAGTAGACAGGGAACATCAGGACCGAGGTGACCGCGATCGCCAGGGCCAGCAGCGACCAACGGCGGGGGCGGCTGAGAGTGGTGGACATGGGTGCTCCTGTGGTGAGGACCGGCTCAGCTGAACTCGCGGCGCACGGATCGTCCCGCGAATTTCAGCAGCAGGCCGCAGATGGCCATGGTCACGATGCCGAGCGCGGCCGCGGTGCCCATCTCGAAGTACTGGAAAGCTTCGTTGTAGATCCGGATGGCGAGGGTCTGGGTCGCTTCGTTGGGCCCGCCGCCGGTGAGCGGGTAGATGAAGTCGAACTCCCTGAAGACCCCGATCCCGGTGATCACGATGGCCAGCGAGGACGCGGCCCTGACGGCGGGCCAGGTGACGTGGAGGAACTGCTGGAGAGGAGAGGCCCCGTCCATCCGGGCGGCTTCGTAGAGCTCACCCGGCACGGACTGGAGCTGCGCCAGCAGGACGAGGGTGAAGAAGGGGTAGTACTTCCAGACCGTGGGGAGGATCACCGCGATCAGGGCGGTGTCGGGATCGGCCAGCCAGGCGACGTTGTCCTCGATCAGCCCGACCGTGCGCAGCAGATGGTTCACGACACCGTAGGACGCGTCGAGCATCCAGCTGAACGCCGCGCTCACCACCACGCCAGGCACCGCCCAGGGCAGCAGGACGAGCGGACGGATGATCCGGCGGCCGGGGAACGCCTTGTTCAGCAGGATGGCCAGGCCCAGGCCGAGGGCGAAGGCGGGCACCACGACGCCGACGGTGTAGACCACCGAGCGCAGCACGTCGCTGAGGAGTCCCGGTGCGGTCAGGACGTCGCGGTAGTTGTCGAGCGTGAGGGGGTTGCGTTCCAGGTTGAGCAGGTCGGCGATCTGGCCGCCGCGCAGGCTGAGGTCGATCGCCACATAGAGGGGGTAGGCCATCAGCAGGCCGACCACCGCGAGGGTCGGGGAGAGGGTCAGGTAGGCGAAGAGGCTGCGGCGGCGGTGCTCCCTCACGAGTCCGGCCGGAGGCCGGGCGGGGTCGGGGGACGCGGAAGAGGGTGCGGCCGGGTGCCTCTCCCGGGCTTTCGGCTGATGGATGCTCATGAGGACTCCAGGGCCTGGTCGAGTTGGCGCTGCAGATGCGCGGCAATGCCGGCGGTCGACTCGCCCGTCGTGATCAGGGAGGTGGCTGCTGCGGACACGATGTCGCTGATGCGGCCGAACCGTTCACGGTGCGTCTGGTCCCCGGGGAAGATCGACACGGCCTCGTCCGCGAGATTCTGGAAGAGCTCCAGTTCGGGGGTGCGCGCGACGGCGCGGGCGGTCAGCGAACCCCGCCGGGGGGCCGGGTTGACGGTCAGCTCGACGTAGCGGCGCTGCCAGGTTGGTGTGGTGGCGAGCTCGATGAAGTCCCACACGGCCTGGGTCCTGCGGGCGTCGAGGCCGGCGGGAATGTGGATGCTGTTGGATACGCCGCCGGGGACACGCCGGAAAGGCGCCCGGGCGACGGAGAGGGCGGGCCGGACACGGGTGGAGGCGCCGGCGAGCTCGTTGAGGAAGAAGGGGCCGTCCAGGAGCATGGCGATCTTCCCGGTGAGGAAGAGCTCGTTGCGCTGCTGGGGCTGAATGCCCCGCGGTGCCTGGGCCAGGGCGCGCCGGTACTGGTCGAGACCGGCGACCGCGGCGTCGCTGTCGGCGCTGAACGTGCCGTCGTCCCTCGACAGCGCTCCCCCGCCGCCGACCACGAAGGCTGCCAGCTCCGTGTAGTTGTCGGGGCTCGGGGCGGTCGTCGCGCCGAAGCCGTAGACCCCTTTTCCGGTGATCGCTTCGGCGGTCGTGATCATCTCTTCCACCGTGGTCGGCACGCGGGCGCCGACGGACCGCAGAAGGGCCTCGTTGTAGTAGAGGCAGTAGCCGTAGCCGAGCAGCAGGACGCCGTAGTCCTTGCCGTCGAGCGCCATCTCCTCCTGGAGCGGTGTCCAGGTGCCCGCGACGTCGGTGCCCCGCAGTCGGGATTCCAACGGGGTCAGCCAGCCACGGCCGGCGAACTCGGCGGCGTTGCGGGCGGGGAGGTGCAGGATGTCGGGGCGGTCGTTGGCGGCGAACCGGATCGTGATCTGGTCGACGTAACTGTCGAAGGGCAGCCCGTAGAAGTCCACGTCGATGTCGGGCCTCTGCTTGCGGAACGCGGCGATGAGCTCCTTCCACCAGAGCGAGAAGGTGCTGTCCCCCGCCTGCCAGGAGGGGAACTCCAGTACCGTCCGGCCGTTCGCCGTCCTCTCTTCCTGGCCGCAGCCGACGAGAGCCGAGCCTGCCGCGACGGCCAGGCCCAGCGACAGCGCCTGCCGCCGGGTGACACGTGTTGGTCGTGGTTGCGGCGTGTTCTCGTACCGGGGCCCCATCAGACGGTCCCGGTGGTCGAACGGGGTGTCGCCGGAGCCGACCGGTGGGGGTGCACGGCGGGGCCGGTGTAGCCGAGCGCCGTGCTGATCTCGTCGGCCGTCTCGATGACCCGTCCGGCGAGTTCGTTCTCCCGGGTGCGCAGGTCGATCGCCGAGAGCGAGCCGGAGATGGAGATGGCTGCGACGACCTGCCCGCCCGCGTCCCGGACGGGCGCCGCGACGCAGGCGCGTCCCAGGGCCAGTTCCTCGACTTCTGTCGCGTATCCGCGTCCGGCCGTGCGGTCGACCTCGGTGTCCAGAGCGTCGTGCGAATCGATGGTGTGTGCGGTGAAGGCCGGGAGTTCGGGCAGGAGTTCGCGCCGTTCCTCGGGGGTGGTGCCCACGAGAAGGCACTTGCCCATGCCGGTGGCGTGCAGCGCGTTGCGCTGCCCGGCCAGCGTCATCGACTTCGGCGCGATCGCTCCCTCGTAGTTGGCGAGGTAGAACACGGTGCCCCGATGGAGGATCGACACGTTCACACCGAGTCCCAGCACCGCCGCCGCCTCCTGAGCGTGCGGGCGGGACGCCCGGTAGACGGGGTGCTGGTTGAGCGCGGACCCGGCGATGGTGATCAGCCCGGTGCCCAGACGGTAGAGACCGGAATCCTCCCGCTCCACGAACTCGAGCGCTTCGAGCGTCGCCAGCATGCGGGACGTCGTCGACTGGCCGAGCCCCGACCGTGCTGCGACGTCGGCGACGCGGAGCAACTGCCCGTCGTGGAAGGCCGCGAGAACGGCGGCCGCCCGCTCAACGCTCTGATTGATGCCTGCGCCCTGCTCAGCGCCCATATCTGCTTCCTCGCATCCATCGCACTTGCTTTACATGACGGATACTGCATTAACATATCCAGCTAACGCAAGGCTGCAACCGCAGAATGGATCTGATCATGCAGATTGCCTCGGTCGAGACGTTCACCCTCAAGATCCGCCACACCGACGCCTACCTCGGCGTCCTGCCCGACGGCAGCGATGTCCCGGCGGGATACCAGGTCCGCGCGCCCTGGCGCAGCCTGTACTCCCCCCGGTTCGAGACGCTGCTCGTCAAGGTCGTGGCGGAGGACGGCACCGCGGGGTGGGGCGAAGCGCTCGCACCGGTCGCGCCGGAGGTGCCCGCACGCATCGTCGACCTGCTCCTGGCTCCGGCGCTCACGGGGCAGGACGCTCTCGCGCCGCGCCCCGCCTGGTCCCGGCTCCGCAACCTGATGCGTGAGCGCGGTCACCTCGTCGGCCACCAGGCGGATGCGCTGGCCGCCGTGGACACCGCACTGTGGGACCTGGCCGGACGTCTGCGCGGTGCGCCCGTGGCCGCCCTGCTCGGCGGAGCGTTCCGGGACCGGCTCCCCACCTACGTCTCCGGGCTCCCGCGTCCCACTGACCCCGAACGCGCCGAACTGGCCGCCGACTGGCAGGCCAGGGGCGCACGCGCGGTGAAGCTGCACCTCGGGCACGGGGTGGCAGCCGACCTGGCCACCGTGGACGCCGTCCGCGCCGCCGCCCCCTCCCTCAGGATCGCCGTCGACGCGCACTGGGCCTACGCACCCGCCGAGGCGCGCGGGCTCGCCGCGGGCCTGGCCGACCGGGACTGCTGGTTCCTGGAGGCTCCGCTCGCCCCCGAGGACGAGGACGGCCACCGTCGGCTCGCCGAGCGCTCCGCCCTGCCCCTCGCCGTGGGCGAAACCCTCCGCAACCGCTACGAGTTCGCGCGGTGGCTGCGCGGGAACGCCCTGGAGATCGCGCAGCCCGACGTGGCGCGCACCGGCATCACCGAGGCCATGGCGATCGCCGAGCTCAGCTCCGCCCACCACGTCCCGGTGGCACCGCACCACTCCGTCGGCCTCGGGGTCGCGCTCGCCGCCGGGCTGCATGTCAGCGCCGCCGTGGAGGACCTGCTCGTCTTCGAGTACCAACCCACCTCGACCGACGTCGGCAGCCGGATCCTGCGCTCTCCGCTGACTGTCCTGCCCGACCACTTCCCCCTTCCCGAAGGCCCCGGACTCGGTATCGACGTCGACGAAGAGGCCGTACGCCACCTGGCAGAAAAGGACTGATCACCCCATGCCCCTCGTCCACGGGCTCGCGCCGATCCTGGCGACCCCCTTCCACTCCGACGGCTCCCTCGACCTCCCCTCCCTGCGTCGCGTGGTCGAGTTCAACCTCGTCAGCGGCGTCGACGGGCTGGCCGTCTCCGGCATGGCCAGCGAGACGTTCGCGCTGACCGCCGACGAACGCGCGCGCGTCCTGCGCGAGGTCGTCGACGTCGTGGCCGGCGCGGTTCCGGTCGTAGCCGGCGTCAATGCCACCTCCACCGTCACCGCCGTGGAACAGGCGCGCGCCGCGGCCGCCGAAGGCGCCGCCGCCCTCATGGTCCTCCCGCCGTACATGGTGAAGCCCACCCCCGCGCAGGTCATCGACTTCTACGGCGAGGTCGCGGCCGCCACGGACTGCGAAGTCATGGTCCAGGACGCCCCGGGCGTCACCGGCGTACCCCTGACCCCTGCCACCATCGTCGAACTCAGCCGGATCCCCGGAGTGACGTCCGTGAAGGTCGAGGCTCCCCCGACCCCCGCCAAGACCACTGCCGTGCACGAGGCGCTGGGCGACGGAGACTTCACGATCCTCGGGGGACTGAACGCACAGTTCTGCCTCGACGAGTACGCCCGCGGCGCCCGCGGCACCATGCCCGCCTGCGAGTTCCCCGATCTGCTGCGACCCGTTCTCGACGCATGGTCGGCTGGCCGCAGGCGGGAGGCAAGGGAAGGCTTCGCCCACCTCCTCCCCCTGGTGACCCACGGCTTGCAGCAGGGCTGGGCGTGGGCCGTCCACAAGGAAGTGCTGTGGGCCCGCGGCCTGATCACCGACACCGCTGTCCGCTCCCCCGCCCGCTCCCTCGACACCCCGACGCGCGACGCCCTGTACGAAGTCCTCGCCCCGCTCGGCATCACGGCCCCGTAGGACCGGCGCGGAGAGGGAAAGGGCCGGGCACGCAAGGTCATCACCAACGGCCGGGCCTGTGCGCCGTCCCCCCCTCCCGTGAGGTGGAGTCGGAGAACGGCCGTGAGCGGAGGGCTCCGGGACGTCGGCCCGGGCCTCGGGGCACAGGCCCCGGGGTCCGTGCCCCGCCCTCCGGCCGGCCGGCCGCGCACGCCGCCGCCCCTGACCGGAGCCAAGCCGTCCCGTTCAATCGTGCGTTTTCCCTTGACGGAACATACCGAGGCGGCCAAGGGTGGCCCTCAACGCCTTTGACAACGTTGTCCGTCGCGGCTTCACCGGACGGCTGCTTCCCTCAGCCGTCCGACAACCGCCGCGAGCACCCCAGAGGAGAACCACCGTGGGCCCGACCTCCTTTCCCCTCGGCCGCCGCCGAATGCTCCAGATCCTCGGCGCGTCCGGAGCCGTGGCCGCGCTGCCGCTGAGCGCGGGCTCGCCCTCGGCGGCCGCGTCTCCGCTCCCAGGGGCGGGCGCGAGCGGCGCCGAGGACGACGTCGCCGCCACGTACTACCGGGTCCTGTTGCGACACACCCGCTGGTCCGAGACGCAGTGGGACGAGGCCCGGGGCATCTACACCGACAAGTTCTTCGGCTTCGCGGTGGTCCTCGGCCACGCCGTGCTGCTGACACGGGGCAGCTACGACGCCGATCTCGCGGGGGTGGACCGGGACACGCTCAAGCGGCGGACTCTGGCGACGCTGCGGCACTTCGCCGCCTCCAACCGGCTGACCGGCGGCACGCAGTGGGGCCGCACCCTCTTCTTCGACACCACGTTCCAGTCGTACTTCGTGCTCGCCGCCCGGCTGCTCTGGGACGAGCTGGACGAGCGGACCCGCTCCCTGGTGGACACCATCGTCCGGGAGCAGGCGGCGTACACCCACGCCCTGGGCACCGGCGACGACCCGGCCTCCGGGTCCTGGACGCCGAACGGGCTCACGGGCGGGCACGTCGGCGACACCAAGCTGGAGGAGATGGGCATCTACGCCCAGGCACTGGCGCCCGCACTGGCCTGGGCCCCGGACGACCGCCGCCGGCCCGAGTGGGCGGCCGACTACGGCGCCTGGTCGCGCAACGAAGCCGGGCTGCCGGAGGCCGACCTCGCCAACCCGGCCCGCGTGGACGGCGTGCCGGTGGCCCGTAACACCGCCCGGAACGTCTACGACACGTTCATCGTCGAGAACCACGGCTCCTTCGGCCCGCACTACCAGGCGGAGCTGTGGCGGACCTCGGGACGCAACGCGGCGCACTTCCTGGCCGCCGGGGAGCCCCTGCCCGAGGTGCTGACCCGGCAGCCGAACGCCGGGCCGCTGTGGCGGACCCTGCTCGGCGTGATGTCGGACGCGGGTGAGCCGCTGATGCCGATGGTCAACGACCGCGAGCACCTCTACGGCCGGGATGTCATCCCGCTGGCGTTCCTGTCCCGGGTGATGGGCGACCGCGCGGCTGCCCGCGCGGAAGTGGAACTGGCGGCACGGCTGGAGGCGTACCAGGCGTATCCGCCGGAGCACCGGCTGGCGAAGTTCTCCGGCGAGCCGAAGTACGAGCCGGAGGCCCGCGCCGAGCTGGCCATCAGCTACCTGCTGCACGTGTGGCCCGGGGCGGGCCGGCCCGCCGTGCCGCTGTCGCAGGGGGAGCTGTTCGCGTACGCCTCCGGAGTGACGGACTTCGGGGAGGGGCCCGGCCTGGTATCGCACCAGTCCCCCGCCGCCTGGGCCGGTGCGGTGTCCAAGCCCAAGCTCGTGAAGTTCGCGTGGCAGCCGGGCCACGACGACTGGTTGTTCCGGATCAGCGGCGCTACGCCGATGTTCCTGCCTTCTACGGCCGTGGAGGTCACCGGTCGCTCGGTGCGCACGCACACCCGGCTGCGCGACGGCTTCGACGGGAGCGCGACGCTGCTGCGGCTGAAGGACGGCTTCGCGGGCTTCACCACGCTGCCCACCGGCGCGGTGGTCCACGCCGCCGACGGCCCGGCCACCGTGGGCGGCCGGCTGGAGGTGCACAACCTCACCATGCCCGGCGTGGCGGGCCTGGAGGGCAAGCGGACGTACCGCTTCGCCGAGGGGTCGGCCACGGTCGCGTCCCGGGACTCCTCCGGTGGCTCGACGGGCCGCGTCGACGAGCTGTCGTTCGACCGTACGGCGGTCCGTCACCTGCGGGTCCAGGGCGTGACGCCCGATCCGGCCTACGGCTACTCGCTTTTCGCCGTGGAGGCGCGGGACGGGGCCGAC
Organism: Streptomyces parvus; assembly: GCF_032121415.1. Taxonomy (NCBI): domain Bacteria; kingdom Bacillati; phylum Actinomycetota; class Actinomycetes; order Kitasatosporales; family Streptomycetaceae; genus Streptomyces; species Streptomyces parvus. The sequence continues at coordinate 6,844,128 of NZ_CP135079.1, read as the reverse complement.
GGGCCCGACCTCGCGCGCGGCGGCCGGGCCACCGCGTCCTCGTCCGCGCCGGGCAGGGGGCCGGAGCTGGCCGTGGACGGAAACGGCACGACCCGCTGGGCGGTGTCCACCGCCGACCGGCCGCGCCCCGACAGCTGGCTCGCCGTGGACCTCGGGGAGTCCCGCGCCCTGGACCGGGTCACCCTGCGCTGGGAGAGCGCGGCGGGCCGGAGCTACCTGGTGCAGGGCTCGGACGACGGCGAGCGGTGGACGGACCTGGCGAGCGGCCCCGTCCCGGCGCTGCGCAGCACCGGTGGTTGGCTGGACGTGGACGGCCGTGCGGGCCTGCTGGTACGCGGCGGACACGGTCCGCTGGCGGTGTACGGGGACACGATCGTCCTGGCGGAGGGCGGCGGGACGGGCCCGCTGCTCGTGGAGGGCCACTGCGGGGTGTCCGTCGCTGGCCTGCGCGAACTCGCCCGCCGGCCGGTGCCCACGGCCGGGGACGAGAAGGTGCGGGCGGCGGTGACGGACGGTCACCTGAGCCTGTTCAACCTGTCGGACCGGGCGGTGCGCACCCCGGTCGCCCTGGTGCAGGAGGGCCGCCACCGGGAGGTCTACGAGGGCGAGCAGGTGGTGACCCGGGACGGGCTGCGGTACGAGGCGCGGCTGGAGGCGGCTTCGGCGCTGCTGCTGCCGCCCCGGTTCACGCTGGTCCCGCTGTCGGGCCCGTCGCTGCCGACCGGGCTGCGGGTGGAGGTCGTGGACGCCGCCACGGTGCGCCTGACCGGGCCGGTCTGCCGGGTGCGGGTCGAGGCGCAGGAGCACAGCACGGTCGCGGCGGTGCGGCCGGGCGGGGGTACGGAGGTCACCGTGCGCGGGGCACAGGCGTATCCGACGACGGACCTCGCCCTGGGCCGGGCCGTCTTCCCGAACGCGCCGCTGCCGACGGGGATGTCGGATCCGTCGGCGGCCGTCGACGGCGACCCGGACACGGTATGGCGGCCGGGACGCGACGGCCGCCTGGTCGTGGACCTCGGGGCGCGGCGCGCGGTGGGCCGGGTGGAGGCGGAGTGGTCGGCCGGGCGGACACCGGGCCTGTCGGTGGAATTCAGCGACGACGGGATCCGCTACCGCCGGGCGGGGGCGCTCACCGGTCATGGCCGGGTGCGGAGTCTGCGGGCCACGGGCTCCCCGCGCTATGTGGCGCTGCGGGTGTCGGGCACCCCGGAGGGACGCAGTGGTCTCGTGCGGCTGTCGGTCCGCTGACGGACGGGCCCGTACGCCGACCGCGCGATCGTGAACGACGCCTTCAACTGCCTGACCACGGGTGGGAACTGCGGCGAGTTCAAGCCCGAGGAGACCTACCCGGGGCTGCGCGGCGCAGTGACCTGGTCCACCGACTGGGGGCGAACGGCGACAACTGGGTCAACAGCCTGGCGCCGCACATCCACGAACTCCCGTAGCCCGTCCCCGCACTCTTCGCCCTTCGAGCCCGGCCTCCGGATTTCCGGCGGCCGGGCTCGCGGCCTGCGCGGGCCAACTGCTACACGAGCGCCGACGTCAGGTCCGCCGCCCGGACCGCTGTCGAACTCCGGCGCCCGGCCGCGCGTGGACCGTGTCCACGGTCGATGCCGTCGACGGGGTCCGCGGCGGCCCGTCATACGACTTCACGACTGCGGACGGGAGATCCCTGCAAAGTCTTTCAACGCGATAAATAACCGTTGACCTGCCCGTCAGCGCGACCTGCACCTCAGTGTCTGAAAAGCTTTGCAGCAACTTGCAGTTCTGGCTTCATGCCGTGAAGATTCAGGGCATGACAAGCCGACTGCAGCGCATGCCGCGTCCCACCGCTCTCGCCCTCGCCACCGCGACGGGCCTCCTGACGGCTCTGGCCACCGCCCCGTCCGCCTCGGCTTCCGAGGCCCCGGCTCCGGAGTGCGTGGAGTACAACCAGGGCTGGCGATACACCGACGTCGTGAACGGCTGCGCCGTCAGCGTCGCCGTCACGGTCGAGTACACGAACGGTCAGGAAGCCCCGTGCCGGGTGCTCGGGCCCGGCGAGTGGGGCACCTTCGCCGGGTACGGGACGAACGGCAACTACGTCACGGCGCTGCGAACATGCGCCCCCTCCCCCGTCATCAGCGGCACCTGAGGACATCCGCTGTTCACGTGCCCGTTGCGGCGGCTCCAGACAGCCCTCGTACCGTCTCGACGGTCCGACATGTCTACTGAGGAGCATCGTGAGCGCTTCCGCTCTCATCGCCCTGGCCACCAGCTTCATCGTGGTGACCGGAGCCCCCGCGCACAGCCGGATCCCGGTGTCCGTCAACGCCGACGTGGAGACGCCCGCCGTCCACGATGACGAGGCCGGCGGCAACGCCGACGCCGACGACCCCGCGGTCTGGGTCGACCCCGAGGACTCCGGTCGCAGCATCGTCATCGGCACCCTCAAGGAGGCCGGGCTCGACGTCTACGGACTCGACGGCAAGCGGCTGCAGCATCTCGCGGCGCCGGAAGCGCCCCGCGAGGACGCCTCCGGCGGCCGGTTCAACAACGTGGACGTGATCTACGGCTTCGAACTCGCCGGGAAGAAGACCGACCTGGCCCTCGTGAGCGACCGGGGGCGCGATCGTATCCGCGCCTTCGCGATCGACCCCGCCGCCGTCGCCGCGGGCAAGCCGCCGCTCAAGGACGTCACCGCGCCGAACGTCAGCCCGGTCTTCGCGTCCAGCGAGTCCGAGGTGGACGAGCAGCGAACCTCCTACGGGCTGGCCGCGTTCAGCGATGACGACGACGCCTTCGTCGTGGTCTCCCAGCGCAACGAATCCCGCCTGCGGCTGCTGGAGTTGAAGGACCGGGGCGGCAAGGTCGGCTACCAGCGGGAGGACACTCTCGACCTGCCCGGCACCTTCCAGCTGCCCAACGGCGCGTCCTGGGCGCCGTGCGCCGACCCCGGTGAGTTCCCGCAGGTCGAGGGGATGGCCGTGGACAAGGAGGAGGGCGTGCTCTACGCGGCCCAGGAAGCGGTGGGCCTGTGGCGCGTCGAGCTCGATGACGAGGAGTTCGAGTCCCCCGAACTCTTCGACCGCGTACGTGAGTACGGGACGCCGTGGACGTACGACGCGACCGACGAGGAGTGCGTCCTCGACACCGACAACGACCCCGGCTTCGGGGGCGAGCACCTCGGCGCCGACGCCGAGGGCGTCACGGTCTATCACGCGGAGGACGGCACGGGCTACGTCCTCGCCTCCAGCCAGGGCGACAACACCTTCGCGGTGTACGAGCGGGAGGGCGACAACGCCCACCTCGGCAATTTCGCCGTCAAGGACGGCCCGGCCATCGACGGGGTGCAGCACTCCGACGGCTCCACGGTGGTCAACGTCCCCCTGGGCGATGCCTTCCCGAAGGGCCTGCTGATCACCCACGACGGTGAGGCCACGCCGGCCGATCCGGGCCGTGGGGAGAGCACCAACTTCAAGTTCACGCGCTGGGACGCCGTGGCGGGCGCGTTCCCCCGGCCTCTGGTCGTCGACACCGATTCGTTCGACCCGCGCAAGGCCGACTGAGCCGGCCTGTGCCGTGGAGGCCCGGACCCCGGAGCCTGTGAATTCCAGAGCCACGGAACCGGAACGCGACCGGGAGCCGCGTCTTCCACCACCTCCGGGGATGGCCTTCGCGGGTGGTCGTCCCGCCCGCGAAGGCCATCCGGTCAGGGTGCGCCGGACTCGGGCGCGTCCGTGAGGACCTCCGTCCGGACGCTCATGTGCAGTCGGCGGGTGTGATCGACCGTTCGGACCGGTCCGGTCAGCGTGACCCGGGCCGTCAGACGCGGGTCGGTGCTCGAGGCGCTCAGCCGCAGTTCCAGATCGCCCGGTTCCACGATCCGGCGGCCCTCGCGGCCGGTGAAGGACGAGAGGTCGGCGGGGACCGTCATCCGCACCCTGGCCGCTCGTCCGGCATCAAGGTCGAGGCGTACGTACCCGATGAGGCGCTGGACCGGCTGGACCACGGAGGCCACCGGGTCGTGCAGATACAGCTGGACCACTTCGGTCCCCGCCCGCGCACCGGTGTTGCGGATGGTGCAGGAGAGCGTGAACTCTCCCTCCGTCGAGGCCCGTCCGCGCTCCACCACGAGGTCGCTCCACTCGAAGGCGGTGTACGTCAGACCGTGGCCGAACCCGAACGCCGGGGTCGGATCGACGCTGGACACATCGCTGGAATGGCCCAGCCGCGCCGTCAGGTAGGTGGCGGGCTGGGAGCCAGGGTGGCGCGGTACGCTGACGGGCAGCCGGCCCGACGGACCGGTACGGCCGCTCAGCAGCGAGGCGATGGCCCTCGTTCCTTCCTCACCGGGGAAGAACGACTGCACGACCGCGGCGGCCTCCTCCACCGCACGACCGAGGGCGTAGGGCCGTCCGGCGAGCAGGACGACGACGACGGGGGTGCCCGCGTCGAGGAGGGTGTCGAGCAACTGCTGCTGGACCCCCGGCAGTGCCAGGTTCTCCGCGTCGCAGCCCTCCCCGCTCGTGCCACGCCCGAAAAGGCCCGCCCGGTCTCCGAGAGCGAGGATCACGAGGTCGGCGCTCCTGGCCAGTTCGACGGCCTCATCGAACCCGTCGGTGGCCGGACCGTCGATGTCCGAACCCCGCACGGTGACGATCTCGCAGTCGGGGAACTCCGCCACGCATGCCTCACGCAGGGTGGGCAGTTCGACGCCGAGCGGCGTATCGGGGTGCTGGCCCCCGACGTGGACGGGGAAGGCGTAGCAGCCGAGGACGGCGGTCGGAGCGTCGGCGTTGGGCCCGATGAGCGCGATACGGGCCGGGGCTCCGGCACCCGCCGCCAGGGGCAGGGTGCCGTCGTTGCGCAGGAGCACGACGGCCTGTTCGGCGACGCGACGGGCGAGTGCGCGGTTCTCGTCGGAGTCGAGATGGACGGTCCCGCGCAGCGCTTGAGAGTCCCCGCCGACGCCGCCGTCCGCCCCCGCCACCCCGGCGAGAGCCGCCGGAACCGGCCCCCAGTCCGCGTCCAGCAGTCCCAACTGGGCTTTCTGGACCAGCACTCGGCGCACCGCGCGGTCCACGAGCGTCTCGGGCACGAGGCCCTCGGCGATCGCGTCGGTCAACGGTCGGCCGAACGCCTTGACGGTTGGCAGTTCCACGTCCACCCCCGCGCCGAGTGCTGCGCCCGCCGCTTCCCCGAAGGTCCCTGCCACCCCGTGCAGCGTCTTGAGGAACGCGATGCCGAAGTAGTCGGCCACGACCGTCCCGTCGAAGCCCCAGGTGTCGCGGAGCAGGCCGGTCAGCAGCGGTCCGTCGGCCGCGGAGGGGATTCCGTCGGTGTCGGTGTAGGCGTGCATGACGGACCGCACGCCGCTGTCGCGTACGGCCATCTCGAACGGGGTGAGGATGATGTCGGCCCGCTCGCGCGCCCCCATACCTACGGGGGCGAAATTGCGGCCCGCCCGTGAGGCGGAGTACCCGGCGAAGTGCTTGAGCGTGGCGACGATCCCGGCCGCCTCCAATCCCCGCACGTAGGCGGTGGCCACTGTTCCCACCAGGTACGGATCCTCGCCGATCGTTTCCTCGACTCGGCCCCAGCGGGCGTCGCGTACGACGTCGAGGACCGGGGCGAGCCCTTGATGCACACCGACAGAGCGCATGTCGCGGCCGATCGAAGCGGCCATCTCACCGATCAGCTCCGGATGAAAGGTGGCGCCCCAGGAGAGCGGCACCGGGTAGGCGGTCGCACCCCAGGTGGCGAAGCCCGCGAGGCATTCCTCGTGGGCGAGCGCAGGTATGCCGAATCGGTTCGCCCCGGCGATCCGCGCCTGGGTGCGCGCCAGGGAGAGAGCGCCCACGGCCGGGTCGACCGGGGCCGTGCCGAAGGGGCGGGTCAGCTGGCCGAGGCCGTGCGGAAGGAGGTCGTCGAGGTCGACGGCCTCCTCCATGTCGTGTTGGAAGGGCGCGACTTCGGCGCCTTCGTCCGACGCGCCGACCCAGACGCCGAAGAGCTGGGAGATCTTCTCCTGAAGGGTCATGACCGCGATCAGGGCGTCGGCCCTGGCCCCTGGAGCAAGGGCGGGATCGCGCCAGGGCCCGTCGCGGTGGTCCGTGGCACCGGATAGCGGTGCCGGGCCGCCGGCGGCCCCCGCGGGTGTCCGAGCAGTGGCGTTGTCGCTGTTGGCAGTCACTTTCCTCCTACGCCCATGAGCCCCTGCACCAGGGCACGACGGGCGAACAGGTAGACGATCAGGACGGGAAGCATGGACAGGACGACCGCGGCGAGCAGACCGGGGGTGTCGACTCCGTGCTCTGTCTGGAAGTCGTAGAGACCCAGGGTGATCACCTTGGTCTCCGCCGACTGGGTCAGGACCAGGGGGAAGAGGAAGCCGTTCCACGCCTGGAGCGCGGAGAAGACGACGATCGTCGAGATCCCGCTGCGGGACAGCGGCAGTACCAGTTGGAAGAAGACCCGCCGGGGCGAGGCCCCGTCCATCGTCATCGCCTCGTACAGATCGGGGGTGATGTCACGCATCACCCCCGTGAGGATCAGGGCGCACACCGGCATGGCGAAGGCCGCCGTCGGCAGAATGACGCCGATGAGGTTGTCGTAGAGGCCGGCCTCGCTGATGACGAAGAACATCGGGACGATGACGGCCTGCGAGGGGATCGCCAGGCCCAGGAGGAAGAGCCGGAAGACCGTGGTGGTGACACGCCCCCGGCTCCGGACGATGGTGTACGCCAGCGGTGGTACGAGAAGGACGACGATGCCCACCACACACACGGTGACGACGACCGTGTTGAAGAAGTACTGCGCGAAGCCGCTGTCGAGGTCCTTGATGTAGTTGTCGAGGGTGAAGTGCCCGGGGAAGGCCAGCGGGCCGTTCGCCGCGTAGTCGGGCCGCGACTGGAACGTGGCGATGAGCATCACGTACAGCGGCAGCCCGACGACGAGGAGCCAGACCAGCGAGCCGAAACCGGCGAAGTAGTTGGGACGGCGCTTCCTCACAGTCCCTCCATGGTGCTGCGCATCTTGTCGTAGCCCGACAGCCGTACCACGACCAGCGAGATGAGCGTGGAGACGAGGACCAGGAGAAGGGCGATGGCGGACGCCGATCCGTAGTCGAAGCTCTTGAACGCCTTCTGGTACATGTAGTAGGCGCTGATGGTGGTGTCGCTCCCCGGCCCGCCCTGGGTCAGGATGAGCACGGTGTCGAAGGTCGTGAGTCCGCCGACCACCATCAGGATCATGGAGGTGATGATCGAGTTGCGCAGTTGCGGCAGCGTGATGTGGAAGAACTGCCGCACGGTGCCCGCGCCGTCGATCTGCGCCGCCTGGTAGAGGACCCGCGGCACGGCGCGCGCCGCCCCCTGGTAGATCAGCGTGTGCAGGGGGGTGAACTGCCAGGTGCTGACGAAGACCAGGACACCGATCGCACCGGCCTGCGTCCCGAACAGGTTGCCGTCGCCGAACAGCCAGGTGGCCTGCGCGGGGACGCCGAAGTTGGGGTCGAGAACGGCACGCCACAGCACCGAGACGGCCGCGACGGACAGCAGCATCGGGACGAAGTAGATGGCGGACAGGACGGCCCGGTTGCGCTGGTGTCCAGCCGCCCAGACTCCGAGAAGGATGCTCAGCGGCGTCTGTACCAGGACCCCGAGCACGGTGAGCAGGACGCTCAGCCAGAGGCTCTTGATCATGACGGGGTCGTCGAAGAGCAGCTTCCAGTTGTCGAGACCGGCGAACTCCGGGTTGCTCAGACCGTCCCAACGGGCGAAGGAGAGCACGGCGACCATGATGAGCGGGACGATGGCGAAGAGGGCGAAGAAGAGCGTGGCGGGGGCGGCCCAGAGAAATCCCGGGCGGCCCGCTCCGATGCCGGACGAGTCGGCCTTGTCGAACGTCCCGTCTGCTGCGGAGAAGGTGGCGGTTCGGGTCATGTCATGCGTTCCGGGTCCGGATCTCCGTGAGGTCACGAGGTCGGCAGGGCCTGCATGGCCTGGATGAAGGCGTCCTCATCCATCGAGCCGTTGAAGAACTGCTGGAGGGCCTGGTACATCGGCGTGGCGGCCGACTGGGGATACGCCTGGTCCCAGGAGAGCTGGAACGCGGGGGCCGCCTTGACCATGTCGTACTGGAATTTCGCGAACTCGGGGCTGGCAGCGGTGTCCAGGAATTTCTCGGTGTTCGTCGTCGTCGGCAGGTTGCCGATGCCGAGCTGCGCCTTGACGAACTGGTCCGAGTACATGAGCTTCAGGAACTCCGCGACGGCCTGCGGGTGCTTCGTCTTCTTCAGCACGGAGTAGAAGTTGTTGGTGTTGCCCACGACGTTCGCCCGGTCGCCCTTGCCGCCTTGGACCGAGGGGAAGGGGCTGTATCCGAGGTCGCTCTCCGCGAATCCGGGGTGTGCGCCCTGCTGCGTCGAGTACTCCCAGGAACCCATCAGCTCGAAGGCCGCCTTGCCGGTCGCCAGGAGCGTGGGGGATCCCTGGTCGGTGAACTTCACCGAGTCGTAGTTGGTACCGAAGGCGCCGGCGTCCACCAGTTCCTTGATCTTGCCCAAGGCCTTCCGGCTGTCCGGGCTCGCCCAGACTTCCCGGTCGCCGTCCAGGGCCTTCTGGAAGAGCTCCGGTCCGGCGATGCGGTCATACAGGTACTCGAACCACATCAGTGTCGGCCACCGGTCGCCGCCGCCCAGCGCGATCGGGGTGACGCCGTCGGCCTTCAGTGCCTCGACCGCCGCCAGCAGGTCGTCCCAGGTCTCGGGGGGTTCGACACCCGCCTTCTTGAGGACCTTGCCGTTGTTGAACAGCAGCACGGGCTGCGTACCGCGCATGGGGATTCCGTAGGACGTGCCGTCGACCACCGCGCTGTTGAACACGGACGGCAGGAACTTGGCCTTGAGTCCGGGGTCCTTGGCGATGAAGGGGTCCAGCGGGAGCAGCAGACCGGCGTCGACGAACGGTTCGATGCTGCCACCGCCCCAGTTGAAGAAGACGTCCGGCGCCTGCTTGCTGTTGATGATCGTCTGCAGCTTGGCCTGGTAGTCGGCGCCCGGGATCGTGTCCAGGACCGCTTTCACCTTCGACGTCTCGTTGAAGGTGTCGACGAGTTCCTTCTCCACCTTGTTGGCCGCGTCCCCGTAGACCAGGACGTGGATGGTGTCACCGTCGGCGGCGTCCGAGCCTTCTCCGCACCCGGACAGGGACAGGATCAGGGACAGGGCGGCACCACCGACGACGGTCCGCGAGAACCGTGTGCGCTGCTTCATCGACTCACCTTTCGAAACTTTCGATATGACGGTCGAAACTTCACGAGTCGGGACGCTAGAACTCCGGACAAGGAGGGTCAACCCTTGGTCGCCGCGTTACCGAAGCGTTACTCTCAGGGGCGGCGGCTTCGTGCTTTATGCTCCTCGCCATGCGCGATGACGAAAAAATGGGCCGCATCACTCTGGCGGAGGTGGCCCAGCGGGCAGGCGTCTCCATTTCGACAGTTTCGAAGGTCCTCAACGGGCGGCAGGACGTGGCACCCCCGACGAGGGTCAAGGTGGAGCGCTTGTTGGAAGCCCACGCGTACCGGCGGACCTCACGGTCGACCCGCGAGGCGCCACTCATCGAGATCGTGTTCCACGAGCTGGAGAGCATCTGGGCCATGGAGCTGATCCGGGGGGTGGAGAACGTCGCCAAAGCCCACCGCGCCGGAGTCGTCCTCACCGAGAGCGGAACGCGCCACTCACCCGGCCCCGACTGGATGGAGGCGATGCTCCAGCGTCGGCCGCTCGGGGTCGTCCTGGTCTTCTCCGCCCTGCCCGGTGAAGTGAAACAGCAGCTCAGGGCGCGTTCGATCCCCTTCGTCATCATCGACCCGGCGGGCGACCCCGACCCGGACGTGCCCTCCGTGGGCTCCGCCAACTGGAACGGCGGACTGGCGGCCACCCGCCATCTCATCGAGTACGGGCACCGGCGCATCGGGGTCATCACGGGCCCCGAGGACATGCTCTGCTCACGCGCCCGGCTCGACGGCTACCGGTCGGCAATGACCATGGCGGGCCTGGAGGTTGACCCCGAGCTCATCCTGTTCGGCGATTTCCACGTGGAGGGGGGGTACGACCGCGCTGTCGAGATGCTCTCCCGGCCCCAGCGGCCCACCGCCATCTTCGCGGGCAGCGACCTCCAGGCACTGGGAGTACTGGAGGCCGCCCGGGTCCACGGCCTGCGCGTCCCCCACGACCTCTCGGTGGTGGGCTACGACGACGTCTCCATCGCCCGCTGGGCCAGCCCGGCACTCACCACGGTCCACCAGCCGCTGCGCCGCATGGCCGAGGAAGCCGCGCAGATGCTGATGCGGCTGCGTGCCCAGGAACCGGTCTCCACACGGCTGGAGCTGGCCACGAGCCTGGTCGTACGCAAGAGCACGGCACCGCCGCCCGCGAACTGAGTGCGCAGAGGTCCGCGTTCCGTGGAGGGGTGGGTCAGCGGCCCATGGCCCAACCCGGCTCGGGCCATGGGGTGGGCTGCCGGAAGGACAAGTGCGGGGCCGGGCGGAAATCGCCTCGCGGCTGAGCGCGTGGCGCCGGTATCGTCCGGCCTTCCGGCCTGTCGCGACGGCGGGCCTCGCACGGAGAGCGATGCAGATGACCAGCCGGCAAGCGACGACGACCCTGTGGCGCCCCACCGGCCCCAAGGAGCTCGAGCTGGTTCAGGAGCTGAACTGGCGTGCCTGGCCGCCCCGGCTGCCGGAGCAGCCGATCTTCTACCCGGTTCTCAACGAGGACTACGCGGTCAGGATCGCGCGGGACTGGAACGTGAAGCATGACGGTGCCGGGTTCGTCACGCGTTTCGAGGTCGAGTCGGAGTTCCTTAGCCGGTACCCCGTCCAGCAGGCCGGCGGGCGGACCGTTCTGGAGCTCTGGGTTCCGGCCGAGGAGCTGGACGGCTTCAACGCCCACATCGTCGGTGAGATCCGGGTGGTCCACGAGTTCCGCTGAGCCGGCCATCGCGGGGGCAGGGCGCGCCCGGGTGGACGGGCGCTGTCCCCGCCGAACGATCCGGCGGGGACAGCGCTCAGGGCCGATGGCGACACCCTGGTGCGTGCGGGATCAGATGATGCTCACTCCATAGACGCTGAGCGCCTCGGTGACGGGCTGGTAGAACGTGGTGCCGCCGGAGGAGCAGTTGCCGCTGCCGCCGGAGGTGAGGCCGAGCGCGGTGCTCCCGGAGAAGAGCGCGCCGCCGCTGTCGCCGGGCTCGGCGCAGACGTTGGTCTGGATCAGACCGGAGACGATGCCGTCGGCGCCGTAGTTGACGGTGGCGTTGAGACCGGTGACGGAGCCGCCGTGCAGGCCGGTGGTGCTGCCGCTGCGCTGGACGGACTGGCCGACGGTGGCGTCGGCTGCGCCGTCGATCTCCTGGTAGCCGCCGTTGTAGAGGGAGACACGGCCGTCGGCCGCGCCCGGGTCGGAGTGCCGGATGATGCCGTAGTCGTCGCCGGGGAAGCTCGATCCGGTGGTGGTGCCGATGGACCACGAGCTGCCGATGTTGGTGCAGTGGCCGGCGGTCAGGGCGAACTTGGCGCCCGCGCCGTCCTGCACGTTGAAGCCCAGGGAGCAGCGGGCTCCGCCTGTGGTGATCGCTTCGCCACCCGCGATGAGCTTGGAGAACTTCCCGGGGGTGCGCTTGACCACGAGAGCGTCGGCATTGGCGCCGGCCTCGCTCCTCAGCTTGGCGATCTCGGCCTTGCTGACCGTGCTGTCGGCAGTGACGACGACCTTGCCCGACGCGCCGTCGACGTACCAAGCCGTGCCACCGACGTCGGCGGTACGGACAGAGGCCGCGGTCCGGTTGAGCTCGGTGGCGCTGAACGTCTTCGGGGCCGGCTGGGCGGACGCGGCGGTGGCGGGGACCGCGAGCGCCGCCGCGGCGGCAAGGCCGGTGGCCCCGGCGATGAATCGTGCTCGTCTCGTGAGGCTGTGGGGGCGAGAGAGTCGCACTGTGTTCCTCCAGATCGTGGGGGGAAACTCGGGGCGTTTGGGTGGACGCCCATGACTCGTCACCGGGAACACGATCAATCCGGCGTGTCCCTGACAACGTTATTCATGCTGGAGAGACCGGTGGACCCACACAAGACCCCCGGAACGGGGCTGGCCGAAAAGTAGTTCTTATGACGAGCCCTCACCTCAACAAATGGGAGGATTGCCGACCTCGGAAGAGAAGGAGATGGCGGAAAGAGACCGTGGAGTGCGCCGCACTCCGTCACGTCCTCGGTCACGGTCCGAGGTGCGGGCCGATCTCGGTGCGGGAGGAGACCCCCAGCTTCCGGAGGGCGCGGGCCACGTGGTGCTCGACCGTCCGGTGCGAGAGGACCAGCTCGCGGGCGATCTCACGGTTCGACAGGCCGAGCGAGGCGAGCCGGGCCACCGCTCGCTCCCTGGGCGAGAGGTGGTCGCCGTACCCCAGCGCGCCGGGCCTGCGGACGGTGGTCTGGCCGTGCTCCCGCAGTTCGCGCTGACACCGCAGCACATCCCATACGGCGTCGATGTCCTGGTAGGCCGCGATCGCCTCGTGGAGCACCGCGCGCCCGCCCGGCACACCCGAGGCCAGCAGGTGGAGCCCCCGGGCCTCCTTCACGTACGCGGCTTCGTACGGTCGCTCCAGCCGCGTCCAGGCGTCCGCCGCGGACGCGTACAGCGCATCGGACGGTGCGCGGCCGGGCTGCGGGGCGTCCGTGGCGGTGAGCAGGGCCCGGCAGGTCAGCAGGGCGGTCCGGGCGGCCGGTGCGTCCCGGTCGGCGATGCCCGCGGCCAGCTCCGCCACCAGGCGGTGCGCCTCGCCGGGCCGGCCGTCCCGGATGAGGGCCTCGACCGCCGGCGGTACGAGGGCGGTCGCCCACACCCACGCCCCCGTGCGGCGGACGCGATGCAGCACCCCCTCCACCGCCTGGACAGCCTGCGGTGGGCGGCGGGCCGCCAGATGGACCCGCGCCACGGCAGCCGCGGCAGCGGTCAGCACCACGCCGGTGTCCAGGGCGGTCGTACGAACGGCCCGCTCCAGGAGACGCCGCGCCACATCCGTCTGTCCCTTGGTATGCAGGCGCAGCAGTCCGCAGACCAGCAGGGCCTCCGCGTGGAAGTCGGGCACGTCCTGATACTGCGCTTCGGCACGCTCGGCACGTCCCAGGAGCCCCTTCCACCGGCCGCTCGTGAAGGCCGCGACCACGTCCGTCGTCTCGACGAAGGCCTCCAGATAGGGGGCGTGGTTCGTCCGCACCTCCTGCCACGCCCGGGCCTGGAAGGCACGGGCGCGCTCCGGGTGGCCCAGGCAGTTCGCGGCGCCCGCCAGATTGGCGTACACCCTTGCCGCCGCCTCTCCGGTGAGGGAGTCGGGCAGATCGGTCACCGCCTCCCACGCCGACGGGTCGCCCATCAGGGCGAGGGCGGTGGCGCGGTTGGCCAGTACGGCGGAGCGCAGGTCCTCCTCCTCGACCCCGGGCAGCAGCCGCTCCGCCTCGGCCAGCAGACGGCGGTGCTCGCCGACCGGCCAGCCCTTGAGGGAGGGGATGGACGTGATCGCCTGCGCACGTGCGGCCTGGCCGGTGGAGACGACGAGGAGGTCGGGGACCGCCCGAGCTATCTCCTCCAGCGCCTCCAGCCCGGAACCCGACTGGTTGCGCAGCAACAGGCCCAGGAGCAGCCGGATCTCACCGCTCGGCCCGGGGCCCAGGGAGTGCTGGTCGAGGACCTGCCGCAGCGCGGCGGGCACCTGCGGGCCGGGCCGGGCGTTCAGCGCGACGCGGGCCAGCTTCAGCGCGACCCGGTCGCGGGCCACGGGCGAGGGGCCGTTACGCAGGGCGCCGAGGTAGTGAGCCGCGGCCGTGCCCGCGTCCCCGCCCCCCGCCGCCCGGTCCGCCGCCGCCTCCAAGCAGCGCGCGGCCTGTACGGGACGGCCGGCGTGCCGGTAGTGCTCGGCCATCCCCGCCAGCGGGAAGGGGGTGGTGTGCCGGGAGAGGGCGCGGGCCGCGCGCAGGTGCAGAACAGGCAGTTCCGGTTCGGCGACCGCCTCGTACGCGGCCCGGCGCGCCAGGTCGTAGGGGAAGGCGTAGGCACCGTCGCAGGGGGAGGCATAAGCACCATCGCGGAGGGAAACGTGAGCGCCGTCATGGAAAGAGGCGTTGGCGCCGTCTCGGGGGAAGGCGTAGCTCCCTTTGCGGGGGAAGCCACCCTCGCGGGGGAAGGCGCGAGCGCCGTCGTACGGCGAAGCACAGCCTCCGCCCGTCCGCCGGAGGACCCCTTCCCTCAGCGCCGCCGCGAGTGCTCGACGCGTCTCCGGCTCGTCCAACCCCGCTACGGAGCGCAGCAGTTCCACGGACGCGGGCTCGCCCAGGACCGCCGCCGCGGCGACCACCCGCCGGGCCGCCGGAGGAAGGCCGCGCAGCCGCTCCACCACCACCCGCCGCACGGACGGGGGCAGGGGCGGCTCCCCCGCCGCGTCGGTAGGGAAGTCCGCGGAGCCGGGCCATCCGCGCAGCATCTCCTCGACCGCGTAGGGCAGGCCGCCCGTCCACCGGTGCAGTCGGGCGGCGAACTCGTCCGGTACCGCCCGCACGCCGAGCAGCCCGGCGGCCAGCGCGCCCGTCTCCGCCTCCGACAGGGGTGCGAGGTGCCGCTCGACCACCGTCACATGGGCCGGTGTGCGCAACGGGAACCGAAGTCCGTCGCTCCCTTCGGAATCGGTGTGGGGAGCGGTATGGCAGCGCGCGGTGAGTACGAGTCCCAGACGCGGCGGCGGGTCGGCGGCGACCGTACGGAGAAGGGCGCAGGTGGATGCGTCGGCCCACTGAAGATCCTCGACGACCAGGACGGCCTCCCCCAGCGATGCCGTGTAGGCGTGCAGGGCTCGGAGGACGCGGTGGCGTTCGGCGCGCGGGTCCCCCAGGGGAGGCGGCGCGGGCGGGAGGCGGTCCGCGAGGTCGGGCAGCAGAGCGTGCAGGGCCCCGGTCACCGGCGGCAGGTCCGCCGGGAGTGGCCCGGAGCGGAAGCGGTTCAGCGCCTCGACGAGCGGCGCGAAGGGGAAGGACGTGTCCGCCTCCTGGCAGCGGGCGACCAGGGTGACGACATCCGGTGAGGTGGTCCGTCGCAGGAGTTCGTGTACGAATCGGCTCTTGCCCGCCCCCGCCTCCCCGGTGATCACCGCGACGGCGGGTCTGCGGTCGAGCTTCGGGCACACGTCGTCCAGGAGGGCGGAGCGTCCGATCAGGAGACCGGGGACGGAGGGCGGCGACGGCTCGGCGTTCACGGCTTCCTTCCGCGCTCCTGAGCGGCATCGGCAGGACGGATGTGCGGGCGGGCGATGCGACCGGCCGTCGGAACGGCCTCATGATGGCCCGTCCCGGCGGCACTGGAAAGAGGTGCGGCGTCTGCGACGCGTGTGCGGGCGCCGCAGACGCCCCCGTCCCGGGCCGGTGAGTTCGCGGAGAGGCTCACCGGCCCGGGAGGCGCAGGACGGCTCAGAACTGGAGGGACCAGGAGCTGATGTAGCCGGTGTCGTTGACCCAGTTGTCGGTGACGCGGAGCTTCCAGACGCCGTTGGCGGGCTTGCCGGAGGTATCGACCGTGAACGTGCCCTGGACGTTGTCGGCGCTGTCGTTGGAGTTGAAGTCCTTCAGGACGGCCGCGCCTCCGCCCGGGGGAAGCAGTTCGACCTTGAGGTCACCGCGGAAGGTGTGGCGGATGTCGAGGGTGACCGACAGGTTGGCGGGGGCGTTGCCGTCGATGCCGGTCACGGTGATGGGGGACTCGACGGCGGCGTTGTCGCGGATCTGGACCTGCCCGGTGCTCTCGAACTTCTTGCCGGGGGGATCGGTGGGGTCCTCGCCGCCGCCGGTGCCGGTGAAGAGCAGGCGGTTGGGCGAGCCGGGGCGGGCGTCGCTGATCTTGTCCGGGGTGGCGTCGGCGACCAGTTCGTCGCGGACCTGGGCGGGGCTGAGCGACGGGGTGGCGGCCAGGAGCAGGGCGGCCGCGCCGGCCGTGTGCGGGGATGCCATGGAAGTTCCGCTCATGGACTGGTTCGCGCTGTCACCCGCGTTGGACGTGGAGATGATCTTGTCGCCGGGCGCGAAGATGTCGAGGCAGGTGCCGAAGTTGGAGGCCTGGCCGTTGTTCCAGCCGGTGGCGCGGGCGTCCGAGCTGTTCGTGGCGCCGACCGTGATCGCCGCCGGGGTGGACGAGGGCGAGTACTGGCAGGAGTCGGCGTTGTTGTTCCCCGCCGCGACGACCCAGGTGATGCCGGAGGCGATGGAGTTGTTGATCGCGTCGTTGATGGACTGGGTCTTGCCGCCGCCGACACTCATGTTGACCACGGCGGGCTTCTTGGCGTTCTTGGTGACCCAGTCGATGCCGCGGAGGACCGGGTCCCAGGTGGTGCCGGAGGTGCCCTGGCAGTTCAGCACACGGACGCTGACGATCTTGGCAGCCTTGGCGACCCCGTAGGAACTGCCCGCGGCGGTCCCGGCGACGTGAGTGCCATGCCCATGACAGTCCGATGCGTTGGTGCCGTTGTCGATGAAGTCGTAGCCGCTGGTGGCCCGCCCGGCGAAGTCGCCGTGGCTCATACGGACACCGGAGTCGACGACGTAGACCGTGACGTCGGACGCGTCGCTGGGGTAGGTGAAGCTCTTGTCCAGCGGGAGGCTGCGCTGGTCGATGCGGTCCAGGCCGTAACTGGGCGGATGGGGCTGGGTGCCGGTGGCGTACGCCGCGCCGTCGGCTTCCACGCGGGCCACCGACGGGTCGGCGGCCAGGCGCTCGGCCTTCTCCTCGCTCATCTTCACCGAGAAGCCGCGCAGGGCGGTGGTGTAGGTGCTCCTCACCTGGCCCGCGTGACGCTGGGACAGGGACCGCGCGACGGAGGGTATCTCCGTACGGGCCACGGAGTCCTTGAGCGTGACGATGTAGGAGCCTTCGACCGCGTCGGGGCGGTCCGCACCGACGATGCGGCCTTCGCCAGCACCCGGCGGTGCGGGTGCGGCCGTGGCCTCGGCGGTCGAGGCGGCGCCGACGAGCAGGGCGGCACCGGCTCCGACGGCGAGCAGTCTCCGCAGGGCGCGAACTGGACGATCCACAGCTTCTCCTCTTGATGCGTCACAGGCCCTGTCGGGCCTGGTGGGGGTGGACCGCCCGGCATGCGGGCACCACAAAAGAGCCGTGGCGACGGGAGATCGGGCCGGGCGGCCGCGGGGATGACCTGTGATGGGCTTTGCCGCCCAGAGTTTGCGGCGCTCGGACGGCGTCTATCAATACGTAGCCCTACCTAAAGGAACGGCGGTGCGACGGCTGCGGCGACAGGCGCGCCGACGTGCGGGCCGCGTCACGACCGGTGGACGCGTGTCGGCGAACGGTCCGCGCGCTCCGGCCGCATGAGGACATTCGTCCGCCCGCCCTCTCTTCACGCGGCCGTACGTCAGAGGCGGAGCGGGAGTGTCACTGATTGCCGAGAAGATAGCCGCGAAGCTCGTCGTCGCAGTCTTCGAAGGTGCTTGACGATCCTCGCGAGAAGGCCACTACTCCGCCGTCCTCGCCCTGCTGCCCGGACGCGGCCAGTTGCCTCTTGGCCTCCGCGACGACCTCGGCGCACTCAGCGCTGACGGACTCGGCGGGCCGCGGCTGCGACGCCGAGGAGTCCTGCAGTGCGGCAGTGGCGGCGAGGCCCGCCGCGCAGAGCACCGCCCACGCGGCGACCCAGGTGCGGCGCCCCATCCGTATCGGCTTGGACATCCAGGCATCCTACGAGCGCCGCGGGGGGCTGGGGTCCGAATCGCGGACTGCGCGAGTGAAGATCGTCGCGGCGCGATGAACCGGGGCCGGAAGCCGACCCCGTGAAGCGGATCCCGGTCCCGCGAGAGAATCCGGCAGGGAGACCGGAGCAGGAGCAAGGCCCGGCGGCGGGGATCGACCGGGCAGGACCTCAGGAGGGCAAGCGTGACCGAGACCAGCGATACCCGATCCGCGGACGGTGCGGCAGGCGGCGCGGCGCGAGAAGCGCCGCGGAGTCGGCTGCAGCGTCTGATGCGCTACATCCCCCTGGCCGCTCCCGTCCTGCTGTGGGCCGTGCCGTGCTGGGTTCTCCTGCACGCAGGTCAGCGCTGGCCGTTGCCCGTCGCGACGGCCGGAACCGGACTGTTCGTCCTGGGTCTGGTCGGTATGCCGGTCGCGATGGCGCGCGGCCACGGCCGGCGTCAGCAGGACCGGGTGGCGATCGTCGGGGACACGCTGCTCGGCGGCATATGGACCCTGTTCACCTGGTCCGTTCTGCTCGGCGTCCTGTTGCGGCTCGCCCTGACCGTGGCCGGCGTCGGCGACGGGCAGGACCGGGCGCGCACCGTCACCTGGGCCGTCCTCGGTGTCACCGCCGCGCTGCTCGCCTGGGGGTATGCCGAGGCCCGACGTGTGCCACGCGTCCGTCGGCTCGATGTGGAGCTCCCGCGCCTGGGAGCCGGGTTGGACGGAACCCGGGTCGTCCTGATCACCGACACCCACTACGGCCCGCTCGACCGCGCCCGGTGGTCCGCACGCGTCTGCGAGAGGGTGAACACCCTGGAGGCCGATCTGGTCTGCCACACCGGCGACATCGCGGACGGCACGGCCGAACGCCGTCGGGCCCAGGCCGCTCCCCTGGGTACGGTGCAAGCCACCCGGGCCCGGGTCTATGTCACCGGCAACCACGAGTACTACAGCGAGGCCCAGGGCTGGGTCGACCTGATGGACGAGCTGGGGTGGGAGCCGCTGCGCAACCGCCATCTGCTGCTCGAACGCGGCGGTGACAGCCTCGTGGTGGCCGGCGTCGACGACGTCACCGCCGAGTCCTCCGGGCTGGCCGGCCACCGCGCCCATCTCGCGGGAGCCCTCGACGGCGCCGATCCCGGTCTCCCCGTCCTGCTCCTCGCCCATCAGCCCAAGTTCGTCGACCGCGCGGCGGCCCACGGCATCGACCTCCAGCTCTCCGGTCACACCCACGGCGGCCAGATCTGGCCGTTCCACTACCTGGTCCGCCTCGACCAGCCGGCCGTCGCGGGCCTCAGCCGCCACGGCGCGCGCACCCTCCTCTACACCAGCCGTGGCACCGGCTTCTGGGGCCCGCCCTTCCGCGTCTTCGCCCCCAGTGAGATCACCCTGCTCGTCCTCCGGTCCCCGCGGGGAGGCTCCTGACGAGCCGGGCGGGGGGCCATGGCGGGAAACTCTGAATGATGGTTCACTTCTTTCATGGCCTACCGCAAGACCCCAGCCGAAATGCGCCGACTGGAAGCCGCCCGGGAGCATCTCGTCGTCCGCGCCACCGAGGTCGTGGCCGAGGTCGGCTGGGCGCAGGCGTCCGTGACCGCGGTCGCCGACGCGGCCGGCATCGCCGCCGGCTCCGTCTACCAGCACTTCTCGTCCAAGTCCGCGCTGGCCGTGGAGGTCTTCCGGCGCGCCGCGCAACGTGAGGTGGACGTGCTGGGCGAGGTGTTGGAGGGCGACGGTGACCCGGCCGACCGGTTGCGCCGGGGAGTGGAGGTGTTCGCCCGCCGCGCCCTGGAGAACCACGGTCTGGCGTACGCGCTGCTCGCGGCGCCCGCCGAGCCTGCGGTCGGCGCGGAACGCCTGGCGTTCCGCCGCCGCTATCGGGCGCTGTTCGCCTCGGTGATCGACGAGGGGGTCGCCGCGGACCGGTTCCCCGGCCAGGACGCGGAGATCACCGCCGCCGCGCTCACCGGCGCCGTCGGCGAGGTCCTCGTCCATCCGCTGAGCACCCCGGCCGCGCACGACGCGGACCTGCTCGTCGCCGGGCTGACCGCCGTGGCCCTGCGCTGCGCGGGCGCGGCCCCCTGACCGGGTCCGCGCCTCGCCCGTCCCCGCCCCCGGGGTGCCCGACCCGCCGCCCCGCCGCCCGGAGGAGATCCGATGTCCACGCCCACCGCACCACGCAGCAACCCGACCGCCGTGACGCACGAGGTGACCAATCAGGCGCCGCCGCTCACCGGTCATGACCCCGCCGACGACGCGGTGCTGCTCGAAGGGGTGCGCCGCGAGGGCGCCGCCTGGCATCTGGAGGAGCTGCACCGCTTCGGGCGGTACGTCGGCGGCGAGGAGGCTCAGCACTGGGCCGACCAGGCCAACCGGCACGAGCCGGAGCTGCGCACCCACGACCGTTTCGGCCACCGGATCGACGAGGTCGAGTTCCACCCGGCGTATCACGCGTTGATGGACGCCTCGGTACGGGCTGGGCTGGCGGGTGCCGCCTGGGCCGACGAGCGCCCCGGGGCCCATGTCGCCCGGGCCGGCGGCTTCATGCTGGCCACGATGCTGGAGCAGGGGCATCTGTGCCCCATCTCGATGACGTACGCGGTCGTACCGGCACTGCGCCGCTCCCCCGCTCTCGCGAAGACGTACGAGCCGCTGCTGACCAGCCGGGTGTACGAGCCCGGGCTGAACACCCCCACGGCCAAGCGCGGTCTGCTCGCCGGTATGGGGATGACGGAGAAGCAGGGCGGCACCGACGTCCGTGCCAACACCACGGTGGCCGTCGAGCAGGCCGACGGCACCTGGCGGCTGCGCGGGCACAAGTGGTTCACCAGTGCGCCGATGAACGACCTCTTCCTGGTGCTCGCCCAGTCGCCCGGCGGTCTGTCGTGCTTCCTGGTTCCGCGCGTGCTGCCGGACGGGAGCCGGAACACCTTCCGCATCCAGCGGCTCAAGGACAAGCTCGGCAACCGGTCCAACGCGTCCAGCGAGCCGGAGTTCGACGACACCGTGGCCTGGCTCGTCGGTGACGAGGGCAAGGGCGTGCGCACGATCATCGACATGGTGACGATGACCCGGCTCGACTGCGTGCTCGGGTCCGCCGCCGGCACCCGTGCGGCGCTCGCGCAGGCGGCCCATCACGCGCGCCACCGCGCGGTGTTCGGCGTCGAGCTGATCGGCCAGCCCCTGATGCGCAACGTTCTGGCGGATCTGTCCCTGGAGTCCGAGGCCGCCACGACCCTGGCCCTGCGCCTGGCGGGGGCCGCCGACCGCGCCCACCGGGGCGACGCAGGGGAACGCGCCTTCCTCCGGCTGACCACCGCCATCGGCAAGTACTGGGTGTGCAAGCGGCAGCCCGTCGCGGTCGCCGAGGCGTTGGAGTGCCTCGGCGGCAACGGCTACGACGAGGCGTCGGGGATGCCCCGGCTGTACCGCGAGGCCCCGCTCAACGGCATCTGGGAGGGTTCCGGCAATGTCAACGCCCTCGACATGCTGCGGGCGTTGACGCGGGAGCCCGAGTCCCTGGAGGCCCTGAGCGCGGAGATCGGAGCGGCCGCCGGGGCGGACACGCGCCTCGACGCGGCCTGGCGGGAGCTGCGGGCCGAGCTGGCCCGCCCGGAGGACGCGCAGCTCCGGGCCCGCCGGGTCGTCGAACGGGCCGCTCTCGTCCTGCAGGGCTCGCTACTGGTACGCCATGCTCCGGCGGCGGTGGCCGACGCGTTCTGCGCGTCCCGCCTCGCCGGGGACCAGGGACTGGCGTTCGGCACCCTTCCGGCGGGCACGGACTTCGCGGCCCTGCTGGAGCGGCTGCCCGCCTGACCGAACCGCTCACGTGCCGTGCGCCCCGTGCGGGCCCGGCGCCCGCGCCGGCCTCTCACGTTCACGGAGGTAGGCGTCCAGCTCGGCGGCCCCGGCCAGCATCGCGCGCCCACGGGCGGTCAGCCGGGCGTGCCAGTCGTCCAGGGCGGCGGCGAGCGGCTCCGGACCGCCGGCCGCCCGCACCTGGGCGATGAGCGGTGCGATCTGCTCCAGGCGGTAGCCGCCCCGCCGGAGCTGGTGGGCCAGGGCGGCGTCCCGTACATCGGCCGCGTCGTACACCCGGTATCCGGTCCGCGGGTCGCGGCGCGGGGTCACGAGCCCGGCCCGCTCCCACTTGCGCAGCGTGGCGGGCCTGATGCCGAGCTTTCCCGCCAGCGGCCCGACGAACATCGCGCCGGGGCCCGCCCCGCCGTCCGGCGCGGGCACGGGCCCGGGCCCCAGGTCGCGAAGGGCCCTTTCGACGGCGTCCAGCGTCCTGCGGTCCTCCAGGAGCTGGGCGTGGCCACCGTCGACAAGGCGGAACGCCTCCGCCGGCTCGTCGCGGTTCACCGCCCGCATGATCTCCGTCGCGGCCGCGTGCCCATGGCCGGGGATCAGGGCGAGAAATGCCCCGAGGGCGGCCGCGTGCAGCGGTGTGTAGGCGCGGTAGCCGTGGGCGGTGCGCCCGGCGGCCGGGAGGATGCCCGCCGCTTCGTAGTTCCTCACCGCCTGGGTCGACAGACCGTGCCGACGGGCCAGGTCGACGGGGCGCAGGCGATCTGCTGTTTGAGGGTTCTTCGCCATGTTCCCGAGGATATCGCTCAGAAGTCTCCACCGAAGGTTCAACGATACTGTTGAAGCCATGGCAGACGACATCAAGGACATCGCCCACGCCGTCGAGGCGGCCTCCGTCATGGGGCTGTTCGCCTCCCCGCCCCGGATACTGGCCCTGGGCGAGCCCACCCACGGGGTGGACGCCCCGCTCCGCCTGCGCAACGCCCTCTTCCGGCAGCTGGTCGAGCAGGAGGGGTACCGGACCATCGCCGTCGAGAGCGACTGCGTGGCAGGGCTTCTGGTGGACGACCACGTGACGTCGGGTGCGGGCGCGCTGGACGACGTACTGGAGCAGGGCTTCAGCCACGGTCTCGGGGCGTCCGCCGCCAGTCGTGAACTGGTGTGCTGGATGCGCGCGTTCAACGACGGCCGGCCCGCGTCCGACCGGGTCCGCTTCGCCGGCTTCGACGGTCCGCTGGAGATGGCCGGGGCCGCGAGCCCCCGGGAGACCCTCACCGCGCTCCACCGCACCCTCACCGACCACGTGGACCCGGGGCTGATTCCGTGCACGGCCGAGACGCTCGACCACCTGCTCGGCCCCGACGAACGGTGGACCGACCCCGCGGCGATGCTGGATCCGTCCGCCTCCTTCGGGCGGTCGGCCGAGGCCGGGGAACTGCGGCTGCTCGCCGACGATCTGGGGGCGCTGCTCCACGCCTGGGCACCGCACCTGATCGCGGCGACCTCACGGGACGCGTTCTACCGGGCGCGGCTCCGGGCGCGGGCCGCCTCGGGGCTGCTGCGCTACCACCACTGGATGGCGGACGCCTCGCCGAGCCGGCTGGCGCGGCTGACGGGGCTGCGGGACCAGATGATGGCCGACAATCTCCTCGCGCTCGCGGAGCGGGGGCCGGTTCTGGTCCACGCGCACAACAGCCATCTCCAGCGCGACATCAGCTCGATGCGGATGGGCGGGCAGCGGCTGGAGTGGTGGAGCGCGGGCGCCATCGTGCACACCCGCCTGGGCGAGGAGTACGGCTTCCTGGCCACCGCGTTCGGCACGCTGCGGCACCAGGGGGTCGGTACCCCGCCGCCGGAGACCCTTGAAGGAGCCCTGTACGCGATCCCGGCCGGGACCTGTCTCGTCGCCTCCGAGTCGGCCGCCGCCCTCGCCGCCACCGACCCCGTTCGGCGCACGTCCCCGTACTTCGGCTATGCCCCGCTCGACCCGGCGCACCTGGACCGCATCGACGGGATCGTGTTCATGAAGGACGTCCCCGAGGAGTGAGACCGCTCGTCGTGGCCGACGGCATGGGGCGTGCACATCCGGACGGGTGAATGGCCCTCCGGCCAGGAATAGCCGGGCCGGATCATTGTTGATCACACCATGACTTCTGAGACGACCGGAACAGGCAGCGCCTTCGGACGCGTGGGGATCTGGAGCGGCGCCCTGCACGCGTCGCGCGTGGACGAAGCGGGCGGGGAGGCGATCGCCGACGCGCTCGCAGAACTGGAGGAACTGGGGTACGGCACCGTCTGGATCGGGGGCAGTCCGACGCCCGGGGACGCCGCCGCCGTCGTGGCCGCCACCCGCTCGATCACCGTGGCCACCGGCATCCTGAGCATCTGGAACCACACGGCGGAGGAGGTGGCGGCCGCGGTCTCGGCGATCGATCCGGACGCGCGCCGCCGCTTCGTCCTCGGGCTGGGTGTCAGCCACGGCCCGATGGCGCCCCAGTACGCGAAGCCGTACAGCGCGATGGTGGCCTATCTCGACGCGCTCGACGGCGCCGAACCGTCCGTGGGCTCCGGTCATCGGGTGCTGGCGGCTCTCGGGCCGAAGATGCTGAAGCTCGCGGCGGACCGGTCGCTGGGCGCACACCCCTATCTCGTCACCACCGAGCACACCGCGGAGGCCCGTGCGGCGCTCGGGCCCGACGCGCTGCTCGCCCCTGAGCTGACCGCGGTGCTGGACACCGACCTCGACCGGGCCCGCACCACCGCGCGGACCATGCTGGGGATGTATCTCCAACTGCCCAACTACACGTCCAATCTGCTGCGCCTCGGGTTCACGGAAGGCGACTTCGAGGGCGGCGGCAGCGTCCGCCTCCTCGATGCCCTCTTCGCGCTGGGCGACGCGGAGCAGGTGGTGCGCCGGACGCGCGAGTACCTCGACGCGGGCGCGGACCATGTCGCGTTGCAGGTCCTCACCGCCGACGAGGGCGGCGCCGGCCTGCCGCGCGCCGAATGGCGCCGGCTGGCCGAGGCGTTCGGCTCCGACCTCTGACGGGAGGCGGGCGCGCTCCGGACGGCGCCCGCGCCCCGTCGCCCCTCTCTTCTTCCCTCTCCCGCCGCGCCCCTCCCGTCAACACGTCGCAGGCGCCGTCCCGTTCGGGTGGTGTGCGGCGTGCCAGGAGGCCCCCGGGGCGGTTCTGCGCAGCCTCCGTGCGACCGACCGCGGAGGAGGAGTCGTGGGAGTGGCACGTGAGTACGTGCACACCATCAGCGAGGGTCCGACGCCGGCCGACGCGGCAGGAGCGCCCGCACTGCCCTGTCCGAGCGGCTGGTCCGCCCTGGCCTTCTCGCACGAGCTGCGGCCGGGCACCGTGCTGACGCGACCGCTCGCGGGGCGCGACGTCGTCCTGTACCGCACCGGCACGGGAGTGCTCCGCGCCGTCCGGCCGTACTGCCCGCACCTGGGGGCCCATCTCGGCCTGGCCAAGGTGGAGGGGGAGGATCTCACGTGCCCCTTCCACTTCTTCGCGTTCGCCCCCGACGGCACCTGTGTCCGCACGGGGTACGGCACTCCTCCCCCGCGGTCCCCGCTGGCGCAGTTGCCCGTCCAGGAGGTGAACGGAGGCGTCTTCGTCTGGCGGCACCACGACGGACGGGATCCGGACTGGTCCGTGCCGCAGTGGCACCGGATCGGGTACAGGCCCGCGCGCACGGCCGCCTGGGAGCTGGCCGGCAACGTCCAGGAAGTCATCGAGAATGCGGCCGACCTCGGGCACTTCGCCACCCTGCACGGCTGGGCGAAGGCCGAGATCGACGGTCCTGTGGCGTACGACGACGCGACGTTCCATGTCGCCGTGCGGGCCCGCGAGTCGGCGCCGCTCGTGGGCGACTTCACCGTCGAGGTGACGGTGGACGGCTATGGACTCGGCTGCCTGCACGCCGACGTCCGCACGCCCCGCTTCGGGCTGCGGAGGTGCACGTTGGTGATGCCGACGGCCATCGGGCCCAACCGGATGCAGTTCCGGCAGCTCAACCGCATCGCGTTCGACGAGCCGGGGCGGCTGCCGCCCGGGGTCGCCCGGATCGTCAGCCGAACCGCGGCCCGGCTCCTGGACCGCCCCATCTTCCGGTCCAGTTGCGAGTTCACCGCCGCGGACTTCCCGATCTGGCACCACAAGCAGTATCAGCAGCCGCCCCGGCTGGCTTCCGGTGACGGACCGATCGGCCCGTTCCGGCGCTGGGCCGGGCGGTTCTATCCGGAGTCGCCCGGGAGGGGCGCGGTGGCCCGCCCCCACCGCGGCGAGGGCGAGGGCAGGCCCGTTCTCTCCTGACACGGCCCGAGGGAGCCGAGCCGCCCGGGTGACCCGAGCGGTCCGGCTCCGGGCCGCGCCGCCCCGGTCGTCGCGTGCCCTCGTTCTTGGGCACTGCGGACGCCGGGGCTCCGCACTTCGGGCACCATTCGGGCAGCCAACCCGGGAAAGCGGGCACCCTGGACGGCCGCCACGGCGGCGGTCCGGGCCTGACCAGCACAGTCACCCTCGGAAAGCGGGCACGAACGGGCCGAGGGGATTCGGTGAAGCAGCTGGTCGTGGCCCCTGGACTGCTTGTACAAACGACACATGAGCCCGAACGGACATGCGGGCTCCGCCCGAAACGGGCGCAGCAGCGACCAGGGAAGTGCGCCGTGGACACCGAGGAACGCCGTCGGGGAATTCTGGACACGGCCCGGCGGGAGGGGTCGGTCGGGGTGAACGCCCTCGCGGACCTGTTCAAGGTGGCCAAGGAGACCGTCCGCCGCGACCTGCACGTGCTGGAGGAGCACGGGCTCGTCCGCCGGACCCACGGTGGCGCCTACCCGGTGGAGTCGGCCGGGTTCGAGACGACGCTCGCCGTCCGCACCACCCGTAACGTTCCGCAGAAGTCGCGTATCGCGGCCGCCGCGGCCGATCTCCTCGGTGACGCCGAGACCGTCTTCGTCGACGAGGGCTTCACCCCCCAGCTCGTCGCCGAGGCGCTTCCCCAGGACCGGCCGCTGACCGTGGTCACCGCGTCCCTGGCCGTCGCCACCTCCCTCGCCGCGGTCGAGAAGACCTCGGTGCTGCTGCTGGGCGGCCGGGTCCGCGGTTCGACGATGGCGACGGTCGACCACTGGGCCTCCCGGATGCTCTCGGAATTCGTGATCGACCTGGCGTACGTCGGGGCCAACGGCATCTCCCGCGAGTACGGTCTCACCACCCCGGACCCCGCCGTCGCCGAGGTCAAGGCACAGGCGCTGCGCAGCTCGCGGCGGAGGGTCTTCGCCGGGATCCACAGCAAGTTCGGTGCGGTGAGCTTCTGCCGGTTCGCCGGGGTCGGCGACTTCGAGGCGATCGTCACCGACGCCGGGCTCCCCTCGGCCGAGGCCCAGCGCTACTCCCTGCTCGGCCCTCAGGTCATCCGCGTCTGACCGCCCCCGCTCTCCGCCCGCAGGGCGCCCGTACCCCCCTCCACTCCCCCACCCGCCGGGGCGTGGTCCGCCATGCCCGCCCCCACCCGATCACCGAGCCGCTACGACTGATCAGGAGCCCCTATGCCTCACCCAGGACGCCGCCGCCGACCACGTATGCGGGGACGGACGTGTGCCGTGACCGCCGCACTGGCCCTCCTAGCCACCGGCTGCGCCGGAGCGGGCGGGACCTCCTTCGGGGGCGGTGACGCGCTGAACGTACTGATGGTGAACAACCCGCAGATGGTCGAGCTGCAGAAACTCACCGCGAAGCACTTCACGGAGGAGACCGGCATCAAGGTCCACTTCACGGTGCTGCCCGAGAACGACGTACGGGACAAGATCAGCCAGGACTTCTCCAACCAGGCCGGTCAGTACGACGTCGCCACCATCAGCAACTTCGAGCTGCCGTTCTTCGCGAAGAACGGGTGGCTGCACCCGCTCGACGACTATGCGAAGGCCGACACCGCGTTCGACCAGGAGGACATCCTGGGGCCGCTGCGGGACTCGTTGACCGCCGAGGACGGCAAGCTCTACGCCCAGCCCTTCTACGGCGAGTCGTCCTTCCTGATGTACCGCAAGGACGTCTTCGAGAAACAGGGCCTGACCATGCCCGAGAAGCCGACCTGGGAGGAGGTGGCGAAGCTCGCGGAGCGGACGGACGGCGCGGAGCGCGGGATGAAGGGCATCTGTCTGCGCGGCCTGCCGGGCTGGGGCGAGGTCATCGCCCCGCTGACCACCGTCGTCAACACGATGGGCGGGACCTGGTTCACCGAGGACTGGGAACCGCAGCTGACCGCACCGGAGTTCAAGAAGGCGACGAAGTTCTACGTCGATCTCGTGCGTGAGCACGGAGAGCTGGGCGCCCCGCAGTCCGGGTACGCGGAGTGCCTGAACAACATGACGCAGGGAAAGACCGCCATGTGGTACGACGCCACGGCGGGCGCCGGGTCCCTGGAGGCGAAGGACTCCCCGGTGAAGGGGAAGATCGGGTACGTCCCCGCCCCGGTGGAGCGGACCAAGAGCTCCGGCTGGCTCTACACCTGGGCCTGGGGCCTGCAGAAGGCGTCCAAGAAGTCCGACGACGCCTGGAAGTTCGTCTCCTGGGCCTCCAGCAAGGAGTACGAGGAGCTCGTCGGCGCCACCAGCGGCTGGTCCAACGTCCCCGCGGGCAAACGGGCTTCCACCTATGCCAACCCCGACTACCGGGCGGAGGCGGGGGCGTTCGCCGATGTCACCGAGCGGGCGATCTCCGAGGCCGACCCGAAGAACCCGGGCACCCAGCCCCGCCCGACGGCGGGCATCCAGTTCGTCGGCGTACCGGAATTCACCGATCTGGGCACCCGGGTGGCACAGGAGATCAGCGCCGCCATCGCCGGCCGCCAGTCGGTGGACGCCGCGCTCGCGGCCTCCCAGAAGCTGGCCGAGAAGGTCGCGGAGGAGTACCGATGACCGTCACCGCAACGAGAGAGACCACGGCCTCCCCGCAGGCTCCGGTGAAGAAGCCGGGCGGCGGTGACCGACGGCGCGCGTGGGCGACCCGCGCGCCCCTGCTGCCCGCGCTGATCTTCCTGATCGCCGTCACCCAACTGCCTTTCGTGGCAACCCTGGTGATCTCGCTCTTCGACTGGAACTCCCTCAAGCCGGAGAAGCGCCACTTCACCGGCCTGTCCAACTACGCGTCCGTCTTCACCGACGAGGCGTTGCGCGAATCGGTCGTGACGACCGTCGTCCTGACCGCGACGGTCGTGATCGTCAGCGTCGTGCTGGGGCTCGTCTTCGCGCTGCTCCTGGACCGCACCTTCTTCGGCCGGGGGTTCGTGCGCACCCTGCTGATCACCCCGTTCCTGCTGGTGCCGGTCTCCGCCGCGCTGCTGTGGAAGCACGCGCTCTACAACCCCGAGTACGGGCTGTTCAACGGCGTACTCACCTGGTTCGGCGAGCTGTTCGGCATCGAGTCGATCGCGCAGCCGGAGTGGACGTCCGAGATGCCGCTGATCGCCATCGAAGCGTCGCTCGTGTGGCAGTGGACGCCGTTCATGATGCTGATCCTGCTGGCCGGGCTGCAGAGCCGGCCCGCCGAGATCATCGAGGCCGCGCGGCTCGACGGGGCCGGCCCCTGGCAGATATTCCGCCATCTGACCCTGCCGCATCTGCGCCGCTACCTCGAACTCGGCATCCTGCTCGGGTCGGTGTACATCGTGCAGAACTTCGACGCGGTGTTCACGATCACCTCCGGCGGTCTGGGCACCGCCAACCTCCCGTACACCGTCTACGAGACCTTCTACCGGGCCCATGAGTACGGGCTGGCGTCGGCGGCGGGCGTGGTCGTGGTGATCGGCACGATCATCATCGCCACCTTCGCGCTCCGGGTGGTCTCCTCCCTCTTCCGTGAGGAGGCGAGCCGCGCATGAGCGCCTCGACCGCGACTTCCCCGTCCGCCATGTCGTCCGCCAACGGGCCCGAGCGCAAAGCCCGTCGGCGTTCCGCGGCCCTGGGCGTGGTCGCCTGGGTCGTGGGCATCGGCTTCTGCCTGCCGGCCCTGTGGATGGTACTGACGTCCTTCCACGCGGAGGCCGACGCGGCGACCAACCCGCCGTCGCTCGCCGCCGCCCTGACCCTGGACGGCTACCGCACGTTCTTCGGCGGCGGGGGCGGCCCGACCCCGTGGCCCCCGCTGGTCAACTCGCTGGCGGCCTCGTTCTTCTCGACCGTGCTGGTGCTGCTGCTCGCGCTGCCCGCCGCGTACGCGCTGTCCATCCGGCGGGTGCGCAAGTGGACGGACGTGATGTTCTTCTTCCTGTCCACCAAGATGCTCCCGGTGGTCGCCGGGCTGCTGCCGGTGTACCTGTTCGCGAAGAACACGGGGCTGCTGGACAACATCTGGCTGCTGGTCCTGCTCTACACCTCGATGAACCTGCCGATCGCGGTGTGGATGATGCAGTCCTTCCTCGCGGACGTGCCCGTCTCCATCATCGAGGCTGCGCAGGTCGACGGGGCCCGGCTGCCGACGGTGCTGCGCCGGGTCGTCGCCCCGGTCGCCGGTCCCGGGATCGCCGCGACCGCCCTGATCTGCTTCATCTTCAGCTGGAACGAGCTGTTGTTCGCACGGGTGCTGACCGGCGTGGTCGCCGGGACCGCCCCCGTCCATCTGACCACCTTCGTCACCAGCCAGGGTCTCTTCCTCGCCCAGCTGTGCGCGGCGTCCGTGGTCGTGTCCCTGCCGGTGCTCGTCGCCGGCTACGCCGCCCAGGACAAACTCGTCCAGGGCCTCTCGCTGGGAGCAGTCAAATGAGGGCAGCCATCGTCGAAGCCGTCGGCAAGGTCTCCGTGACCACCGTCCCGGACCCCACGCCCGGCCCGCGTGACGTGGTCGTCAAGGTGGCGTCGTGCGGGCTGTGCGGGACCGATCTCCACATCCTCCAGGGCGAGTTCGCGCCGACGCTGCCGATCGTGCCGGGTCATGAGTTCGCCGGGGAGGTCGTGGGCCTGGGTGCGGACGTCACCGAGCTGTCCGTCGGCGACAAGGTGGCCGTGGACCCCTCGCTGCACTGTCACGAGTGCCGCTACTGCCGCTCCGGCCGGGGCAACCTCTGCGACAACTGGGCGGCGATCGGCGTCACCGTGCCCGGGGGCGCGGCCGAGTACGCGGTGGCGCCCGTCGCCAACTGCGTACGCCTGCCGGAGCACATCGACGTCCGGGACGCGGCCCTGATCGAGCCGCTGTCCTGCGCGGTGCGCGGCTACGACGTCCTGAACGGCAACCTCGGGGCCCAGGTGCTGATCTACGGGTCCGGGACCATGGGGCTGATGATGCTGGAGCTGGCCAAGCGCACCGGCGCGGCGTCGGTGGACATGCTGGACGTCAATCCCCAGCGCCTGGCCACCGCGACGACGCTCGGCTGCACCGGCTCGGCGGCCCGCGCCGAGGAGCTGGACCGCCCGGGCGGCTGGGACGTCGTCATCGACGCCACCGGCAACGCCGCCGCGATCCAGGACGGGCTGGGAAGGGTCGCCAAGGGCGGGACGTTCCTCCAGTTCGGCGTCTCGGACTATGCGACGACCGCGGTGATCGAGCCGTACAGGATCTACAACCAGGAGATCACCATCACCGGGTCGATGGCGGTCCTGCACAGTTACGAGCGGGCCGCGGCGCTCTTCGCGAGCGGGGTGCTGGACGCGTCGGTGTTCATCAGCGACCGGCTGCCGCTGGAGCAGTACCCGCAGGCGATCGAGCGCTTCCAGGCGGGGATCGGCCGCAAGATCGTGGTGGAGCCGTGACGGACACCTCGCCCCCGGGTCCCGGCCGGGACCCGGGCTCGGTCCTCGTGCTCGGCGAGGCGCTGGTGGATCTGGTGCCGGCCGACGAGGACATCGCGGTCCGGGTGGCCCAGCCGGGCGGTGCTCCGGCGAACGTCGCGGTGGGTCTGGCCCGTCTCGGCGGGCGGCCGTCCTTCGTGGGCGGGCTCGGCGACGACGCCTTCGGGAGCCGCATCGAGGCGTGGCTGACCGGGGCGGGCGTCGATCTCTCGCTGAGCGCCCGCCCGCCGCTGCCCACCGCGCTCGCGGTGGCCGACCCGGGTGACCACGGGAACACGTACCGCTTTCATCTCGGGGACACGGCGACCTTCGCGCTGCCCGACCGCACGGCGGAGGCGACGCGTTTCGGCGCGGTGTACGTGGGCGGGCTCGCCGCGGTCGTCGAGCCGGCGGCGGAGGTCGTGGCCGCCACCGCGCGGGCGGCGCACGGCGGTGTGCTCGCTGTGGACCCCAACGTGCGCGAGGACCGCACCCTGGACCCCGTACGGAGCCTGGAGCGGCTGCGCGAGCTGTGCGCGCTCGCGCGGGTCGTGAAGGCGAGCGACGAGGATCTGGTGCGGTTGTGGCCGGACGCGGAGCCTGAGGCGAGCTGCCGGAGGCTCGCCGGGCAGGGGCGGCTGGTGGTGCTGACCCGGGGTGCGCGGGGCGCCACCGCGTACGTCCAGGACGCCCCGGCCGTCTCCGTCCCCGCCCTTGCGGTACGGGTGGTGAACACCATCGGCGCGGGTGACGCGTTCATGGCGGGGATGCTGGCCTGGCTCGGGTCGGAGACCGGGTGGCGGACCGAGCTGTCCCGCACGGAGGCGCGTGCGATGCTGGAATACGCGGCCGCGACGGCCGCCTCGGTCTGCGCCAGGGCGGGAACGGAACCCACGGCCCCGCTTGGGGTGTGAACCGGGCGCCCACCGGGCATCAGGAGGTGGACCCGAGTTCCGCACGGCCCTCCCCCGGCCCACGGAAACCGCCGCGGCCCCGCCGGACTCAGAAGTCCGGCGGGGCCGCGGCGTCGTCTCAGCTCTGCGGCCGCCTGCCGTGGTTCGCGGCGTTCTTGCGGCGGGCCTTCTTCTTACGACGTCGCTTCGAGGACATCGAACCCTCCCTATCTGCTCGGTGCTCCATTGCGGACGGTCCAACGGGCGAGGCCACCCGGTGATTACCGGGCCGCCTACCCACCCACACCGTGGCAAACACCCGGTGCGCGTGCAACCGGCGGTGCGGTGCCGGGCGGGAGTGGACTGATGTGCGGAGATCGCCGGTCAGGGCCGGTGGCGCAGGGGGTGGTCGTCGGGCACCTCGACGACGGCGATCCGCACGCCGTCGGGGTCCTCGATCCACATCTCGACCAGTCCCCAGGGCTCGCGTTTCGGGGGTCGCAGGACGGTGACGCCCCTCCCCCGCAGTTCCTCGTGGGCGGCCTCGGCGTCGTCGACCTGGAGCCAGAATTGTACGGCCGACGAGGGCGGCTCCTCACCCCGGCCGGAGACCTCCAGGAATCCGCCGCCGAGGAAGTAGACCGTGCCGCGCTCGGGGCCTGTACCGAACTCCCGGTAGACGGCGAGGCCCAGGGCGTCGCCGTAGAAGGCGCGGGAACGGTCGGGGTCGGTGGGGTGGAGGAGGATCCTGCTGCCCAGTACATGCACCATGGGCCGAGCGTACGCCGCCGCCCTCGCGGGGGCGGCGGCGTACGGCTCCTTCGGGACCGGTCAGTTGCTCAGTTCGTCGATGAAGTCCTCCGTGCACCGGTCCTCGGCGGCCTGCCCGTTGGCCCGGTCCATACAGGTCTCGAAGTCCTTGAACTCCTGGGAGTCGAACACGGAGACGGCCACCACGAGGACGATCGCCGAGCCGATGAGCCCCAGAGCGCCGAAGGCCGCGCCGACGATGGCCATCACGCGGCGTGGTGCGCGGCCCTGGCGGGTGCGGAGGGCGGCGATGATGCCGAAGACGACGGCGAGCAGGCCGAGGAGCAGTCCACCGACGACGGTCCAGAAGAACAGGCAGGCGAGGAGACCGAGCACCAGGGCGGCGACGGCGAAGCCGTTCGTCCGGGCGGGCGGCTGACCGCCGTAGGAGTCGTGACCGGCCGCGGGCGGTGCCGAGTACGGGGAATCCGGGTACGAGGGAAGGGACATCGGGAAGGTGCTCCTGTTCTCCTGGCTTCCCGTCCACCTGCCCCGTGGCCCCTCCGCCATGCCGCCGTTTCGGTCACGCTCCGGCAACTACCCGCCCTGTCCGGGCGCTGTTCGGCGGAGGTCGGCCGACAGGTGGTGCTGGAGCGGGCGGCCGACGGCGGCGAGGTCGTGGACGAAGGCGAGCGTGTCCGGATCCGCCAGGGCGTAGCGGCGGCGGGTGGCGTCGACCTCCTTGGCGGTGGGGGCGAGGGAGACCTGTTCGGTGGCGAGGTCGACGGCGCCGTCGCGGGCGTGGCCGGACAGGATCTCCGCGATGCCGGTGGGCTGGGTGATCAGGGCTTCCACGCGGCCGTCCGGTTGCAGCCGCCACCAGCCGGTCTCCCGGGCGGACGGACGCAGCGGCTTCCCGTCCGCGTCGAGCAGCCAGGCCCGGGCCTCGTACGCGAGGAAGGGCCGCCCGTCGTGGCTGAACGTGACTTCCTGCGCGTACGTGAAGTCCGCCTCCAGCGTCGGATACCCGCCGCTCCCCGTGCCCCGCCAGGTGCCGAGGAATCCGGTCACCGGGGCCAGCAGGGGGTGCGGCGCGGGGGAAGCGTCGGCGCTCAGCGCGTCGGGGAAGGGGAAAGCGCGGACGGGGTGGTTCATGCGGGGGTGTGCTCCTGAATCCGTCGGGGCCGGTGCCGGTGCCGGGTCGCAGCCTAGGGCCTGTCCCGTACCGGTGACGCGAGCACGCCGGTGATCCCGCACACGGGGTGCGGGATCATCGGGCAGGCGGGGCCAGTCCTGTGTCGGGTCTCAGGCGGGGTCGGCCGCCATGCTCTCGATCAGGCTCTTGGGCCGCAGGTCGGTCCAGTTCTGCTCGACATAGTCCAGGCAGGCCTGACGGGTGTCCTCCGGGTGCGCCACGGTCCATCCGGAGGGCACGTCGGCGAACGCCGGCCACAACGAATGCTGCCCCTCGTCGTTGACGAGCACCAGGTAGACGCCGTCCTCGTCCTCGAACGGATTGCTCACCGCATCCTCCACAGTTTTAGGCAAGGCTACCTTTACTTGATCGGTAACGACCTTACCCACCCACTCGCGGTCGACTCACCGGATTCCCCAACTCACGCGCTTCCCTGGGGATATGCCGACCGTATCGAGGGGGGGAGGTCAGAGGCCGAGGTCGCTGAGGCGGGCCTCGTAGCGGATGGTCCGGTCCTCGGAATCGCCGACCGGGTTGTCCCAGAGGGCCTCCAGCTCGGAGCGCACGGTGTCGGGCAGCGCTTCGTACCGCTCGGACCAGGTGTCGGAGTTCGGGATCCAGTAGCCGACGACCTTGAAGCGCTCGGCCGGGAGCCCCAGTTCGCGCCGGAGGTAGCGGCGCACGGCGCGCAGGGCGTTGGTCTCCCCGGCCACCCAGACGTACCCGCCCGCGAGGTCCGCGCCGGGCGGCACGGCGGCGGCGACCAGGTCGGCCAGACGGCTCGGGCCGTGGCCGTTTCCACCGTAGGTCCAGGTCACCTTGGAGTCGGCCGGCTCGCGCAGCGGCAGCACGGCCGAAGGGGCGGGCGCCTCCAGGACCACCCGGGTCCGGACATGCTCCGGGGTGTTCTCCAGCAGCCGGGCGGCGGCGGGCAGACCGGTCTGGTCGGCGACCAGCACCTGCCAGGAGAGATCGTCCGGAGGGCTGTAGAGCCCGGTGGGGTCGTTGACACCCACCACGTCGCCGGGGCGCGCCCCGGCGGCCCAGCCGGATGCCACACCGCCCTCGTGCAGTACGAAGTCGATGTCGACCTCGCCCGCCTCCGGGCGCACGGCGCGGATCGTGTACGTGCGCATCGGCGCGACGGGGTGGCCCTCGGGGGTCTCCCAACCGCCCCGCTCGGTGGTCCGGGGCAGGGAGACGTCGGTGCGGTCCGGGCCGTGCGGGAGGAAGATCCGCACGTACTCGTCGCCGACCCCGGTGGTCCGGAAGCCGGCAAGGCCCTCTCCGTGGAGGGTGATGCGGGTCATGCTCGGGGTGAGCGGCTGCACTCGGGCGACGACGGCTCGATGGATCGTCATGGACACTGCCCCTTCGTACGCGTGGTCGGCCTGAGCGCCTCGCCGCAGGGACGAGAGAACCGAATTGACTTAGGCCAGCCTAACCTTCCACGCGCAGCGGTTCGAGACGGCCAGCACCGCACTCGAAATGCGCTGCCCCGGCACGGGCGTGCTGTGCCAAGATCTCACGCATGCCAGTTCGATACCCGCGCCCCCTGCGTCCCGGTGACCGCGTCGGCGTCACCTCTCCTTCGAGCGGAGTGCCCGAGGAGCTGAGTGAGCGGCTCGCCGTGGCGGTGCGCGATGTGGAGGCGCGGGGGTACGAGGTCGTGACCGGCCGGTGCATGGACGGCTCCGGGCACGTCAGCGCGCCCGCGGCCGAGCGGGCGGCCGAGTTGACGGCGATGCTGATGGATCCCGACATCCGGGCCGTGGTGCCGCCGTGGGGCGGGGAGACCGCCATCGACCTGCTGCCGCTGATCGGCTGGGAGGCGGTGCGGGCGGCTGAGCCGACCTGGGTGGTGGGCTACTCGGACATGTCGACCGTGATGACACCGCTCACCCTGCTCACCGGGGTGGCGACCGTGCACGGGAACAACCTCATGGACACCCCGTACCGGGTGCCGGACGGGCTGCTGTCCTGGTTCGACATCGTCGCCGCCCCACCGGGCCGCCGTTTCACCCAGATCCCGCCGGAGCGTCACCGGGCTTCGGGCTGGGACGACTGGGCGGAGCATCCCGACGCCCGGACGTTCACGCTCGACATCCCCGGCCGCTGGAGCCGACTGGACGGCAGCGGCGACGTGGAGGTCGAGGGACGGCTGATCGGAGGCTGCATCGAGATGCTGTGCAACCTCACCGGATCGCCGTACCTCGACACCTCGGCGTTCGCCCGGGCCCACGCCCCGGAGGGGCTTCTCGTGTACGTGGAGGCCGCCGGCGACGACGCGTTCGCCACCTGCCGCTATCTGCACGGCATGCGGCTGGCCGGCTTCTTCGACGCGGCCGAAGCCGTACTCGTGGGCCGCACGTCGGCCCCGGACACCGCCTCGCTCACCCAGCACCAGGCGGTGCTGGAGGCGCTGGGACCGCTGAACGTGCCGGTCATCGCCGACGTCGAGTGCGGCCATGTGCCGCCGTACCTGCCGCTCGTCAACGGGGCACGGTGCAGGGTCGTGCACACCCCCACGCACAGCGAGGTGAACCAGACGCTGGACTGACGGCCGACGGAGAAGAGCGCGGGGCGGCCCGGAGCCGCCCCGCACCGAGTGGCGTGGCCGGCTCAGTCCTCGGCCAGCACGGCGTCGATCTCGCCCAGGAAGTCGTCCAGGTCTCCGGGGTTCCGGGAGGTGATCAGCGGCCAGCCCTCGGCGTCGTCGCGGACCACCGGCTTGTCGACCCAGGTGCCGC
Source organism: Streptomyces parvus (assembly GCF_032121415.1). Lineage (NCBI taxonomy): Bacteria > Bacillati > Actinomycetota > Actinomycetes > Kitasatosporales > Streptomycetaceae > Streptomyces > Streptomyces parvus. The sequence continues at coordinate 6,807,191 of NZ_CP135079.1, read as the reverse complement.
CCGCGTTGGTGATGTCGGTCCGCAGCGAGGCGTACGAGGTCAGCGTCTTGCCCCGGACGTAGCCGCCCTCGATCAGGGCCCACGGCCCGTGGCAGATGGCGGCGACCGGCCGGCCGGAGGCGGCGAACGAGCTGACGATCCGGGTGGTGGCGTCCTCCAGGCGCAGCGAGTCGGCGTTGAGCGTGCCGCCCGGGACCAGGAGGAGGTCGTACGAGGCGGGGTCGACGTCGTCGAGTGTGAGGTCGGGCCGCACGGTCTCGCCCGGATCGCGGTCGCCGACGAGGGTGCGGATCTCGTCGGTGGAGACCGCCGCCACGGTGACCTGCGCTCCGTGTCCGCGCAGGTGCTTCACGGGGACGACGAGTTCGTCCTGCTCGACGCCGTAGTTGGTGACGACGGCCAGGATCCGGCGGTCGTCGAGAGCGGTGGTGGACATGGGCTGCTCCGTTCCTGCGATGTCGGGTGTTCGGCTGTTCATGCGGTCGTCCCGCCGCGGCGGGGGCTCATCCGGCCGTGATGCGGACGCATTCGGCCACGGTGTCGCGCAGGCTGCCGGTCCGCGCCAGGGTCTCGCGCTGGATCCGCGCCCCGTTCCCGCGCCGGACCACGGTGGCCACGGCCTTCTCCGCGGCTTCCAGGTCGCCGCTGTCCTCCAGGGCGTCCCGCACATGGTCCAGCAGGGCCGCGAGGACATCGGGCGCCGGCTCCGGTTGCCAGGTCCGGGGGTGGACCAGATGGCCCTGCAGGCCCGAGCGGCCCGCCTGCCAGGAGGCCGCGCGCAGCAGGGACGTACCGGCCCCCGAGGGCGGCTCACCGGCCCGCCACTCCCGGGCGGCCGTCTCCACCAGTCCCCGCACCAGGGTGGCCAGCAGCACGGTGTCGGCCGGGTCCAGACAGACGTCCGCGATCCTGACCTCCACCGTGGGGTAGCGGTGCGAGAGGCGCGCGTCGAAGTAGACCATCCCCTCGTCCCGGAGCACTCCGGTGGCGACCAGGGACCGCACGTCGGCGTGGTACGCCTCGGCGGAGCCGTGGACGTCCACCGGGCCGGCCGAGGGCCACCGCCCCCACACCTGGCTGCGATAGCTGCTGTACTGGCTGTCCTGCCCCTGCCAGAACGGCGAATTGGCGCTCAGGGCGAGCAGGACGGGCAGCCAGCAGCGCACCCGGTCGAGCACGGCGACGCCCTCCTCGTCCGAGGCCACCGAGACATGGACGTGGCAGCCGCAGGTCAGCTGCTCCTGGGCGGTCAGCCCGAAGCGCTCCGCCATCCACCGGTACCGCTCCCCCGTGCCGATCTTCGGGCTGACCGGGAGCGGAGAGGTCGCCAGGGCCGCGACCGAGGCCCCCGCGTCGGCGGCGTGCCGGACCGCCTCGGCACGCCACCGGCGGACCGAGTCGGCGAGCTCGCCCATGTCCGCGCAGGGGTGCGTGGAGAACTCCAGCTGCTGGCGGTGCAGCTCCGACTCGAAAGGCGACTCCCCAGGCGCGTCCTTCTCGGCGATCGCCAGCACCGCAGATGACAGAGCGCGGGCTTCGCCGCTGTCCTCGTCGACCAGCAGCAGTTCTTCTTCGACTCCCACCGTGCGGACCACGGGGCCTCCCCTTCGATGCTTGACGGCCGGTCAGACGGAGAGGACGGAGTCGTCCTCGGGGCGGGCGCCGGGCAGTTGGTGGCGGGCGGCCACGAGCGCGCTGTCCACGTCACTCGTGCCGGTCGACACGCACAGCGTGTACGCCACGTCGTCCATGCGCTGCCGGGCCTCCTGGCCGCCGTTCTCCGCGTGCATCACACGCAGCACCTCGTACTGCTCGATCAGATTGCGCAGCACCGTGGGGTGGGCCATCAGCATGCGGGGGATCCTTCCGCCGGGTTCATCAGGTGGTCTCGCGCCCGAGTGGGGCACCGCGTGCCCTGGTGGGGCATCGCCCCGGGTACCCGCGCTGGGGCGAGCCACACTCCCCGGCGACGCTTCCGCCGCCTCCTGCCGCCCGAGACGCTCCGGGGTGGTGGCCCGGGGCTCCCAATATGGCCGGACGCGACGGGCCCCGCATCTTCTCCCGGCCTCCCCCGGGCCGGCCGGGGTGCGGGCGGCCCGGTCCCTGTGTCCCCCGCCTCATCGGAGCGGGTGACTGCTTCGCCCGGCAGCGGGTACCCACCTGGGCGCATCACTCCTCCCCGGGCGCACCGGGGCCGTACGGAAGGAAGCTCTCATGACCGACCGCAGGCCGGAAGGCACCGCCTACACCGGGGCTTCCGGCAGCCCGCCCCCCGTACCGGCGGACATGCCGGACCAGCAGAACCAGGAGGGCGAGGACGCTCTCGACATACCGGTGCCGGACCGGGTGGCCCGCCAGACCGACGGGCCCGAGCTGGACGAGGCGGGCGCCGGCCGGAAGAAGCCGCGCAACGCGGGCGCGCACCCCGAGGAGCACCCTGCCCCGGACGAGGCGACGGGCTGATCCGCCGCCTCCGCCCCCACCACATGGCGGTGCCCCGGCCCTTCGAAGGGCCGGGGCACCGCCATGTGGTGGTTCAGTGGTGTCCACGCGCGCTGCTCGACGCGCCCCCGAACAGCCGGGCCAGTGCCCGGAAGGGCAACGTGACCACGGTGGCGATGGCTCCACCGATGGAGCGGAGCACGTCCGCGATGGCCTTCAGCATGAATCTGCCCTCCGTTCTCGCTCCCAGGAGTTCCAGGGGCGTTGGGTTCGCGAGCCACCGCGTACCCGCAGCGCGGCAGCCCAATCCCCGGATCACGGCCACCCGGTCGAACGCCGGCCGGCGGACACAGGAACCGCCCCCCTTCTGCGCGGCCCGCCGCCCCGACCGCTGTTTGTCCGGTTTCATCGCCGGGTACCCGCGCTCCGGCCCGGACCACGAGGCCGGGACGCCGCAGCCGAGGAGTCAGACACATGAGCAGAGACGAACCGGTCCTGGGAACGGTCTCGACCCGGGTTCCCGCCCGGCTGGACCGGCTTCCGTGGTCGCGATGGCACTGGATGATCGTGGTCGGCCTCGGGACCGTGTGGATCCTCGACGGCCTGGAAGTGACCGTGGTCGGCAACATCGCGAGCCGCCTGTCCGAGGACGGCAGCGGCCTGGCCATCACGGACGCCCAGGTCACCGGTGTCGCGGCGGCACTGTACGTGGCGGGGGCCTGCGCCGGGGCCCTCTTCTTCGGCCGCCTCACCGACCTCTACGGCCGCAAGAAACTCTTCCTGATCACTCTGGCCGTCTACCTCGGGGCCACCGCGCTGACCGCGGTCTCCTTCTCGCCCTGGTGGTTCTTCCTCTGTCGCTTCCTCACGGGTTTCGGTATCGGCGGGGAGTACGCGGCCATCAACTCCGCCATCGACGAACTGATCCCGAGCAAGTACCGCGGCCGGGTCGACCTCATCATCAACGGCAGTTACTGGTTCGGAGCGATGGGCGGCGCCCTGCTGTCGGTCGTCGCCCTGAACACCGACATCTTCCCGAAGGACATCGGCTGGCGGCTCACGTTCGCCCTCGGTGTCGTGCTCGGTCTGGTCATCCTGCTGGTACGCCGCCATGTTCCGGAGAGCCCCCGGTGGATGTTCATCCATGGCCACGGGGAAGCGGCGGAGCGTCTCGTCGACGACGTGGAGCGCACGGTCGAGGAGGAGAAGGGGAAACCGCTCCCGGAGGCGACGACGGAGATCACCGTCCGCCAGCGCAGGAGCGTCGGTTTCCTGGAGATCGCCTGGAGCGTCTTCCGGGACCACCCCCGGCGGGCCACGCTCGGTTTCTCCCTCTTCGTCGGGCAGGCGTTCCTCTACAACGCCATCACCTTCGGGTTCGGGTCCATCCTGGTGAAGTTCTTCGACGTCTCCAGCGGAACGACCGGGTACTTCTTCGCCGTCATCGCTTTCGGCAATTTCCTCGGCCCCCTTCTGCTCGGGCGCCTGTTCGACGTCTGGGGCCGGCGTCCGATGATCTCGGGCACGTACATCCTGTCGGGCGTGCTGCTGTTCGGAACGGCCTGGCTGTTCGGAGCGGGGCTGCTCACCGCCACGACCATGACGCTGTGCTGGTGCGTGGTCCTCTTCTTCGCCTCGGCCGGGGCGAGCTCCGCCTACCTGACGGTCAGCGAGATCTTCCCGATGGAGACGCGCGCGATGTCGATCGCGTTCTTCTACGCCATCGGCACCGCGGCCGGCGGTATCTCAGGGCCGCTGCTGTTCGCGAGCCTCACCGAGAGCGGTGTGGTGGCCGACGCGGTCATCGCCTTCTGCGTGGGAGCCACCCTGATGGTGGCGGCGGGCGTGGTCGCGCTCTTCTTCGCGGTGCCCGCCGAGCAGCGCTCGTTGGAGGACATCGCCACCCCCCTGTCGGCCGTGGAGGCCGAGGGCGGCCGTCAACCCCGCTGACCCGCGGCCCGGAACGCCCGGGAGCCCCGGAGCGCGTCGCGCTCCGGGGCTCCCGGGTCGGTCAACCCGGATCAGGCGGTGGTGATGTTCTCCGCCTGCGGGCCCTTCTGGCCCTGGGTGATGTCGAAGGTCACCGCCTGGCCTTCCTGAAGCTCACGGAAGCCGGTGGAGTTGATGTTGGAGTAGTGCGCGAAGACGTCGGGGCCGCCGCCGTCCTGCGCGATGAAGCCGAAGCCCTTTTCCGAGTTGAACCACTTGACGGTTCCGCTGGCCATGCCTGTACCTCTCAGCAGTAAACGGATCCGCACCGCGCGGACCCGGAGGTGATCGCCCTGGTTCTCAGGCACTGCACAGCAAAACGCCCGCGCCAGGCGCGGGCAGGTACTGCGAACCACGACATCTGTCGGCGACGCTACACGGCGGGATCACTCCTCACCAGAGAGCAACGCCATTTTGGCGTGGATCACCTCCATGGTCACCGGGTCGTACCACACCGATCGCCGTCCGTTCGGGTGCCATCGGCTACTGGATGAACCGGGGCAGCCAACGCGCCTGGTAGTCGGGGTGACCTGCGTACTCGGCGGCGAGCTGCCGTACGGCGAAGCCCAGCCCCACCGCGCGGCCGGAGCGGAAGTCCTCGGCCGGGCGGTCCGTGTCCAGGTCGGCCACTTCGACGTACTCGCCGAGCATGACGCGGTTCGTCTCGATGCGCTCCAGGGTCCGCGCGGGGTTCTGGAGAGCGATGTGCTGGTCGAAGCCCCGGCCCCGCACCGTGAACGCCACCCCGCCGGTGCGGTCGTGGACCTCGCCCGGAACATCGGCCGGGCACCGCCATCGGTCCCCGCCGGCGGCCAGTGCGACGTGTTCCTCGTCGGCGAGCCGCGCCCGGACGAAGGCCACCATGTCTGCGTTGCCGCCCATGTGGATGCCGCTCCCTTGCGCTGATGGATCTCTGCACTCGATACGGGGAGCATTCTGGTGGACCGGACGCAACGCGATCCACCTTCGCATCCGGTTCACCCCACCGTGTCCCCCGTGTCTCCCCCGTTCCCGGCGGCCTGGTCCGCGAGGACCTTGTGGAGGGGTTCGGTCTCCCGGCGGCGGTACTCCTGCACCGCCCAGCCGTTGCCGTCCGGGTCGGTGAAGTGCATGAAGGTCGCCCCGTCGTCGGGGGTGTAGCGCTGCGGCGCGGAGACCTCGACGCCTCGGCCGACGAGTTCGGCGTGCGCGGCGGCGATGTCGGTGACGCAGAGCTGGAGGCCGTGGTACGTGCCCGGCTGCGGGGTTCCCGTCGGGTTGGGCAGGCCGTCGGTGAGGGCGATCGAACAGCCGGATCCCGGAGGCGTCAGCTGGACCACGCGGGCGCCCGGCATCACCTCGTCGTCGATGTCGACGTGGAAGCCGAGCTTGTCCCGGTAGAAGTCCCGGGCCCGGTCGACGTCGGTCACGGGAAGCACGATCACTTCGAGGGTCCAGTCCATGGTTCACAGCCCTTTCGTGGGTCGGTCGTTGTCCGGGTCCGGCCGTGGATCGTCCGGGTCGGGCGGTGGTGCGTCCGGATCGGGCCGGGTCGCGTCCGCGCCGGGCGTCGGCTCGTCCGCCTCGCCGTCGAGCGCCCCCTCCGCGCCGAGCGGTGTCGCGCCGCCCTGGAGGCGGGCCAGGTCGGCGGGCCGGACCTGGATGACGAACAGGGCGACCAGGGCGGCGACCACGGCGAAGCAGGCCGCGACGACGAAGGCGCTGGAGACGCCCGAGGTGAGCACCTCGTCGCCCCAGGGCGGTGGCAGCTGGCCGGTCCTGCCCGCCTCTTCCAGCTGGGCGCGCGTGGCCTCCTCACGGAACCTCGGCTCCTGGACTCTCGCCTCGTTGCGGCTGGCCGTGCCGAACGTCGTGACCAGGATCGACAGCCCCAGCGAGCCACCCACCTGCTGGGTGGCGTTGAGGATGCCGGAGGCGGCGCCCGCCTCCTTCGGGGCGACGCCCGAGACGGCCATCAGGGTCAGCGAGACGAACTGCATGCCCATGCCGAAGCCGAACACGAGCATCGGGCCGAGGATCGAGCCGAGGTAGGAGCTGTGGACGTCGGTCAGCGTCAGCCAGCCGAGGCCGGCGGCCGCCAGGAGCGCACCGACCACCATGAAGGGTTTGGGTCCCCAGCGGGGCAGCAGTTGGGAGGCCAGGCCCGCGCTGACCGCGATGACGGCGCTGACCGGCAGGAAGGCGAGCCCGGCCCGCAGCGGGCTGAAGTCGAGCACGTTCTGCACGAACAGGGTGAGGAAGAAGAACATCCCGAACATCGCCGCGGCGAGGCTGAGCATCATCGCGTACGACCCGGCGCGGTTGCGGTCGCGGAACATCCACAGCGGCGTGATGGGCTGCTTCGAGCCGCGTTCGATCAGGATGAAGACCGCGAGGAGCACCACGGCGGCCGCGAACGAGCCGAGGGTGAGCCCGTCGGTCCAGCCGTCCTCGGAGGCCCGGATGAAGCCGTAGACGAGCAGCACCATGCCGACCGTCGAGGTGAGCGCGCCGAGGACGTCGAAGTGGCCCGGACGGCGTTCGGACTCGGGGATGTAGCGAGGGGTCGCGAAGGCGATCAGCAGGCCGATCGGGACGTTGACGAACAGGACCCAGCGCCAGTCCAGCCACTCCACCAGCACCCCGCCTGCCAGCAGCCCGATCGCGCTGCCGCCCGCCGAGACGGCGGCGAAGACCCCGAACGCGCGGTTGCGTTCGGGGCCTTCGCGGAAGGTCGTGGTGATCAGCGACAGGGCGGTCGGCGAGGCGACAGCGCCGCCGACGCCCTGGAGGGAGCGGGCTGCCAGCAACTGCCAGCCCTCCTGGGACAGTCCGCCGAGCAGCGAGGCGAAGACGAAGAGGAGCACGCCGAAGACGAAGACTCTGCGGCGGCCGAGGATGTCGCCGAGGCGTCCGCCGAGCAACAGCAGTCCGCCGAAAGTCAACGTGTACGCGTTGACGACCCAGGAGAGGTTCTCGGTGGAGAACCCCAGGTCCTTCTGCATGTGCGGCAGCGCGATGTTGACGATGGTGACGTCGAGCACCACCATCAGCTGGCACGAGGCGATGACCAGCAGCGCCAGTCCGCTCCGGTGCCGGTCGTGGGCCGTGGCCGTGGGTGTCGCGCGGGAGCCCGTCATGGTGGAGTTCGTCTCTCGTGCCGAGGGCAGTGCCCCGCGTGAGCGCGGGTGTTCACCCGACCGACGTTAGGCCGGAACCGGGGACCTTGCCATTCGAGGCGGACGTCCTGCCGTACACGCCGCCGGGGACTCACTGGAGCGCGCGGACCGCGGTGCGGAAGACGGCGGGCGCCCGGTGGGCCGCGGCGACGATCAGCCGGCCCGAGGACGGGTGGCCCGCTGCGCTGAGCAGGGCCGCGGTGAGCATGCGGTAGCGCCGGGTGGCCCGGGCCCACTGGCGGGGGTAGTCCTCGGGCCGCCCGGCGCTCAGGCAGTCGACCGCGGTCGTCGCCGTGGCGACCGCGAGGGCGATGCCCTCCCCGGTGAGGGCGTCCACGTACCCCGCGGCGTCGCCGACCAGCAGGACGCGCCCGGCCCGTCGGCCCAGCGCCCGCTGACGCAGCGGACCTGCCCCGCGTACGGGCGTGGCCCCCGGGCCGTCCGCGAGCCGGGCCGCGAGGGCGGGGAAGGCGGCCAGGTGCTGGTCGTAGGGGCGGCGGTCGCGGCTCAGGACGGCCACGCCCACCAGGCGCTCGCCGACCGGGGTCACATATGCCTCGCCGTGCCGGGACCAGTGCACCTCGACGTGGTCCGTCCAGGGGGCGAGCGGGTAGTGGCGGCGCAGCCCGTAGCGTCCGGGGCCGGGGACCGGGTGGTCGAGGCCCAGGGCGCGGCGCAGCGGCGAGTGGAGCCCGTCGGCGGCGATGAGCCAGCGTGCGGTGAGTCCGGCGGCGGTGACGGTGTGCTCGTCCTGCCGGATCTCCCCCACCTTGCCGGCGAGGACGCGGACGCCGAGGGCGGCGGCGCGTCCGTGCAGGGCAGCGTGGAGTTCGGTGCGGCGGACGCCCGCGCCCGGGCCGCCCCGGAAAGCCGCTTCCGCGCTGCGTCGGCCGTCGGTGTAGCGGATGCCGCGCAGCTCGTGGCCCGTGACGCGGACGCCGAGGTCGCGCAGGGCCGCGACGCCGCCGGGCATGATGCCCTCGCCGCACGCCTTGTCGACGGGGGTGGTGCGCGGCTCGACCACCACCGCTTCCAGGCCCGCGGAGGCGGCCCGGATCGCGGCGGCCATTCCGGCCGGTCCGCCGCCCGCGACCAGGACGTCGATCACGCCCGCGCCTCCACGGACGGGAGGCGGGCCAGTGCCCCGTCCTCGCAGCGGATCCGTACGACCATGAGCGCGGCGTTGAGGGCGGTGAACACCAGGGCGGTCACCCACGCCCCGTGGACCAGGGGCAGCGCGAGGCCTTCGGCGGCGACGGCGACGTAGTTGGGGTGGCTCAGCCACCGGTAGGGGCCGCCGGTGACCCGGGGCAGGCCGGGGACCACGATGACGCGGGTGTTCCAACGGGGGCCGAGCGTACGGATGCACCACCAGCGCAGCGCTTGCGCGGCCACGACGACGGCGACCATGACCCAGCCGAGGACGGGCGGGAAGGGACGTTCGGCGAACCGGGCTTCCGCCACGCAGCCGGCCAGGAGCACGGTGTGCAGCGCGACCATCGCCGGATAGTGTCCCCGGCCCGATTCGGTGCCGCCGCGGGCGAGGCTCCAGCGGGCGTTGCGGCGGGCCACCACGAGCTCGGCGAGGCGCTCGGCGGCGACGGCGAGCACGAGGGCGGTGTACCAGGTCATGGACCGTTCCTTCCTACCAGCGCAGCAGCACCAGTTCGCAGCAGAACCCCGGGCCCATGGCGAGCAGCAGTCCGGGGGTGCCCGGCTCCGGCCGGCGCTGTTCGATGGTGTCCCGCAGGACGTGCAGGACCGAGGACGAGGACAGGTTGCCGATGTCGGCCAGCGAGCGCCAGGTGACGTCGAGCGCCCCGTCGCGCAGGTCGAGGACCTCGGTCACCGCCTCCAGGACCTTGGGGCCGCCCGGGTGGCAGACCCAGTGGGCGATGTCCTTCGGTTTGAGGCCGTGTTCGCCGAGGAACTCCCGTACGTCGTCGGCGAGATAGTGGCGTACGACGTCGGGCACGCCCGGATCGAGGACGACGCGGAAGCCGGTGGAGCCGATGTCCCAGCCCATGACGTGCTCGGTGTCCGGGTACATCCGGCTGCGGGTGGCCACGATCTCGGGCCCGGCGACGGCCCGGCGCGCGCCGAGGGCGACGACGGCGGCCGCTCCGTCCCCGAACAGCGCGGTCGCCACGAGGTTGGCGGGCGAGACGTCGTGGCGCTGGAAGGTGAGGGAGCAGAGTTCGACCGACAGGAGCACGGCCACGTCGTCGGGACGGCCGAGGAGGTAGTCGTGCAGCCGCGCCGTTCCGGCGGCTCCGGCGACGCAGCCGAGGCCGAAGACGGGCAGCCGTTTGACGTCGGACCGCATCCCGAGCCGGGTGACGAGCCGGGCATCGATCGAGGGGGTCGCGATGCCCGTGACGGAGGTGAACATCAGCAGGTCGACGTCGGAGGGGCGCAGTCCCGCCGCCCGCAGCGCGCCGCGTACGGCCTGGGCGCCGAGGTCGACGGCGGACCGGATGAACACGTCGTTGGACGGACCGAAGCCGTCGAGGTCGCCGTAGCCGTCCAGCGGCAGCACGGTGTGCCGGCTGCGGACCCGGGCGTTCTCGTGGAGCCGGTCGAGGACGCGGCGGTCGGCACCGGGCGGCAGGCAGGTCCGGGCCACCATGTCGGTGACCTCGCGCTGGGTGTGGCGGTGCGACGGCAGAGCCCCGTGCACCGCGGCGATGCGGGTCATCCTGCCTCCTGCTTCGGTGGCGTCATGCCCCCATCCTGCCCACAAGGTGGTGCGAAACGGCGCAAAAGACCCGCCCGGTCGTGGCATTGACGGGGCGACAGCCCCCTACGATCGCCCGATGGACGCCATGGAGAGGGTGGACCCGGCGGGTTCCGTTCCGGTCGACGTCGCTCCGGCCGGTGCCGGGCAGCGGGGTGGCCGGGTCATGGGGCTCGCGCTCGCGTGTCACCCCGGGCCCGCGCTCGCGGTGACCGCGCTCGCCTGCGCCCTCGCCCTCGGCTCCGGCCTCGGCGGTCCCCGTTCCACGCTGGTCACGGCGGCCGTGCTGACCGGCCAGCTCTCGGTGGGCTGGTGCAACGACGCGTACGACGCGCGGCGTGACGCCCGGGCGGGCCGCCGGGGGAAGCCCGCGTCCGACGGCACGGTCGGGGCGGGCGCGGTGTGGGCGGCGGCGACGGCCGCGCTCGCCCTGTGCGTACCGCTCTCGCTGGCCTGCGGGCTCCTCGCCGGTACGGTGCACCTTGCCGCGGTCGCGGCCGCCTGGCTCTACAACCTGCGGCTCAAGGCGACCGCCCTGTCCTGGCTGCCGTACGCGGCCGGGTTCGGCGCCCTGCCCGCCGCCGTCACCCTCTCCCTGCCCGGCGGGCCGGCACCCCGGTGGTGGACGGTGGCGGCCGGGGCCCTGCTCGGGTTCGCGGCGCATCTGGCCGACACGCTCCCGGACATCGCGGCGGACCGGGCGGCCGGGATCCGGGGCCTTCCGCACCGGCTGGGCGACACGGGGACCCGGCTGCTGCTGCCGCTGCCGCTCCTCGGCGCTACGGCGGTGCTGGCGCTCGGGCCGCCCGGACCGGTGGGCGCCGGGGGTGCCGCGGCGCTCGCCCTGGCCGGGGCGGCGGCGCTCGCCGGTCCGGCGCTCGGCCGCCGGTGGCGCAAGGCGGCACTGGCCGGAGCGGTGGCCGCGGCGGCGGTGGATCTGGCGTTGCTGCTGGCCCGGGGCGTGGCGGCGGGCTGAACAGGTTCTCGTCGGCGGCTGCCTGACAACGCGTCATGTCACGCGCCCGGATGACATGGCCATGCGAAGACCGTTGACAAATCCGAAACGGCGCAGAAATCTGTGAATCTCTGACCGCAAAAGATTGACTTGTGGGCTCAAATATTGTGGAAGCAGAGGTCATCATGAGATGGAAGCGACTCACCGGACGGACGGTCGCCGGGCTGCTGGCAGCCGGACTGATCTCCGCCGGGCTCCTGCCCGTCACCGCGAACGCGGCTGAGGCCACGGACCTCGCGCGGGGCAAGACCGTCACCGCCAGCGGATCGCACGGCGGATACCCGGCATCGAACGCCAACGACGGCAGGCTCGACAGCTACTGGGAATCGAACGGCCACCCCGCCGACCTGACGGTGAAGCTCGGCGCGGACGCGGACCTCGACTCCGTGGTCCTCAAGCTCAACCCGGACCCGATCTGGGCCACCCGCACGCAGGACATCCAAGTGCTCGGCCGGGCGCAGGGCGGCACTGCGTTCACCTCGCTGCGCACCCGCGCCGGCTATGTGTTCAACCCCGGCTCCAACCGGAACACGGTGACCATCCCGGTGGACGGCCGGGTCGCCGACCTCCAGCTGAAGTTCTTCTCCAACACCGAGGCTCCCGGCGCCCAGATCGCCGAGATCCAGGTCTTCGGGACGGCCGCTCCCAACCCGGACCTGACCGTCAGCGCGCTGTCCTGGAGCCCCTCGTCACCGTCCGAGACGGACGACATCACCGTCGAGGGCACCGTCCGCAACGCCGGCTCGGCCGCCTCCCCCGCGACCGCCGTCCATGTGAGCCTGGGCGGCGTGGTCGTGGGCAGCGCGCCGGTCGGCCCCCTCGCGGCCGGGGCCTCGGCCCCGATCTCGGTCGAAGTCGGCAAGCGGCCGCGGGGGGCGTACACCGTCTCGGCACTGGTGGACCCGACCGACACGGTCGCCGAGTCGGACAACACCAACAACAGCCGCACCACCGCCTCCCCGCTCGTGGTCGGTCAGAGCCCCGGCCCCGACCTGGAGGCCCGCTCCATCACCTCCAGCCCGGCCAACCCGGCCGTCGGCGCGGCGGTCACCTTCACCGTTGCGGTGCACAACCGCGGCACCAGTGCGGTGAACGCGGGCACGGTCACCCGGCTGACCGTCGGTTCCACCACGCTCAACGGCACCACCCCGGCCATCGCCGCGGGCGCGACCGCGAACGTCACGGTCGGCGGCAGCTGGACGGCGGCGAGCGGCGGCGCGACCCTGACCGCCACCGCCGACGCCACGAACCTGGTCGCCGAGACCAGTGAGACCAACAACACCTTCGCCCGGTCCATCGTCGTCGGACGCGGCGCCGCCGTCCCGTACACCGAACTGGAGGCGGAGAAGGCCGACTACAAGGGCACACTGCTCCAGTCCGACGCCGAACGCACCTTCGGGCACACCAACTTCGCCACCGAGTCCTCCGGCCGCGAGTCGGTGCGGCTCAACTCCACCGGTGACTACGTGGAGTTCACCTCGACCGCCCCGGCGAACTCGCTCGTCGTCCGCAACTCCATCCCGGACGCGCCGGGCGGCGGCGGCCGCGATGCGACCATCAGCCTGTACGCCGACGGCGAGTTCGTCCGCAAACTCGGCCTCTCCTCGAAGCACAGCTGGCTGTACGGGAACACCGACAGCCCCGAGGGGCTCACCAACACTCCGGGCGGCGACGCGCGGCGGCTGTTCGACGAGTCCCACGCCCTGCTCACCGAGACCTACCCGGCGGGAACGGAGTTCCGCCTCCAGCGCGACGCGAGCGACAACGCCGCCTTCCACATCATCGACCTGATAGACCTGGAGCAGGTGGCGGCGCCCTCCTCGCAGCCGTCCGGCTGTGTCTCCATCACGACGTACGGCGCGGTGGCGAACGACGGGCTCGACGACACGGCCGCCATCCAGCGCGCGGTGACGGCCAACCAGAACGGCCGGATCGACTGCGTCTGGATCCCGGCGGGCCAGTGGCGCCAGGAGCAGAAGATCCTCACCGACGACCCGCTCGACCGGGGCCAGTGGAACCAGGTCGGCATCCGGGACGTGACGATCCGGGGCGCGGGCATGTGGCACTCCCAGCTCTACACGCTGACCCCGCCGCATGAAGCGGGCGGTATCAACCACCCGCACGAGGGCAACTTCGGTTTCGACATCGACGAGAACACGCAAATCTCCGACATCGCCATATTCGGTTCGGGCACGATCCGCGGCGGTGACGGCAACCACGAGGGCGGCGTCGCGCTCAACGGCCGGTTCGGCAAGGACACGAAGATCAGCAATGTCTGGATCGAGCACGCCAACGTGGGTGTCTGGGCCGGCCGCGACTTCGACAACATCCAGGAGCTGTGGAACCCGGGCGACGGCGTCGAGTTCACCGGCATGCGGATCCGCAACACGTACGCGGACGGCATCAACTTCGCCAACGGCACCCGGAACTCCACGGTCTACAACTCATCGTTCCGCAACACCGGCGACGACGCGCTCGCCGTCTGGTCCAGCAAGTACGTCAAGGACCAGACCGTCGACATCGGCCACGACAACAGCTTCCGCAACAACACCATCCAGCTCCCGTGGCGCGCCAACGGCATCGCGATCTACGGCGGTCACGGCAACAAGATCGAGAACAACCTGATCTCCGACACCATGAACTACCCGGCCATCATGCTGGCGACCGACCACGATCCGCTGCCCTTCTCCGGGCAGACGCTGATCGCCAACAACGGCCTGTACCGCACCGGCGGAGCCTTCTGGAACGAGGACCAGGAGTTCGGTGCGATCACCCTCTTCCCGCAGAATCTGCCGATCCCCGGAGTCACGATCCGCGACACGGACATCGTCGACTCCACCTACGACGGCATCCAGTTCAAGACGGGTGGCGGCCTGATGCCGGACGTCAAGATCCAGAACGTGCGGATCGACTCGTCCAACAACGGCTCCGGCATCCTCGCGATGGGCGGCGCACGCGGCAATGCGACGCTCACCGACGTGACGATCACCGACTCGCGCGACGACCATGTGCTGATCGAGCCGGGTTCGCAGTTCACGATCTCCGGCACCCCGAACGGCGCCCGCGCGAAGCGCTGAACGACCTGACCGGCTCCCGGGCCGGCGGATCCCCCGCCGGCCCGGGAACACCCTTTGCCCCGGGGATTCGGTGGGGTCACAACTCTGGGAAGTGCAAGGCCCCGGAGCTACCCTCCGCGCATGATTCCCACGGTTGTCTGGGGTACCGGCAACGTCGGCCGCGCGGCGGTCCGCGCCGTCGAGGCCCCTCCGGCACTGACGCTCGCCGCCGTCCTCGTGCACGGTCCCGCCAAGGTCGGCCGCGACGCGGGCGAACTCGGCGGTCTCGGGCACCCGCTCGGGGTCGCGGCCACCGACGGCATCGGCGCCGTCCTGGCCTCCCGCCCCCGGGCGGTGGTCTACACGGCGTCCGGCGACATCCGTCCCGATGACGCCCTGGCCGACATCGGCCGGGCGATCCGGGCCGGTGCGGTGGTCGTCACGCCCTCCCGGGGGACGTGCCCGACGATCGCCGCGGCTCCCAGAAAAGAACCTGTTCCAGTGATGAATCTTCGACGCGAAACACCCTTGGCCCCGCTGTCCTGCATGTCATTGTCGTTCATGTGACGTCCCTCACTCTCCGCAGAGTGCAACAGGTTCTCCTGCGGTTCGCGAGGTAAGTACACGAGAAACTCGGGGGTAACTTCCCGGCGACACCCCGGGACCACGAAGGGGCCCCGGACCGTGCGGTCCGGGGCCCCTTCGTGCTGTGCGGTCGCGCAGGGATCAGTAGGCGCCGAAGACGTTGTCGATCGAGCCGTAGCGGTCCGCCGCGTAGTTGCACGCGGCCGTGATGTTGGCGACCGGGTCGTAGCTGTCGGTCGAGGTGCCGGGCACGTGGTAGGCCTGGAACGTCGGGTCGATGACCTGGAGCAGCCCCTTGGACGGGGTGCCCTTGACCGCGTTGGAGTCCCAGTTGTTGATGGCGGCCGGGTTGCCGGAGGACTCGCGCATGATGTTGCGGTGGATGCCCTCGTAGGTGCCGGGGATGCCCTGCTCCGCCATGATCGCCAGCGATTCCCGGATCCAGCCGTCGAGGTCGTTCGTGTAGGTGACGACCTTCTTCTCGGCGGCCGGAGCGGCCTTTGCCACGGGGGCGGCGTTGATGCGCTCCGAACGGTCGGCGCGGTCCGCCGAAGCGCCGCGCGCGGCGGACGGAGAAGCCTTGGAGGTCTTACCGTCCGACGAGGCATCGGACGTGACTCCGATGTCCAGCTTGATACCCGGGTGAATGAGATCGGGATTCGATCCGATGATCTTCCGGTTTCCTTCGTACAGCTTCTTCCAGCCGCCGCTGACGGAATGCTCGCGAGCGATCTTGGAAAGCGTTTCGCCGGCCATCACGGAATGCTTGGCGGGGGCGGCCTTCGCGGCGGGATTCGCCTGGGCGACCACCGCGGCGGGCGCCACGGCCTGCGCCGCGGCGGCGGGGGCAGGAGCGGCGAAGGCGCTGGTGGCACCGATCACCGGGAGGGCGAGAACGGCTCCACCGGTGGTCACGGCGGCGAGGCCGCGGCCGAGCGAGATGGACTTGGGACGACGGTGCTTACCCAGTGCGGGCATGGGGGATTTCCTCTCCGGCGCCTGCGAGGTGAGCTGTCGGGTTCAGACGGGAGATGTCTGGCCGCACGGTCGTGCGACTTCACCCCAAGCCGTTCCGGTTACGGATCGGCGGCTTACCTGGGTCCCCCGCTCCTGCCGTACGTGAGTGGGTTTCGGATTCCCGGACGGCGGCAGGATTCGGCGTTCCATCCGGATTGACGGTGACCGTAGGCGAGAAACATCGGACGGAACAAGCCCTGCATTCCCGATTTCCCTTTCCGCGCATGATCGAATAGCGGAATTGCCGGATCGGGCCGCGCCGTCACGGCGTCAACTTTCCTCGCGCAGAAGGGAACCGATACGTCCGCTTCGGCGTCCGCCCTCTTGGACGTGACGCTCACCACTCCCTCGCGGCGATGGCGAAATTGCGCCTAAGCAAATGCCCCGGTAACCCTAATAAGCCCTTTATTGACCATGAGCCCCATAGGGGCCAAATCGACCATATCGGTAGAACAAAACGGGCCGATCGGGCACTCCAGGCGGGGTCGGCCGAAGGGCCCGCCCGGCGATCGCTTACGGTGTGAGGTGGAGACTAGTAAGCCAACCCTTACCTCCGACGTACGCTGTACCTGCCCGCGTTCGCCCGCCCCGAAGGATCACCACGCCATGACACGCCCCGTCCGCGTCGCCATTGTCGGAGCCGGCCCCGCCGGTATCTACGCTGCGGACGCGCTGCTCAAATCCGAGGTCTGCCAGGACCCGGGGGTCTCCATCGACCTCTTCGAGCGCATGCCCGCCCCCTTCGGTCTCATCCGCTACGGGGTGGCCCCCGACCACCCGCGGATCAAGGGCATCGTGAAAGCCCTGCACCAGGTGCTGGACAAGCCCCAGATACGGCTCTTCGGGAACGTCGGCTACCCGCACGACATCGGCCTGGACGACCTGCGGTCGTTCTACGACGCGGTGATCTTCTCGACCGGCGCCGAGGCCGACCGCGCGCTCGACATCCCCGGCATCGAACTGGACGGCTCCTACGGCGCGGCCGAGTTCGTCTCCTGGTACGACGGGCACCCCGAGGTCCCGCGCACCTGGCCGCTCACCGCGGAGAAGGTCGCCGTGCTCGGCGTCGGGAACGTGGCCCTGGACGTGGCCCGGGTCCTGGCCAAGACGGCCGACGAACTGCTGCCCACCGAGATCCCGGACAACGTCTACCAGGGTCTCAAGCAGAACAAGGCGCTGGAGGTGCATGTGTTCGGGCGGCGTGGGCCGGCGCAGGCCAAGTTCAGCCCGATGGAGCTGCGGGAGCTGGACCACTCCCCCCACATCGAGGTCATCGTCAACCCCGAGGACATCGAGTACGACGAGGGCTCCATCGCGACCCGCCGCGAGAACAAGCAGGCCAACATGGTCGCGCAGACCCTGGAGAACTGGGCGATCCGCGACGTCGGCGACCGCCCGCACAAGCTGTTCCTGCACTTCT
This sequence comes from Streptomyces parvus, assembly GCF_032121415.1. Classification (NCBI taxonomy): domain Bacteria; kingdom Bacillati; phylum Actinomycetota; class Actinomycetes; order Kitasatosporales; family Streptomycetaceae; genus Streptomyces; species Streptomyces parvus. The sequence continues at coordinate 6,789,772 of NZ_CP135079.1, read as the reverse complement.
TCGAGTCCCCGGTCGAGATCCTCGGCGAGGACGGCAAGGTCACCGCGCTGCGCACCGAGCGCACCGAGCTGGACGGCACCGGAAACGTCCGGGGTACCGGCCGGTTCACCGACTGGGACGTGCAGAGCGTCTACCGTGCCGTCGGCTACTACTCCGAGGAGCTGCCCAAGCTCCCCTTCGACGTCACCTCCGGCACCGTCCCGCACGAGGCGGGCCGGGTCATCGCCGGGGACGAGCACATGGCCTCGGTCTACGTCACCGGCTGGATCAAGCGCGGCCCGATCGGTCTGATCGGACACACCAAGGGCGACGCCAACGAGACGGTCGCCTGCGTCCTGGAGGACCGTGCCGCCGGCCGTCTGCCCGAGCCGGCGACGCCCGCCCCGGAGGCCGTCGAGGCGTTCCTGGAGGACCGGGGCGTCCGCTACACGACCTGGGAGGGCTGGCACAAGCTGGACGCCCACGAGCAGGCGCTGGGTGCGGCCCAGGGCCGTGAGCGGATCAAGGTCGTGGAGCGCGAGGGCATGCTGGACGCCTCCGGCGCCTGATCGGCAGGACGTCTTTCAGGCACCTTCTAGGAGGCCGGATCCGGGGCACCCGTCGTACGCCCCGGGTCCGGCCTCCTGAACGTGCGCCACAGATCGGGCCCGGGTTCCTGCGCCGTCCGGGGGCGCCGGGCGGCCCGAGGGGCCTCGGCCCACCGGGCGGCGAGCAGGAGGGCGATGTCGTCGGGGCGGTCGGTGGCCGCCCTCGCCTCGCCGATGACCTGGTCGGCCGTCTCGGCCAGGGGGACGGCGCCGATGCGTTCGACGGTGGCGCGCAACCGCTCGACGCCCTCGTCGATGTCCGTCCCCGGACGCTCGATCAGCCCGTCCGTGAACAGGGCCAGCATCGCTCCCGGTTCGAGCCGCATCTCCGTGACCGGGTAGGCCGCGTCCCCGTCGATCCCGAGCACGATGCCACCGGGCAGGTCCAGCACCTCCGTCCGGCCGTCGGGCCGCCGCAGCACGGGCTGCGGATGGCCCGCCCGTACGGCACGGGCCACGCCGGTCGCCGGGTCGAGGGCGATGTAGCAGCAGCTCGCGAACTGGCCCGGGTCGAGGTCGATGAGCAGCCGGTTCGTGCCGCTCATCACCTCCTGCGGATCGTGCTTGCTCAGCGCGAACGCCCGCACCGCACTGCGCAGTTGTCCCATCGTCGCGGCGGCGGAAACGCCGTGGCCCTGCACATCCCCGATGACCAGGGCGAGTTCGTGGCCGGTCTCGATGACGTCGTACCAGTCGCCGCCCACGTCCATGCCCTGGGTACCGGAGAGATAGCGTCCCAGCGTGTCCACCCCGTCCACCTCGGGCAGCCGGTGCGGCAGCAGGGCGTCCTGGAGCCCGCGGGCGAGCGCCGACTCGCTGTCGTAGCGCTGGGCGCGCTGCAGGGCCTGCGCGATCAGCCCGGCCAGGGCCGTCAGGACCGTACGCTCCTCCGGGCTGAAGCCGCGCGGCCGGTCGAAGCCGAGGATGCAGGAGCCGACGGGCCGTCCCGAGGCGATGAGCGGCAGGAACGCCCGCGCCCCGACGTCCGTGTCGATCGGGATGCCCGGATAGGCCTCGGCCAGGCGCTGCATGGACTCGAAGAAGATCGGGCGGCCCGTGGTGAGGGTCTCCACCCCGGGGATGCTGACGTCGAGCCCGACCCCGTCGAAGCGGTCGAGGAACCCCTTGGGGAACCCCGTCTCCCAGGCCAGGTGGAGGTGGCGTTCGTTCAGCAGGTAGATCGCGAGCTGACGGCCGCCGAACGCGGGCAGCAGCTCGTCCGTGACCACCGAGGAGACCTGGCGGGCCGTGACCGCCTCGGTCAGCGCGATGGCGAGCGCCACCGGCCGGTACAGCGCGGAGGAACGGTCGGCGGTCGAGCCGATGCCCAGCCCCGGCGCGGTGACGGAGCCGGGGGCGTAGGCCGGCTGGTCGGTCGCCTGGAGGACGACGCTCACCCCGTCGTGCCCGGGGTACAGGGACACCGACAGCCAGAGTGCGGGCGGGCGCCGCGCGAGGAAGTGGACGGGCTCGTCGGCGATCAGAGCCGCCCGGTAGTGGTCCTCGTAGGCCTCGTGCCCGAACCACGGCAGGGCCTGCCACACCGGATGGCCCACCAGCTCCGTACGGGCGTGGCCGAGCAGTTCCTCGGCGAGGCCGTTGGCGTACGTGATCCGGCCCAGCCGGTCCAGGGAGAGGATCCCCCGCGGCAGCCGGTCGGCGGCCTCCGGTACGACGGGGCCGGCGCCCAGGTCGACCAGGAAGCCGGTCAGATGGCTGGCGGACACATCGCCGTCCGGGTGCGTCCAGCGGCCGGACAGCTCCAGCAGATGGGACCGGCCGTCGGGGCCGCGCAGCCGCATCCGGCGGACGACCGGTTCGGCGGACTCCACCGTCTGCCGGGCCAGGGCCCACAGCCCGTACACGTCCTCGGGGACCAGCCGTTCGGCGAGCGCGTCGACGGTGCCCGGGAAGGCGGCGGGCTCGAAGCCGAGGATCGCGCAGAGTTCGTCGTCGGCGGCGACCTGCCCGGAGTGCAGGTCCCAGTCGAAGCGGCCGACGCGCACCGGGGGCGTGGTGGCGGCGGGCAGTTGCACGGGGACCGGCTCGGTCTCCCACAGGCAGTCGACGCCCCGTCCCTCCAGATCGGTGAGCGCGGCGCCGAGCCGGCGGCCCAGGCGGAGGAGCCGTTCGCCGTCGGCGGGGGCGACGGGCTGCCCCGGCGTGGAGGCCCGCAGGACGGCCAGTACGCCCATGCTTCCCCGGGGCCCGGTGATCGGCACCCACAGCGAACCGAACGGGAACGGCAGCCCGGCCATCAGCTGCGGGAAGCGGCGCATGGCCTCCTCCGCGTCGGAGAGCAGTACGGGCCGCCCCGAGCGGTAGGCCTCGGAGACCGGGAAGGGGCGGTTCACATGCATCCGCCACCAGGGCCGGAACAGCGGGCCCGGCAGTCCGGCGAGCACCGCGAGCCGGAGAAGTCCGGGCGTCCGGCTGCGCAGGTAGACGCCGCCCGCGTAGCCGTCGCTCGACTCGACGGCGCTGACGAGGGCCTGGGCGAGGACGAGGGAGAGCTCGTCCGGCACACGGCCGACGTCTGCCGCCCCGGCGCGGGAGAACTCGTCCGGCACACGGCCGACGTCTGCCGCCCCGGCGACGGTCCCGTGTCCGCCGGGCGGGGAAGACCGGGGCGTATCGTGCCGGGTCACACAGCCAGCATGCTCCCGGTCCTGGGCACCCCGCACCTCCGGCGACCGGCCGCCCCCCGACGGCCGGTCGCCTCTCGCGGGATCAGTACAGCTTGGCGACGGCGGTACGGGTGGTCTTCCGGAACCCCTCCAGCGGAGCGCCGTCCAGCTCGCCCATCTGCCCCCACTCGACGACGGTGACGGCCCGGCCGTCACGGCCCACGGAGAACAGCCCGATGTCGGTGGAGCCGACCTCCGGGTAGGACGTGTCGATGCTGTAGAGGTGCGCGCCCTCCTCGACGTCGATTCTGCCGTGGTAGAACGCCTCTCCCTCCAGGCCGGACTCCTGCTCCTTCAGCCGGTCGAGGCAGGTCTCCAGGGCGCTCCGCAGGTCGGCGGCGAGCTTCTTGGCCTGGGCGGTGGTGGCGGCGACCGTGATGGTCTGGCGGGCGTTGGTGTCCAGCTCGGTGCGGAAGTCCCGGTGGCGGGTGCCCGCCGCCGGGGCGATCCCGGTGGTGCACACGGAGCCCTCCGCCGGCACGCCCTGGCGTACCGGACCGGCCGTCCAGGGGGTGTGGGAGGCGGGCAGCCGGCTCGCGCTCAGGAACTTCGGCTGGACGGGAGCGGGTGCCGGGGCCGCGGCGGCCGGCACCTGGGCCAGGGCGGTGACGGCCAGGCCCGTGGCCATGACGGTGAGGAGGGCGGTGCGGAGGTTGCGCATGGTGAGGTTCCCCGTTTCGGATGGTGCGGTCAGGTGGTGCGTACCGTTCGGCCGTTCGTACGTACGGCGTCGCGCCGCGGCGTACGGAGCCCGTCGGGGGCCGTACGGCGGCGGGGTGGAACGGGCACCAGCCTGGGCCGGAGCCCCGGATCCGGACAAGCGCGATACGGCTTCCGGCCGGGCTGGAACCGTCCCACCCCTGGTGACGTGGGTGTTCTCGGGGGGCTGGAACGCCCTGGAACGGCGGGAGGGGAGGTCGAGCGTGTCGGGTGACGCCGAGGGGGCCGCACGGGCGGCGCTGGCGGAGCGGCTGAGCGCGCTGCGGGAGGGGTCGGGCCGGACGTACGCGTCGCTGGCCCGCCGCATCGGGGTCAGCGGTTCGACGCTGCACCGGTACTGCACGGGGCGGACGGTGCCCGCGGAGTTCGCCCCGGTGGAGCGGCTGGCCCGGCTGTGCGGCGTACCGGCCGGGGAACGGCAGGCGCTGCACCGCCTGTGGCTCCTGGCGGACGGCGAGCGCCTCGACCGGCAGGAGGCCTCGGGGGCGGTGCGGGAGAACGGGGAGAGGGTGGTGGCCGGGCCGCCGGCGGCGGGGATGGGGGCCGGGACGCCTGCGCCCGGGGCTCCGGCCGGGCCGCCGACGGAAGGCGCTGTGGCGGGGCCGCCCGCTTCCGGGGCCCCGCCCGGGCTGCCCGACGAGGACAAGCCGGAGGCGGTGCCGTCCCCCGGATCTGCACCCGCCTCCGAATCCCGTTCCGGCCCCGTCCCCGGCCCCGGGCAGTCCAGCGCCACCGGCCGTCGCGCTTCCCGGATGCCGACCCCCCGGTCACGCCGCGCACGCCGGTACGGGCAGGGGCTGGGCGTCCTCGCCGCGGCGGCCCTCGTCCTCGCCCTGGTCGCGGCCTTCGGACGGCCGTGGCCCTCGGGTTCCGACGGGCGCCCGTCAGTCGCCCACGTCCCGGGCGGGCCTCCGGCGGGCGCCCCGGAGTCCCCCTCATCCGACTCCCCGACGCCCGGGAAACCGCAGGGCACGGCAAGCGGGTCACCGCGGAAATCCCCGTCGGGCAGCCCCGCGCCGACCACACCGGCCGGGATCGGGCCCCGCAACGAGAGCGTCCCCCGGTCCTCCGGGCCCTCGTCCGGACCGGAAGCCGGGCGGGCGCCGTTCACCTGGACCGGTGACGACCACGTCTGGAAGAACGGCTGCGACCACGCCTACCTGCTCGACCGGGAGCCCGCCGCCGTTCCGCCGCCCCCGGTGGAGGCCGACGCGGCGTCCTGGGCGGGGGCGCTCGGCGCGGTGCACGCGGGCGAGACCGGTGTCCGGATCACCTTGCAGGGCCGGGACGACCGGGCCGTGGTGCTGGAATCCCTGCGGATCCGGGTGGTCGAGCGCGGCTCACCGGCCGAGGGCCGGGTCTACCGGATGAGTTCCGGCTGCGGCGGATCCCTCACTCCCAGGATGTTCGACGTGGATCTCGACGCCTCCCGCCCCGTGGCCCGCCCGGTCGCGGGCAACGACTCGGGCGAGCCCATCGAGGCGGCCGCCTTCCCGTACCGCGTCTCGGTGACCGATCCCGAGGTCTTCCTGATCACCGGCCGTACGGTCGGCTGCGACTGCTCCTGGGTCGGGGAGCTGACATGGAGCAGCGGCGGCAGGTCCGGCACGGTGCGCATCGACGACGGCGGGCGGCCGTTCCGTACGAACGGGGTACGGGGGCACTCCGTACTCGACTACGACACGACCGCCGGCCGCTGGGTGCCCGTGGCGGACGACAGCGAGGCCGCGTCCTGAGACGTGGCCGGGGCGCGGAGGCGGGCGGGGTCGGGGGCGCTCATGCTGGTGGGGCGGGCGGCGTGCCCGCCGGACCGGGGCCGGCCGCAGACGCTTCTGATGGAGGTGCCGATGGATCCCGTCACCGCCCTGCGGCGGATCGCGTTCCTGCTGGAACGCTCACAGGCCGCCACCTACCGGGTGAAGGCCTTCCGTACGGCCGCCGCCGCCGTGGACGCCATGGCCGCAGGGGAGGCGGCCGAGCGGGTGGCCGCGAAGTCCCTGGAGCGGGTGCCCGGCATCGGCCCGCGTACGGCCGAGGTGATCCGTGAGGCCCTGGCGGGCAGGACACCCGGGTATCTGGACCGTTTGGAGAAGGAGGCCGCGGACGAGCCGCCCGTCGAGGCCGGCCAGGACCTCTTCGCGCGGCTGACGGGCGACTGCCATATGCACTCGGACTGGTCGGACGGGGGCAGCCCGATCGAGGAGATGGGCCGGACCGCCGCGGAGCTGGGCCACGCGTGGACCGTTCTCACCGACCACTCGCCCCGGCTGACGGTGGCCAAGGGCCTGTCGCCGGAACGGCTGCGGGAGCAGCTGGAGGTGGTGGCGCGGCTCAACGAGGAGTGGGCCCCGTTCCGGCTGCTGACGGGGATCGAGTGCGACATCCTGCCGGACGGCTCGCTCGACCAGGAGGACGAGCTGCTGGAGCGGCTCGACGTGGTGGTGGTCTCCGTCCACTCCAAGCTGCGGATGGACCCGGCCCCGATGACACAGCGGCTGGAAGCGGCCGTGAGCCATCCGCGGGCGAATGTGCTCGGCCACTGCACGGGACGCCTGCTGGAGGGACGTGGCCGCCCCGAGTCGCGGTTCGACGCGGACCGGGTCTTCGCGGCCTGCGCCGAGGCCGGGACGGCGGTGGAGATCAACTGCCGCCCGGAGCGGCAGGACCCGCCCCTGCGGCTGCTGCGCGCCGCCGTCGCGGCGGGGACGCTGTTCGCGATCGACACGGACGCGCATGCCCCGGGGCAGCTCGACTGGCAGCGGTCGGGGTGCGCCCGTGCCGAGGAGTGCGGGGTGCCGGCGGACCGCGTGGTGACGACCTGGAGCGCGGAACGGCTCCTGGAGTGGGCCGGCTGACCCCGCGCCCGGCTGCTTCCGTGGCACCGCACGGGCCGGCCCCCTCAGCACCGCACGCACCCGCCCCCGGAGGTGTGTACGTCCTCCGGGGGCGGGCGGGGGGGGAGGCACCGGCGGGGCTACTTCTCGGGGTAGATGTCCCCGGCCTCCATGGCGCTCTGCTGCTCGCTCCGGTCCCGGATCGTCCGGGACTTCTTCTCCAGCCGCTCACGCTCCTGCGGATCGCTCGCGCGCTCTGCCGCCTCGTGGAGCTGCCGGGACTTCTCACGCATCTGCCGAGCCAGGTCGGCGGGTTCGTCCGAACCGCTCATCACCACTCCTTGGACGCCGGGTACGGGACCTGTGTCCCCAGCGAACCAGCGACCGGCCGCCTGCGCATCCCGCGCGGCCGGGGCCCGGTCGCCGGAACCGGCGCTGCCGCGGCGGGCGCGGGCGGTCAGGCGGGCTGCCGGCCGAGGCGCCGCAGGAGCGCTCGCAGCCGGGGGTGGCGCGCGTGCGCCTCCTCCGAGCGGCGGTCCAGCTCCTCGCCGAGCCGTTTGGTGCGCTCCTCGATGTCGAGTTCGGCCAGCACCCGGTCGATCTCGGCGAGCAGAGCGCCGTGCAGCTGCCACTGGCGCGGATGCTCCTGGACGTCCTCCAGCAGCAGGTCGGCCACCCGGTCGCGGGCGGCGCGGCTGCGGACGAGCGCCTCGGCGAGCCGTTCCTCGGCCGCCTCCGCGTCGGCGGCGAGCTGGGTGGTGACCAGGACGGCGAAGCTCTCGATCGCCTCGGCGAGGTGGCCGAAGAGTTCCTGGAGCAGTTCCGTCACATCGGCCGGGAAGAGTGACTCCTCGGTACGGGCCTTCGCCAGGTCGGTGAGGGTGCGGGAGAGGACGCGCAGGACGACGGCGCAGATCTCCAAGGTGTCGAGCCCGGTGCGCAGGACGACCCGGTGGAGCAGTCCTTGTCTAACCCTTGGGTTGAGGGTGAGACTTTCCTCCGCCTGGCGCAGGGAGGCGTCGACCTCCACGATGTCGTGGTCGAGCCTGCGGGCCTCGTGCAGCCGGGCGGCGGCCCGGGAGACGGGGTTGTTCCCCACCACCTCCTCGCCCATGCTGCGCAGCATCGTGCCCATCCGGGCGGCCAGCGACTCGATGGAGGAGCCGGCCGAGCCGACCCAGACGGGCGGGGCGAGGAGCAGGTTGAACAGGAGCCCGACCACAGCCCCGATCAGCGTCTCCCACACCCGGTCCCAGGCGGTGTCGGCGACCTGGGAGACGCCGAGGACGAGCATCGCGCTGATCGCCACCTCGGGCACGAACTCGTTGACCCGGACCAGCCGTCCGACCAGCAGCGCGGTGAAGATGGTGAGACCGAGGCTCCACCAGCTCAGCCCCACCAGGGAGCTGAAGCCGATGGCGATGAGGACGCCGACGATGACGGAGTTCACCCTGCGGATGCCGGTCGTGAGGGTCGCGTAGAGGGTCACCTGGACGACCAGGAGCGCGGTGAGGGGTGCGGTGAGCGGGGCCGGTTCGGGCAGGAGCCAGACGGCCACGGAGTAGGCGATGACGGCGGCTGCCGTCGAGCGCAGCGTCTGCACCCCGGCGGGTTCGGTGGTGCGCTGCACGAGCTTGACGACGGGGGCGGAGACTCGGGGCATTCCTTGAAGGTGCCCCGATTCGCCCCGCCGCAGCGCCCCCCTCGGCCGGGCTCCGCCGTACGGGCCCCGCATCCGGGTGCGGAAACCCGGACGGCGTGCGCGGGGCCGCGTTCGGAGAGACCCTGGAGGCATGGCTGTACTACTGAATCCCCCAGGAGAGACACCGCCGGCCGAGGGTTCCATCGGCGAGGCCCACGAGGAGCGCGCGGACGGAGGGATGTGGGAGCACCCGGGCGTCTGGACCGCCCTGATCGTGGTGGGAGCGCTCGTGGTCGCCGGATTCTTCCTCGCCCGGATCTTCGGTTACGGATGACCGGCAAGGCTTCCGCGTCGGCGCGCCGGATCACCGACGCGCTGCTGGAGGAGTGCGGGCGGACGTATGCGGCGGAGGCGGGGATCCGGCTGCGCGACACTCCGCAGCCGCTCTACCAGCTTCTGGTCCTGAGCCATCTGCTGAGCGCCCGGATCCGTGGTTCGGTCGCCGTGGCCGCCGCGCGGGCGTTGTTCGCGCACGAGATGCGTACCCCGCGCCGGATGGCGGACGCGACCTGGCAGCAGCGCGTGGACGCGTTGGGCGAGGGCGGATACCGCCGCTACGACGAGCGGACCTCCACCCAGCTCGGGGAGGGCGCCCACCTCGTCCTCGACCTCTGGAAGGGCGACCTGCGGCGGCTGCGCGCGGAGGCGGACGGCGACACGGAGGCGTTGCGGGCGGGGCTCCAGCGCGTTCCGGGGATCGGCCCGGCGGGCGCCGACATCTTCGTACGCGAGGTACAGGCCGTGTGGCCGGAGACCGGGTTCTGGGTCGGTGCCAAGGGGCTTCAGGGGGCCGAGCGGCTCGGTCTGCCGACCTCCAGCGATCGCCTCCTCGGCCTGGCGCCTCCAGCGATCGCCTCCTCGGCCTGGCGCGTGACCGGGACCCGGCCGCGTTCGCCGCGGCACTGGTCAGGGCGGCCCTCGACCGGGAGACCGCCGAGGCGGTCCGGGAGGCGGCCCTCGCCCGGAAGTGACCGCCGCGCCGCCTCGCGAAGGCGCCCGGGCCGTACGGTGACGGCACGGGCGCCCAGCTCACTCTCAGCGGTCGGAAGCAGCCCGCGACGCGCGTGCCAGGGCCTCCTCGCGGCGGGCCTCGGCCTGTTCCCTCCTGCCCTCGGCCTTCAGCCGCTCGTTCTCGAGGGCGATGCCGTCCGATTCCTTGATCATGCCTCTGAGCCTCCGCGCCTTGGCGCGGGCTATCTCGGTGCTCTTTCCCACAGCTGCCTCCATGCCGCGAGGGAGATACGCGCTTCCTCCCTCCACTATGCATACGCGCGCGGTGAAACGCAGGGGGCTACAGCAGCGGATTGTCGTCGTCGTCCGGTCCGCCGCCCTCGACCCGCAGCGCGAGGTCCTGGAGGACGTCGGCCGACGACACGTCGGTCTGCCCGGAGTCATGGACCTGGGCCAGCATCGTGAACGCGAGGGTGAAGGCGCTCACGAGCTGTTCGACCGCACCGCCGACCTCGCGCCCGACGACGGCGACCACCTCCTCGACGGAGAAGTCGTCGGGGATGGCGATGTGGGGCATCGTCTCGTTCAGCAGGGCGGTGACGGCGCCCGCTCCCGCGTCCAGATCTTCCCGTTCGAGGTCCGCCTCCAGCAGACGCTGCATTTCGCGCGCCTCTGTGAGGATGCCGATCACACGCTTCACGACTTCCCGTTGCTCCATGGCCGCGAGCATAGGGTGTGCAACCCCGTCGCAACGTCCGGTCGAGTTGACTTGCGTCCGGTTGTCGCAGCGCTGCCGCGGCCGGAAAGGGGCAGGTCCATGGAGTGTGACCCGAAATCACCCGCCGTCGAGCTGACCGCCGCCGCGGCCGGTGTGCTGCGGCGGCTGCGGGCGGACCACGGTCCGTTGATGTTCCATCAGTCCGGCGGCTGCTGCGACGGCAGCGCGCCGATGTGCTACCCGGCGGGTGAGTTCCGCACCGGGGACGCCGATGTGCTCCTGGCGGAACTCGCCGTCGAAGGCATGGCCGAAAGGGTGCCTTTCTGGATGTCGCGGAGCCAGCACGCGGTGTGGGCCCACACCCGGCTGATCGTGGACGTGGTGGAGGGCCGCGGCAGCGGATTCTCGCTGGAGGCCCCGGAAGGGGTGCGCTTCCTCATCCGTTCCCGCCTGGTGGACGGGAACGGATGAGGAAGCGTGCTTTCGCGGCGTAACTCTCGTCGGTGTCCTCAGCGCTGCGGGCGCTGCGGGCGGGAGCGGTTCTCCTGCATGGCCCGGCGGATTTCCGCGGCGGTGGAGCGTGCGTGCTCCGTGGTCGCCGTGTGATCGGCGACCGAGGTGACGAAGCGGTGCAGCGGCTGCCGGCAGTGGGCGCACGGGGCGTCGGTCGTGAGGTGGTAGCCGTCCTCGCACAGGGGGTCGGTGCACGAGCCGGGCCGCAGGAGCTGTTCGGCGATGTCCTGGGCGCTCCACCGACGGCGGCCGTCCTCGTCGAGCTCACCCAGCGCGTGGGCCCAGCGCAGGTTCCAGCGTCGTTCGATGCGCTCGCGGAGCTGGGCGGCGCTGCGGACGGCGATCTCCTGGTGGATGAGGTCGTGGACGGTGCTCGGCACCCTGCCCCCGAGGGCCTGGAGGAGCTGGTGCGGCAGGGCCTGGAGGACATAGCCGCGGGGATTGCCCCGGGCGTTCTCCCGCCAGCGGTCGCAGGAGCAGGATCCGTCGGGGCGCCTGGGTGCGTGGCAGCGGCCGCACAGTCCGCGGCACTCGGCGCACAGCCCGCCGTCGAGGCCGTCCAGATGGGGCGCGGGTGCCCGGCCGCACTCATGGCAGCACGCCGCGCACGGCCCGCAGAGCCGCTCGTTGCCCGCCTTGGTCGTCCAGCTCCGCATCTGGCACCGGCAGCACAGGGCGGTGTTGCAGTACTCGTGGTGGGCGGCGCCCGAGTGCCGGCCGGAGGGCGGAAAAGACATGGGCCCATTGTGCGGGATGCCCGGTGCGGACGCGGACGGTCCCCCGTACGGCACGGGTGGCGGCGCCGTGCGCAACGCGGCGCCGGGTCGTCAGGGGTGCAGGCTGCTGACCAGGTCGGCGGTGGCCCCGACGCCGTCGTGGATGGTCGGCGCCATGCTCGTACCCGCCAGGAAGAAGCCCAGCAGGAGGCAGACCAGGGCGTGCGAGACCTTCAGTCCGCCGTTGCGCAGAAAGATCACCGCGAGGATCACCAGGAGCAGTACCAGTGAGATCGAAATGGCCATGACCAACCTCCTCCGCCGCGCCTGATTTGCGGCTTTCGGCCGCCAGTGTGGCGCAGCGGAGGGGCCGTTCGGCGCACTGGCGTGTCCGCCGAACGGGTACTTCCGGGAGGTCGCGCGTTACGGGGTCGGGGAGGCGTCCTGCCGAGCCCGCAGGAAGCTCTCCAGCCCTGCCAGGTCGTCGGTGTTCAGGTGGTCGACCCCCGCGGCGAGCAGTTCGGACCAGACGGCCTCGCGTTCGGGTCCCGCCACGTCCGGGGTCGCCCAGAAGCGGACGCGGCGGCCTTCGCGGTGGGCGGTGGCGACGAGGGAGCGGAGCCGGTCGCGCTCGGCCCGGGGGAAGGGGCCCGCGCCGAGCCAGCTGAAGCTCTGCGTCCAGTTGGCGCTGACGAGCGGGGCGAAGGAGGCGGGGGCCGGGGCGCCGAGGTCGTCGAGGCGGCCGTCGTAGAAGGCGAGGCGGGTGCGCTGGGCCTCCATGGGGGCCCGGGCGGCGCGGTCGCCGGAGATGACGGCGGTGACGGCACCGGGGACGACGCGGCCGTGCTGGTAACGGGTGAACATGCGCTGGTGGCGGCGCAGTTGCCGGTCCAGCTCGCGGTAGGCGGCGACGCCGTCGGCCTTGATGTCGACGAGGAGTTGCAGCGGGGCCCGGTGGTACGGGTGAACGCTGCCGTGCCCGGCGCGGACGAGGGCGGCGAGCGGGTCGAGGTAGAGCGAGGCGAGGGTACGGGTGGGGTCGAGGGTGGCGGGTTCATGGGCGACGAGCAGTTCGCCGTCGACCAGGAAGATGTCCGCCTCGACGCTGGTGAACCCATGGGCGAGCGCGTCGTGCAACGGGCGCGGGTGGAGGTAGTCGTTGTGCCCGTGGGCGTGGCGTAACGGACGCGGGCCGCGTGGGCGGACGGGTGCGGCGGCCGCTGTCGCGGTGGGGACGGCAACGCCCGCGGCGGCGGTGGCGAGGGCGACGGTGAGCGCGCGGCGGCGGGTGAGCTGGACCATGGGGACTCCCTGAGCGGCGGACGGGGTCGCGTCGAGTATGCGGGCGCGACCGGCTCTTCCGTCAGGTACCTGACAGGTGTTCGACGACGCTTCACGCCGTGGCCACCTCGGGGGCGGATCGCCGGCCGGACCCGTTCGGCGGAAGACCTACAGCTGTCTGAGGTGGTCGCGCAGCCGCCGGGCGGCTTCGGCCATCAGCCCGTCGACGCCCGGCTGTGCGCCCGCCGGGACCGACGACTCGGTCAGGACGGCGACGGCGAAGGTCTGTCCGTCGGCGTGCTCCACGACGCCGATCTCATGTCTCACATTCAGCAGGGTGCCCGTCTTGGAGGACCACCGGCTCGCGTCGGAACTGAAGTCCGGGGTCAGCCGATGGCGCAGCACGTTGTGGGCCAGGAGGTCGCGGAGCCGTTCGGCCACTTCCGGATGGATCTTCGACGGGGTCCACACGGCCTGGAGGAGGTCGACGAAGGAGCGCGCGCTGCCGGTGTTGGCGCGGGTCGTGTCGAGTTGGGGCACCCGGTGGCCGCGGCCGCTGGTGCCCGCGTCGATGGCCAGCGCGTGGGCGAGGTGCACCTGGTCGGCGTCGAAACGCTCCACGGGTGTGTCGAACAGCTCCTCCGTGCGGTGCCGGACCGTGATCCCGCGCAGGCCGGCCTCCCGGAGGAGGTCGGCGACCCGGGCGGGCGGAGTGAGGTCGAACAGCGCGTCGGCGGCCGTCCCGTCGCTCAGGCAGGTGCTGAGGTAGAGCAGGTCGTCGATCGCGATCCGGGCGGGGTGCCGGAAGCGGCTGAGGCCGGTCGGGCCGGGCGTGGTGACGCGCCCGGGCGCCACGTCCAGCAGGGCCGCGCCGTCCAGCTCACCGCGCCGGATGCGTTCGAGCGTGGCGAGCGCGAGCGGAACCTTGACCAGGGAGGCCGACGGCAGATCCGTGTCCGGCTCGATGCCCAGCTCCTCCCCCGTGGCCAGGTCCCGCACCAGCAGGCAGGCGCGCAGGCCGCCTTCGGACAGCCGGGCGCGCACGTCCCGCAACAGCGCCTCGGTGTTCATGCCGCCTTCCCTCCCCCGGCGAAGGCCGGGTCGTCCGCGCCCAGGCAGCGGGCGATGGCCTCGCCCAGCCGCGCCTCCATGGGCAGGGGGTTGCCGTCCGCCACGACCGTGAGGGCGTAGCCCCGGCGCGGGGTCATCTCCCCGATGGGGTGCCAGGCCAGGGCGAGTTCCTCCGCCTGGGTCCGGGAGCACAGCAGCAGGTCCTCGGAACAGAGGACTTCGGCCGCGGCGGCCGTCAGGTCCGGTGCGGCGAGAACCTGCGCGGGCCGCAGGCCCACCGCGTCCCGCAGCCGCGTCAGGGGGTCGCGGATGTGCGGTACGTCGTCCTCCGGCTGGATCCAGACGCGGCGGGCCGGACCCGGCGCACCCCGTCCGAGCCGCAGTGTCTCGACGTAGATCCGCCGCACCCCGCCGTCCCGCGCCCCGGCGAGCCCCAGCGGCACCGACCAGGGCGCCCCTTTCGCGGGTACGGCGAGCAGAGCGGCGCGCACCTGCTGGGCCTGGACGAGTTCCCTGCGGCGCACCGGTCCGGCGGTCCGGAGGTCGAGACGGACCCCGTGCCCCCGCGCCTCGGCGACCAGGCGGGCCAGGGCGGACGCGGAGCAGACGGCGGGGACGGCCAGTCGCCAGGGCTTGTCCTTGACGGCTTCGGCCTCCTCCAGCAGCACGTCGGCGGAGTGGACGAGCTGCCTGGCGGCGGCCAGCATGTCGCGCCCGAAAGGGGTGAGCACCGCCCGCCGCGACGTGCGCTCGAACAACTGCTCGCCGAAGCGCTCCTCCAGGGCGGCGACCCGTCGGCTCGCCACCGACTGGGACATCCCCGCGGCTGCCGCCCCGTCGGTGAAGCCGCCGTACTCGCTGACGCTGACGAACGCCCGACACGCTCCGACCAGATCCACACCCCGAGCCTATGCGGTTTCGGCATGGAAACGCGCATGAGCGTATTGGACCGCATGACCGGAGGCGACGAAGGTGGCTTCGGCAGGCATGATCACGTACCGGGACGGGTCCGTGCGGCCCCGTCCCCGATGCGCTCCGGTCCGGAGCGCCAGGAGGTTTCGCCCATGCATCACCCCCGCGTCAGGACCGCCGTCGCCGGGCTGGTCGCCACGCTGTCCCTCGTACCGCTGGCGGCCTGCGGGCAGAGCGACTCCACCGCGCCGCCCTCCTCCGCCAAGCCCGCCGCGAGCACGACGGCCTCCGCTGCCGCCGCGCAGCCGTACACCGGCGACTTCAAGGAGCTGGAGCGGAAGTTCGACGCGCGGCTTGGCGTCTACGCGATCGATACCGGCACCGGACACGAGGTGATCCACAACGACCGGGGGCGCTTCGCCTACAACTCCACCTTCAAGGCGCTCCAGGCCGCGGTCGTGCTCAGCACCTACTCCCTGGACGGCCTCGACAAGCGGGTGACCTACACCCGTGAGGACCTGGTCGCCAACTCCCCGGTGACCGAGAAGCACGTGGACGGCGGCATGACGCTCAAGGAGCTGTGCGACGCCTCCGTGCGCTACAGCGACAACACCGCCGCCAATCTCCTCTTCGACCACGTCGGCGGGCCCAAGGGCCTGGACGCCTCGCTGGAGAAGCTGGGCGACGACGTCACGCGGATGGACCGGGAGGAGCCGGAGCTGAGCCGCTGGGTCCCCGGCGAGAAGAGGGACACCTCCACGCCCCGGGCGCTGGCCGAGGATCTGCGCGCGTTCGTCCTGGGCAAGGCCCTGCGCGCACCCGAGCGGGCGCAGCTGACGACGTGGCTGCGGACCAACACCACCGGGGACGCGGTGATCAGGGCGGGTGTGCCGAAGAACTGGGTCGTCGGCGACAAGACCGGGACCGGCAGCTACTACGGGGCCCGCAACGACATCGCCGTGGTGTGGCCCCCGGACGCCGCGCCCATCGTGATCGCCATCCTGTCGCACCGCGGTACGAAGGACGCCGAGCCGGACGACCGGCTGATCGCCGAAGCGGCCTCCGTGGTCGTCGACTCGCTCTCCTAGCGGTTCGGGGAGCGGACAGTCCCGCGCGGACCGAGGGCCCCGGTCCGCGCGCACGCTTCGGATCGGCCGTGCCCCCGCCCGGTGGCCACCTGCCCGTCCGGAACTCGTACGCTTGCGCGGTGACTCAGGAATCCCGTCCGAACGGCTCTTCGGAGCCGCTGACGACCGACGCCGTGACCCGGATCGTGCTGCGCCCGATCGCCAGCCCGCTGCCGCTGGGCTTCTTCGCCCTGGGCCTGGGCAGCACGGTTCTGTCCTCCCTCCAACTCGGCTGGGTGCCGGCTGCGCAGAGCAGCATCCTTCTCCTTCTCGTCCTCATCTTCGTCGTCCCGCTCCAACTGATCGGCGGAGTCTTCGCCTTCCTGGCCCGCGACGCCGGGGCCGGCACGGCGCTGCTGCTGCTCGGCGCCGCCTGGGCGGGCACGAGTGTGACGTCCCTGGACTCCCCGCCCGGCAAGCCGGTGGTGGCCCAGGCCGTCTTCCTCCTGGCGCTCGTCCCCTTCGTCCTCGCCCTCGCCGGTGCGGCCGCGCAGTCCAAGCCCCTGTTCGCCGTCCTCCTCACGCTCACCGCCGTGCGCTTCGCCCTCACGGGCCTGTACGAGGCGGGTCTGGGCACCACCTTCCAGACGGCAGCGGGCTGGGCCGGCCTGGGCATCGGCGTCTTCGCGCTCTACGGGGGGCTCGCCCTGCTGGTCGAAGACGGGAAACAGCGCACCGTGCTCCCCCTCTTCCGCCGCGGCAAGGCCCGCGAGTCCATCGAGGGCGACCTGCGCGAGCAGCTCACCGAGGCCCAACAGGAGGCCGGAGTGCGCCACCAGCTCTGACGGGGCCGCACGCATACGCCCGGTTGCCGTGCCTACGGCCGGGCGGCCAGCCTCGTCGCGGGCGCCACCGCCGCCCCGCCGTTGCAGGAAGCTGTGGACCCCGACTCGGCAGACCGGCAAGGCGACCTGGGTTTGCCGCCGTTGCCCGGAACCGCATCCCCAGTCGGTCATTCTCGCCGAGGACGACGCGCGCGGCTTCGTCGTTCCCGGCATCGCCACGTCCGCGTCCCGCCTCTTCGTCCCCTCCGCCGAAGGCGCCTGATCGCCTTCGGCGAGGCGTAGGCCGACCGGGGCGCCGCCCGGGGACGCTCACCCGGCCGTCGCCGGCTCGGTGTCGCGCTCGTCCCAGCGGACCGTACGGTCGCACCAGCGCTCCAGCAGCACCCGGTCGTGGCCGACGGCCAGCAGGGCCGCCCCGGACTCGGCGCGGTAGCGCTCGACGACGGCGACCAGGGCGGCGGTGGTGGACGCGTCGAGCATCGCGGTCATCTCGTCGCAGATCAGCAGCCGGGGCCGCAGCACCAGGGCCCGGGCGAGGCAGGCCCGCTGGAGCTGGCCGTCGCTCACCGCGTGGGGCCGACGCTCCAGCAGCTCCTCGGAGAGGCCGACCAGCGGGGCCAGTTCCGCCACCCGCTCGGAAACGTCCCGGCGGCGGCCGGTGGACCGCAACGGCTGGGCGATCAGTTCGCGCAGGCTGAGGCGGGGGTCGGCGGAGAGCCGGGGCTGCTGGAAGACCACGCCGACGGCGGTGCGCTGCTCCCGCGGGGCGCGGTGCCGCCAGCCGCGTATCACCGTGCCGTCGAGGGTCATGGTTCCGGCGTCCGGGCGGTGCAGGAGGGCGGCGACCTTGGCCAGGGTGGACTTGCCGCAGCCGCTGGGACCCAGCAGCCCGACCGCCTGGCCCGCACCGACGTGCAGGGACACGTCCCGGACGACGGGGTCGCGGCGGTCGTAGCCGGCGGTGATGCGGGTCAGCTCAAGCATCGGCGGACTCCTTCGTCGGGGAGTGTGCCCGGACGGCCGCCCCGTGGTGGCAGGCCAGGCCCGCCGTGAAGGCCGGGCGTTCGCCGGTGCAGCGGGCATCGGCGAACGCACAGCGGTCGGCGAAGGCGCAGCCCTCGGGGAGCGCCCCGAGCTCCGGCGGCATCCCGGGGATCGGGGTGAACTCCCGCTCGGGCAGGGCGTCCAGCAGGCCCTTGGCGTACGGGTGGCGGGGGCCGGGTGCGCCGAAGAAGGCCTCCGCGTCCGCGATCTCGACGATCCGGCCCGCGTACATGACGGCGACCCGGTCGGCGATGCGTTCGGCGGCGGCCAGGTCGTGGGTGATGATCAGCAGCGCCCGGCCCTCGTCGGTGTGGCGGCGCAGTTCGTCCACGGTCCGCTCGACGAGGTCCCGGTCGAGTCCGGTGGTCGGTTCGTCGGCGAGCAGCAGCGGAGCGTCGCCGATCAGGGCGAGGGCGGTCGCGGCACGCTGGGCGAGGCCGCCGGAGAGTTCGTGCGGGTAACGGTCGAGGTGCCCCTCGGGGAACGAGGCGCGGGCGGCGGCCGCCACGGCGGCCTTCGGCAGCTCGCTGCCGCGCGCCCCGGTCAGCTCGCGCAGGCTCTCCTCCAGCTGGGCCCGGACGGTGCGCACGGGCGTGAGGTGGGCGGCGGGGCTCTGCGGTACGAGGCCGATGCGCCGCCCCCGTACGGTGCGGGCGAGGGTGAGTTCGCCCGCGGTGAGCAGGTCCGTGTCCCCGCCGAGCAGCGCGCTGCCGGTGGTCCGGGCGTTGGCGGGCAGCAGGCCCAGCAGGGCGGAGGCCAGGACGGACTTGCCGCAGCCGCTCTCGCCGACCAGGGCGAGGCACTCCCCCGGCGCGACGGAGAAGCGGGCGTCGGTGACGGCGGCGATGTCCCGGCCGCCGCGCATCCGGAAGCGGACGGAGAGGTCCCGGACGTCGAGGACGGGAGCCTGGGTTGTCGCTCGGTCGGCGGTCACAGCATCAGCTCCGATTTCCGGCGCGGGTTGATCCGGTCGCGCCAGGCTCCGGCGAGGCCCGCGAGCGCGAGGGTCGGGATGATCAGGAAGAGGCCGGGGAAAAGGGTGGGCCACCAGTCGCCCGCGAGCAGCGAACCGCGTGCGGACTGGACGAGGTTGCCGAGGCTGGCCTGGTGGGCCGGGAGCCCGAGCCCGAGGAAGGACAGCGCGGACTCGTGCCACATGGCGTGCGGCACCATCAGCACCGCCGCCAGGCCCGCCTGCGGCAGCACGCCGGGCAGCAGGTGGCGGACGATGACCCGGGTGCGGGAGGCGCCGCCGGAGATGGCCGCGTCGATGAAGGGGCGCGAGCGCAGCGAGAGCACTTCGGAGCGGACGATCCGGGCCGTGGAGATCCAGTGCGTCAGGGCGACCGAGACGATCACCGGCCAGACACCGGGCCGGAACATCGCGACGATGAAGATGCCGAGCAGCAGGTGCGGGATGGAGGACAGGGCGTCCACGACGCGCATCACGACCCGGTCGGTCCAGCCGCCGAACGCCCCGGCGAGCGCGCCGACGGCAGTGCCGATGACGGTGGCGGTGAGAGCGGCGACCAGACCGACGAGCAGGGACACGCGCAGCCCGTAGACGCAGCGCAGCAGGAGGTCGCGGCCGACGTCGTCGGTGCCGAACGGGTGGGCGAGGGACGGCGGGTCGAGCTTGTGGGCCAGGTCGACGGCCTGCTGGTCGAGCTGGGCCAGCGGCGGGACGACGAGGACGGCGAGCGCGACGGCGGTGACGATCACCGCCGAGGTGACGACCCGGACGCGGCGGGTGGCGCGGCCCGGCCGGGCGAGTGCGGTCTCAGCCATCGAAGGCCACCCGGGGGTCGGCGAGTCCGTAGAGGAGGTCGGAGAGCAGGTTGCCGAGCAGGACGGCGGCGGTGGCGAGCACCGTGAGCGCGGCGAGCAGGGAGAAGTCCACCGAGGTGGCGGCCTGGACGGTGGCGGCGGCGATGCCGGGCCAGCTGAAGACCGTCTCGACGAGCAGGGCGCCGGTGATGAGTTCGGGGACGCGGGAGCCGATCAGGGTGAGCATCGGCAGCATCCCGGAGCGCAGGGCGTGGCCGAGGAGCACGGTGCGTTCGCTCAGTCCCCGGGCGCGGGCGCCGCGGACCGGGTCCTCGGCCAGCGCGTCGGCGACCCCTTGGCGTACGTACAGGAAGAACCACGGCAGCTGGGAGACGCCGAGGACGGCGGCGGGCAGCACCAGGTGGGAGGCGACCTGGCCGAAGGTGACGACGTCGCTGGCGGCGTCGGTGAGCCCCCCGGCCGGGAGGACGTCGAGTTTCAGGGCGAAGAACCAGATGGCGAGCAGGCCGAGCCAGAAGGCGGGGGCGGCCTCCAGGGTGTACGCGACGGAGCTGACGCACCGGTCGAGCCAGCCGCCGGGCCGGCGGGCGGCGAGGACGCCGAGGCCGGTGCCGAGCAGAATCGCGATGAGGAAGGCGGTGGCGGCGAGCAGGACGGACCACCCCATGCGCTCGGCGATGACGTCGGCGACCGGCTGGCGCATCACGCTGGAGTCGCCGAAGTCGCCCTGGAGGGCGGAGGTCAGCCAGTCCCACCAGCGGGCGACGAGCGGCTGGTCGACGCCGAGGTTGGCCCGCAGCTGGTCGAGGTTCTCCTGTGACGCGGTGAGCCCGGCAGTGCCCGCGTAGGCCTTGACCGGGTCGAAGGGGGACGCGGCGGCGACGGCGAAGACGCCGAAGGTGACGATGCCGAGGACGGGGACGGCGAACAGGGCCCGCCGTCCCGCCATCCTCGCCATCGGCCCCCAGGGAAGGCGGCGGCTCACTTCTCCGAGCCCCCGGCGCTCTTGGTGGACCACTTCTCGACGTTCCACCAGGGGCCGGAAGCCAGCCCGTGGTCGTGCGGCTCGACCTGGGTGGTGAGGGGGCCGAAGCGGTCGTCGACGACGTAGAGGTGGTCGATGTGGGTGAGGAAGGTGTACCCCGGGTTCTTCACCAGCTCGCGCTGGACGGTGTCGTACGCCTTCTTCCGCTCGGCCTTGTCCCCGCTCCTGCGCCCCGCCTCGATCGCGGCGTCGACGGCCTTGTTGTCGTACCAGGCCATGTTGTTGAAGCCGTCGCCCGCGAGGGAGGACTTGAGCAGGGTGTACTGGTCGAAGTCGGGGTCGGCCGGGGAGCCGCCGCCCGCGAGCACGGCGTCGTGCTTCATGCGGGGCTCGATGACCTCCCAGGTCCCGGCCTCGGTGCGGATGTCGATGCCCGCCTTCTTGGCGTCGGAGGCGTAGGCGAGGGCGTGCTCCTGGCGGAGCTTGTCACCGCTGAGGTACCAGAGGGGGAAGGTGGCGCGCACCCCGTCCTTGACGCGGACGCCGTCCTTGCCGGGCTTCCATCCGGCCTCGTCCAGGATCTTCTTGGCGGCGGCGAGGTCGTGGGGGCGCTCGGTGCCCTGGGTGAACCACTCGCTGTCGGTGGGGACGGGGCCGTAGGCGGGCTTGCCGCTGCCGTTGAGGATGGCGTCGACCATCGTCTGCCGGTCGACCGCCACATCGAGGGCGCGGCGCACGGCCCTGTCGCCGGCGACCTTGTTGTTGGTGGGGAGCGTCACCGTGCGGTAGTCGTAGCTGTTCGCCGCGTAGGTCTTCTTGGTCCGGTCGTCGGCGAAGCCCTTGGCGAGGTTGGGCGGCAGGATCGCGCCGTCGAGGTCGCCGGAGCGCAGCCGGGTGGCGCGCACGTCGTCGTCCTTGATGATCGCCATGGTGAACTTCTTCACCTCGGGTGCGCCGCCCCAGTAGTGGGGGTTGGCGGTGAAGCTGAGCTTCTCGCCCTTGGACCACTTGGTCAGGACGTAGGGCCCGGTGCCGATCGGCTTGGTGGTGAAGGTCCCGGTGTTGACGTCCTGCTTGCCGGCGATGTGCTCGGGGGCGATGGGCAGGACGGTGCGCTGGGCGAACGGCGCGTAGGGGTACTTGAGCGTGAAGACGACCGTGTCCTCGCCCTTCGCCGTGACGTCCTCGACGGCGTCCAACTCGGTGCGGGAGGGGTTGTTGGTCTTCTCGTCGAAGATGGTGCGGTAGGTGAAGACGACGTCCTTGGCGCCGAACGCCTCGCCGTCGCTGAACTTCACGCCCTGGCGCAGCTTGTACGTGTACGTCAGGCCGTCGGCGCTGACCTCGGGGAGTGCGGCGGCGAGGGCGGGGCGGAGCTTCATGTCCGCGTCCAGGGCGAGCAGTCCGTCGAAGATCTTGGAGTTGCCGTCCTTTCCGTAGCCGAGCAGCGGGCTCAGGCTGTCGGGCTCGTAGGCGATGCCGACGACGGCCGAGGTGGAGCCCGAACCGGACCCGCTCTTGGCGCTCTCCGGGTTCGAGCAGGCCGCCGCGGTCAGGGACAGGGCGGTCGCCAGTGCGGCGGCGACCGCCACCCGTATCGATCGGACCGTCATATCTCTGCACATCCCTGTTGAAGATCGGCTGCTATTGCGAACAGCATGCAATTAAACAGCACGTAAAAGGCCCCGGTACACCCCGCCTCGACAGGCGGGACGGGATGTACCAGGGCCGATGCGCCGAAGGACGCTTCTCAGGGCGCCGGAAGCTCCGCCAGCTCCGCGACGGACCGGCGGTGACTGCCCGCCGTGCCGAACGCGATCGAGTCCGCCTTGGCGCGCTTGAGGTACAGGTGCGCGGGGTGCTCCCAGGTCATGCCGATCCCGCCGTGCAGTTGGACGCACTCCTCGGCGGCGTGCACGGCGGCACCCGAGCAGTACGCCTGGGCCACCGCGACGGCGAGCGGGGCGTCGGGGCTGCCGGTGGCCAGCGCGTCGGCGGCGTTACGGGCGGCGGCGCGGGCCGAGACGACCTCCAGCCAGAGCTGTGCCATCCGGTGCTTGAGCGCCTGGAACGATCCGACCGGCCGGTTGAACTGGTGGCGTTCGCGGGTGTGGCGGACGGTCTCGGTCAGACACCACTCGGCGATCCCGAGCTGTTCGGAGGCGAGCAGCCCGGCCCCGGCGAGCAGCCCGCGCCGTACGGCGGTGGCCCCGGCCTCCGCGTCGGCCAGTAGGGTCCCGGCCGCCCCGCTCAGGCTGACGGCGGCGAGCGGGCGGGTCAGGTCGAGCGGGACGAGCGCCTCGACGGTGACGCCGGGGCCCGAGGTCTCGACCGCGTACAGCCCCTCGGCGGTCGGCACCAGGAGGACATCGGCGGCCGCCGCGTCGGCGACGCCCGGGACCGTTCCGTCGAGGGCGGCGAGGACCGGCCCCGCCCCCGCGGGCGGGGTCGCGAAGGGCACGGCGAGCACGGCCGTACGGGCGCCGGAGGCCAGTTCGCCGAGAAGGGCTGCGGCCGGCCCGTCCGCGCCGACCAGTGCGAGCAGGGTCTCGGTGGCGACGACGGAGCTGGTCAGATAGGGGGCGGGGGCGACGCTGCGCCCCAGCTCCTCCAGGACCACGGCGGCCTCGCGGTGGGACGCGCCCTGGCCGCCGAACTTCTCGGGGACGAGGAGTCCGGCCGCGCCGATGTCACCGGCCAGCGAGGACCACAGCCGCGGGTCGTACGGCGTGTCGGCCTCGGTGGCGGCGATCACCGTCGGCGCGTCGGCCCGGTCGGCGAGGAGGGCGCGCACGGCGGAGCGGAGGTCCTCCTCGTCCTGCGAGTAGAGCAGGTCGGGCGTGGCGGGGGGCTGGGCGGGCGCGGTCATCGGCTCAGGTCCTTCCAGGCGACGTCCTTGTCGTTGCGGGGCTCGGGGGGCAGCCCGAGGACGCGTTCGGCCACGATGTTCAGCAGGACCTCGCTGGTGCCGCCCTCGATGGAGTTGCCCTTGGAGCGCAGATAGCGGTAGCCGGCGTCCCGTCCGGTGAAGTCGACCGACTCCGGGCGGACCATGGTCCAGTCGCTGTACAACAGGCCCTCGTCGCCGAGGAGTTCGACCTCCAGGCCGCTGATCTCCTGGTTGAGGCGGGCGAAGGCGAGCTTCATGCCCGAGCCCTCGGGCCCGGGCTGTCCGGCGACGAGCTGCTGGCGCAGCCGCTCGCCGGTGAGCCGGGCGACCTCGGCCTCCACCCAGAGGGTCAGCAGGCGCTGGTGGGTGTCGGCGGTGCGCAGCTCGGGGCGTTCGCGCCAGGTCCTCGCGACCGGGCCGATCATGCCGCCCTCGCGGGGGATGCGGGAGCCGCCGATGGAGACGCGCTCGTTCATCAGGGTGGTCTGGGCGACCTTCCACCCCTCGCCAACGGGCCCGAGCCGGTGGCTGTCGGGGATGCGTACGCCGGTGAGGAAGACCTCGTTGAACTCGGCCTCGCCGGTGATCTGGCGCAGCGGCCGGACCTCGACGCCGGGGTCGGCCATGTCGCAGATGAAGTAGCTGATGCCCCGGTGCTTGGGCAGGTCCGGGTCGGTGCGGGCGATGAGGATGGCCCAGCGGGCCAGGTGGGCGCTGGACGTCCAGACCTTCTGGCCGTCGACGATCCAGTCGCCGGCCTCGTCCTGGACGGCCCGGGTGGCCAGGGCGGCGAGGTCGGATCCGGCGCCCGGCTCGCTGAACAGCTGGCACCAGACCTCCTCCCCCACCCACAGCGGGCGCAGGAAGCGGCGCTTCTGCTCGTCGGTGCCGAAGCCGAGGATGGTGGGCGCGGCCATGCCGAGGCCGATGCCGATGCGGCGCGGGTCGTTGTCCGGCGCGTCGGCGGCGGCGAGTTCGGCGTCGGCGACCTGCTGGAGGGAGCGGGGCGCGTCGAGCCCGCCGAGGCCCACCGGGTAGTGGACCCAGGCGAGGCCCGCGTCGAAGCGGGCCTTCAGGAAGTCGGTGCGGTCGGTGGTGGCGGGCGGGTGCGCGGCGAGCAGCTCGCGGGTGCGGCGGCGGACCTCGGCGGCGTCGGCTGCGGGGCTCATCGGCCGCCTCCGGGCAGGACGACGATGCGGCCGGTGCTGGTGCCGTCGGCGACGCGCTGGACGGCGTCGGCGGCGCCGTCCATGGCGACACGCTCGCTGATCAGGGGTTTGACGATGCCCTGCTCCGCGAGTTCGGTCAGCTCCTGATGGCAGGCGCGGACGGCGGCCGGGTCCTTGGTGTTGTAGAGGCCCCAGTGCAGTCCGACGACCGAGTAGTTCTTCACCAGGGCGTGGCCGAGGGCCGGGGCGGGGATGACGCCGCTGGCGAAGCCGACGACGAGGATGCGGCCCTCGAAGGCGACGCACTTGGTGGACTTGGCGTACGCGTCGCCGCCGACCGGGTCGTAGACGACGTCCGCGCCGCGCCCGCCGGTGGCTTCCTTCACGGCGGCGACGATGTCCTCGCTGCGCCGGTCGATGACCAGGTCGCAGCCGAGCGCGCGGGCGACGGCCGCCTTCTCGGGGCCGCCGACGACGCCGATGACCTTCGCGCCCGCGGCCTTGCCGAGCTGGACGGCGGCGCTGCCGACGCCGCCGGCCGCCGCGTGGACGAGGAGGGTCTCGCCGGGCTGGAGGCGGGCGCGGCGGTGCAGGCCGAACCATCCGGTCTGGTAGCCGATGTGCAGGGCGGCCGCTTCGGCGTCGTCCAGGGCGTCGGGTGCGGGCAGCAGGGCCGCCTCGTCCGCGACCACGTGGTCGGCGAAGCCGCCGTGGGGCAGGGCGGGGGTGGCGAGGACCCGCCGCCCGTCCTCGGTGGTGCCGCACACCTCGACGCCAGGGGTGAACGGCAGCGGCGGCCTCACCTGGTACTGGCCCCGGCAGAGCAGGGCGTCGGGGAAGTTGACGTTCGCCGCGCGGACCTCGACGAGCACCTGCCCGTCGCCGGGCGTGGGCCGGTCCGTCTCCTCCAGCCGCATCACCTCGCCCGGCTCACCGTTCCGGTGCACTCGCCATGCCTGCATGAGGGGCCTCCACAACACTGTCGGCATCAACCGCCGGGGCGGTCGGCATTACCACTGCTGCGCCGCATACTAAGCGGTCGCTTGCCGATCTGGGAACACCCCGCCCCCGACCCCGGGAGGCTCCGGGCCTCAGCCGCGCTTGGGCTTCGCCCGTACGTGCATGCGCTCGCCCTGCGGGCCGAAGAGGCTGAGGAACTCCACCCGCTCGTCCTCGGCCGGGCCGAACCAGTGCGGCAGGCGGGTGTCGAACTCGGCCGCCTCCCCCGGCTCCAGCACCAGGTCGTGTTCGGCCAGCAGCAGCCGCAGCTTCCCGGAGAGCACGAACAGCCACTCGTACCCCTCGTGCGTGCGCTGCTCCGGCGGGCCGCCGCCCGGCTCCTGGATCAGCTTGTACGCCTGGAGGCCGCCCGGCCGGGCGGTCAGCGGCAGCATGGTCCGGCCGTGCTGCACGATCGGCTTGGCCCGCACCCGGGGGTCGCCGACCGGTGCGGCGCCCACGAGGTCGTCGAGCGGCACCTCGTGGGCGCGGGCGATCGGCAGCATCAGTTCGAGGCTGGGGCGGCGGCCGCCGGACTCCAGCCGGGAGAGGGTGGAGACGGAGATGCCGGTGGCGGCCGAAAGGGCGGCGAGGGTCACCCCGCGGTCCTTGCGCAGCCGGCGCAGTCGGGGGCCGACGCCGGAGAGGACGGACTCCAGTTCCGGATCGTCCCGGTCGTGTTCCTTCATCGGGCCATTGCAGAATCGGCAACCCGTTTTGTCAACCGGACAACTCGCGCGGCGACCCGCTTACCGGGCGAAGACCTCGAAGGTGACCGCGGGCCGGCCGCCCGAACCGCTCGGCTGCGGCCTCGGCCATGCCGGTGAGGAAGGTCCGGCAGTACCGCTCGGGGCCCTCCTGGGTCAGCGCCTCGATGTACGTACGGTGCTCCAGCAGGGACCGGACCGCGCGTTCGAGGCCGGCCGTCGCGTCGACCGCGCGGGTGGGCCGGCCGCTGCCCGCCACGGCGGTCCAGCACACCCCGTCCCACGGCTGGAGTCCCTGCTCGCCGAGTTCCGGGAGGATCCAGCGGTTGCCCGCGTCGACGACGGCGTCCAGGGTGGCGCACCCGACCGCGCGGTGGTCGGGGGTGTTCCAGGCGACCCCGCCCCAGATGTCCCGGTGGTTGAGCGTGACGTGGGCGACCACGGCCGGGGCGCGCTGCCAGTCGCCGGGCACCGGTTCGAGTCGCCGCGGCGTCATACGGGCAGGCTACCGCCGGCTCCGGCGGCGGGCGTGCGACGCTGGAGTCCGGCGAACGAAAGGACCTGCCTCGTGCCCAGCCCCGCTTCCCTCTCCCCCGCCCAGGCCGCAGCCCGTCTGGAGGAGTTCACCGTGATCGACGTGCGGGCTCCGGGCGAGTACGCCGCCGGGCATGTACCCGGCGCCCTGAACATCCCGCTCGACAAGCTGCCGGACGCGCTGCCCGCGCTGAAGTCGGCCTCCGCACGCGGTTCGCTGCTGGTGGTGTGCGCCTCCGGGGTCCGGTCCACGCGGGCCTGCGAGATCCTCGCGGGCGCGGACATCGAGGCCGTGACGCTGACCGGCGGCACGTCCGCCTGGGAGGGCGACGGCCGCGGCCTGGACCGCCCCGAGGGCGCGCGCACCACGTGGGCCATGGAGCGCCAGGTGCGGCTCGCGGCGGGCTCGCTGGTGGTGGCGGGGCTGGTGGCGGGCATCCGCTTCCCGGCCGCGCGCTGGCTCTCAGCGGGCGTCGGCACGGGCCTGGTCTACTCGGCGCTCAGCAACACCTGCGGAATGGCGGCGGTCCTCTCGAAGCTGCCGCACAACCGGGCCCCGCGTTCCGCCGGCGACCTGGACGCCACGCTGGAGGAGCTCCAGCGCTGATCCCACGGGGCCGGCCGGTCCGCGACCGGCCCCGGGGACCCGTCCGGATCAGGCCTCGTCGCGCACCAGGGAGAGCAGCCGGTCCAGGACCCGGGGCCCGCCCGCCCGGACCCCGTCGTGCTCGTACTCGTTCGTCACCCAGGTCCGCAGCCCCCGGATCGCCGCCGCCGTGCGCAGCGAGTCAGCCGTCTCGACGTACATGTCGTCGTGGTAGACGGCCGCGGCGACCGGAACCTCGTTGGCGGCGAGCCGCTCGGGGTCGTACAGCACCGGCCAGTCGGTGCGCTGCGCGAGGAGTTCGGCGGTCTCGCGCAGCGGGCGCAGCGCCGGGTCGACGTCGAAGTGCCAGGGGTGGATGGTCTCGCCGGTGAAGAGGACCGGGCCGCCGCCCTTCAGCGCGGTCGCCGCGTCGAACTGCGGGAACTCTGCCCGTACGCGTGTCGCCGCCCATCCCGTGGCGCGCTCGCCCTGCCCGTAGATGGCCTCGTGCAGCAGGGCGTAGAGCGGGTGCCCGGCGAAGGAGGAGGCGGTGCGCATCGCTTCCTGGAAGGCGTCGGAGAGTTCGGTGCCGTGCGGGGTGCGGACGAACGCGTTCTCCAGCAGGTAGTGGAGCTGGTGGCTGCCGCTGCCGGAGCCGAGCATGATGCCGAGCGACTGGAAGCCCTCGGGGGTGAGCCGGTGTCCGGCACTCTCGGGCCGGTGTTCGGCGAGGTACGCGGCGATCGCGCGGGCGCGCTCGACATCCTGCGGGTAGCGGGCGTAATGGGCGGCGACCTTCCGCTCGATGCGGGGGTACGCGGCCCGGTAGACGTCGTCCGCGTGCGCGTCCAGCGAAGGCAGACCGCCGGTGATCAGGACCTCCTTCAGCCCTTCCGGGGCGGCGGAGAGATAGCGGACGGCGCAGAAGCCGCCGAAGGACTGGCCGAGGACGGTCCAGGGCGCTCCGCCGGTGAGCTGCGGCCGGATCAGCTCGCAGTCGCGGACGATGGAGTCGGAGCGGAAGTGGGCGAGGTAGTCGGCCTGCTCGCGCGGGCCGCCGCGCAGCGGCAGGGTCTGCCGGTTGGCCGGGGTGGAGAGACCGGTCCCCCGCTGGTCGAGGAGCAGCACCCGGAACTCGCGCAGGGCCCGGCCGAGCCAGGCCTCCGTACCGACGAAGCGGCGTGCGCCGAAGCCGGGGCCGCCCTCCAGGTAGACCAGCCAGGGCAGTTCTTCGCCAGCCCGGGAGGCGGCGACCGCTTCCCGGCCGTAGACCTCGATCTGCTCGCCGCCGGGGTCGCTGTGGTCGAGGGGCACGGTGAAGCGGCGGTCGGTGAGGACGACGCCGGGCTGCCGGTAACTGCTCACAAGAACTCCTGAATCCGGGGTGCTGGCCGATCCGGGCGAAAGCGCCAGTCCAGCACATGACCGCCCCGGTCCGGCGCAGGGGGCGTGCCCGCGGGCGGGGCGGCGACCTGCGACGCCTCACCCCTTAGCCCGCGTTTGCATATAACCCGCGTGCGCAATTGTTGTTGACGCCAGTAAACGTCGTGCGCCGCTCATATCGGCGCGCACCGCGCCACGGAAGGCCCTTCATGCCCACCGCCCCCACCGTTCCCACCGTCACGCTCAACAACGGCGTGACCATCCCCCAACTCGGCTTCGGCGTCTTCCAGGTGCCCGACGACGAGACCACCGCCGCCGTCTCCGCCGCGCTGGAGGCCGGCTACCGGTCCATCGACACCGCGGCGATCTACGGCAACGAGGCCGGCGTCGGCCGGGCGCTGGCCGCCTCCGGGATCCCCCGCGAGGAGCTGTTCGTCACGACCAAGCTGTGGAACGCCGACCAGGGCTACGAGGCCACGCTCGCCGCGTTCGACGCGAGCCTGGCCAAGCTCGGCCTCGATCACGTGGACCTCTACCTGATCCACTGGCCGACGCCCGCCCACGACCTGTACCCGGAGAGCTGGCGCGCCCTGGAGAAGCTGGCCGCCGACGGCCGGATCCGGGCGGCCGGGGTCTCCAACTTCCAGCCCGCCCACCTGAGGAGGGTGCTGGAGACGGGCACGCTCGTCCCCGCCGTCAACCAGATCGAGCTGCACCCGGGCCTTCAGCAGACCGACGTGCGCGCCTTCCACGCCGAGCACGGCATCGCCACCGAGGCCTGGAGCCCGCTGGCCCAGGGCGCCCTGCTCAAGGAGGAGGCCCTCGTCTCCATCGCGGAGCGGCACGGCAGGTCCCCGGCCCAGGTGGTCCTGCGCTGGCACCTCCAGCTCGGCAACATCGTGATCCCGAAGTCGGTCACGCCCGAGCGGATCCGGCAGAACATCGACGTCTTCGACTTCGAGCTGTCGGCCGCGGAGATGGACGCCGTCGCCGCCCTGGACCGGGGCATGCGCACCGGCCTGGACCCCGACATCTTCAACTGACCTGGTGCGGTGGGATGTCGCGCCGGCAGTCTCTGCCGGTCAGCGTCCGCGGCGGTAGCTGCTGCCGTCCCGGGGCCGGACCAGCAGCCCGGCGACGACGAGATAGCGGCGCAGCGCGGAGCAGTCCTCGTGGACGGTGAGGAGCGCCTCGTTCACCTCGCGCTCGGTGTACGGGCGATCCGGCTCGAACAGCGTGTCGGCGAGGTGCACGAGCAGCTGCTCCCGGCGGGCCTCCTTGCGCGGGATCGCGACCAGGCGGCCGTGCGAGAAGAGCGCCTCCACCGGGTGCGTACGAGGGGTCCGGGGCAGTGGCGCAAGGGGCTGTCGTTCCAAGGGCATGGCCGGAAGCGTCGCAGGCTTCCGCAGGGCGGGCAACGCGATTTCCGGCGTTGTCCGCCCTGCCGTTGTCCGCCCCCGCGTTGACAGCGACGAGCGGATCGGGTTCTCATACCGTCCGTGCAGCGTGACGTCGGTCAATGAGATCTGGGCCGGCCGGCGGTCAAGCCAGCACCTTCTTCCAGGGATGACGCCATGAGTCCATTCACCGCCCCCTGCCCCTGAGCATCTCCGCCCTTGAGCGCCCCTGCCCTTGAGCGTTCCCGCCTCTGGGCGCTCCTGCCTTGGGCGCCTCGCGGCCGGCACTCCGCAACGCCGGGCCTTCGCCTGCCCGCATTCCTTCCGGGAGACCCAGAACCTCCATGCCCCAGACCTTCCAGCAGTCCGTCATCACCGAATTCCGTGCCAACGCGGGGAAGGTCGGCGGCCCCTTCGAGGGCTCCGACCTCCTCCTGCTCACCACCACCGGCGCCCGCTCCGGGAAGCCGCACACCACACCGCTCGGCTACGTCCGCGACGGCCGCCGACTCCTCGTCGTCGCCTCCAACCTCGGCGCACCGCTCCATCCCGACTGGTACCGCAACCTCCTCGCCCACCCCGCCGTGCGGGTCGAGTTGGGGCACGGAGAATTCGACTCCATCGCCGTACCCGCCGAAGGGGCCCGGCGCGACGCGCTCTTCGCCCGGATGGTCGCCGAGGCGCCCGGGTACGCGGAGTACCAGGACGCCACCGACCGGGTGCTGCCGGTCGTGGTGCTGGAACTCCCCGACCCCGGCGCGGCGGCTCCCCCGATCGCCTCGCTCGCCGACAAGCTGCTGGAGGTGCACACCTGGTTGCGCGGCCAACTGCGCCATGTGCACGACGAGACCGAGGCGCACTTCGCCGCGCGGGCCGGGCACGGGGACGGCGGCGAACCGCCCGCCCCCGGTCTCGGGCTGCAGATCCGGCAGCGCTGCCTGGCGTTCTGCCAGGCGCTGGAGTTCCACCACACGGCCGAGGACGGGCACATGTTCCCCGCGATGGAGGGCTACCACCCCCACCTGCGGGATGTCTTCGACCGACTGCGGGAGGAGCACCGCTCCATCGGGGCCGTGCAGTCGGCGCTCGCGGACCTGCTGGCCGATGCGGCCATCGCGGAACCGGACCGCTTCCGTGCCGAACTGGCCAGGATGACCGCGGAGCTGACCGCCCACCTCGACTACGAGGAGGAGCACATCCTGCCGCTGCTGGCCGAGGTGCCCTGGCCTCCGGCGGCCCCCGCCGCGAGCACAGCCTGAGCACGACCTGTCCGAGGGGGTTGAGCGAGTGCTCAACCCCCTCTGATAGCGTCCTGGAACGCGGCGGGACTTGAGCACTCGCTCAAACACGCGTGAAGACCCGGGGGCAGGCATGGGGCTGTACATCGAGGCGCTGATCCGTACCGATCCGGAGCGCCTGTGGGAGCGGACCCAGGACCCCGCCCAGCACCGGCGGTGGGATCTGCGGTTCACCGAGATCAGCCCCCTGCCCGGTCCGGCGGGCTCCGCCCAGCGGTTCCGGTACGCGACCCGCGTGCTGCCCTTCCTGACCGTGGCGGGGACCGGGACGAGCGCGGGCGAGCGGGAACGTGCGGACGGCGAACGGGTCTCGGCCCTGCGGTTCGCCTCGCCGGAGCGGCTGTCGCTGCTGGCCGAGGGCAGCGGCTACTGGCGTTACGTCCCCACCGCCGGCGGCATCCGTTTTCTGACGGGGTACGACTACCGGACCCGCTGGGGCCGCTTCGGCGCGGTAGCGGACCGGCTGGTGTTCCGGCCGCTGATGGGCTGGGCGACCGCCTGGTCCTTCGACCGGCTGCGGCTGTGGTGCGAGCGCGACATCAGCCCGGCCCGGTCGCTGGCGCACGCCCTGGCGGAGGTGCCGGCGCGGCTCCTTCTCGTGGCGGCGGCCCTCCCCTTCGGCCCGGCGGCGGTGGTGCCTGCCGCCCTCGCCGCGCTGCTGGTCCCCCCGTCACCGCTCACGCCCGCCGCCCGGCGCTGCCTGCGCAGACCGCCCGGGCGCCCCGCCGCCGCCCCGTCCCTCCTCACCCGTCTGGAGCGCCCGTGACCTCGATATTCGCCCGTGCGATGGGAAACGACTTCGCCCGGCTCCACCCCCAGTTGCGGCGTCGCTTCTCGGTCGGGCTGGAGAGCGGCGAGGCGTGCGTGGGGCGCGGGTCCATGGACCGGATCTGGCACGGCCGGGCGTTCGTGAAGCCGTTCCTCGCCCTCGGTGCCACGCGCAACATCCTGGTGCCGAGGACCGGCCGCGATGTGCCGTTCACCATCGAGAACGTCCCGTACACCGACGCCTTCGGCCGGGAGACCGTGACCTTCGTCCGGACCTTCGCCCTGCCGGGCGGGCCGCGCCGCTTCGACGCCACGATGGTGCACAGCCCCGAGCGGTCCTGCGTGCTGGACTACCTCGGTACGCACCAGCACCTGGCCACCGACCTGCGGCTGACCGCGGAGCCCGACGGCTCGCTGCTGATCCGCTCCGGCGAGCACCGTTTCCGCGAGGGGCCCTTCGACCTGCGGGTCCCGGACCTGATCGGCGGCGAGGCCGAGGTCCGCGAGTCCTTCGACGACGCCACGGGCCGCTTCCGTATCCGGGTCTCCGTGACCAACCGCCGCTTCGGCCCGCTGTTCGGGTACGAGGGAACGTTCCGCGCCCGCTATGTCGACGCCCTGCGCCACGGCGTACGGGCCGGTCTGCGCCCGGTCCGCGAAGAGGCGCGGGTGTGACGGGGGGCGCCGCCGGGACGGACACCCGGACGAAGCTGCTGGAGGGGGCGCTGCGCACCCTCGCGGCTCAGGGGATCGCCAAGACCTCGGCCCGTTCGGTGGCGGCCTCGGCCGGGGTCAACCAGGCGCTGGTCTTCTACCACTTCGGTTCGGTCGACGAGCTGCTGGCGGCGGCCTGCCGGTACGGCGCCGAGCAGCGGGTGGCCCGCCACCGCGACCGGCTCGCCGCCGTCACCACCCTCGCCGAACTCCTGCGGTGCGGGCGCGAGCTGCACGAGGAGGAGCGGGCCGGCGGCCATGTCGCCTTCCTCGCGCAGGTGCTCGCGGGCGCCCAGACCCAGCCCCGGCTGGCGCCCGCGACCGCGGCCGGGCTCGACCTGTGGACCGCCGAGATCGAGAAGGTCCTCGTCCGGATCCTGGCGGACTCGCCGCTGGGCGAGTTCACCGGTCCGGAGGGCCTGGCGCGCGCCGTGACCGGGGCGTTCGTGGGCCTGGAGATGTACGAGGGCGTCGATCCGGAGGGGGCGGAGCGAGCCTTCGAGGCGCTGGAGCAGCTCGCCGCGCTGGCCGGGGCACTGGACGAGCTCGGCCCGGTGGCCCGGCGCGCGGTACGTCACCGGCTGCGACGTACGGAGAAGGTGCAGGGCGGGGCGTAACGGGACACGGGCGAGGCGGCCCGGAACGACCTGGGCCGCCCGAGCAACCCTCCGCCCCCACCTGCCGTCTTGATCGACGACAGGACGGTTCGCCGCGCATGACGAGCGGCGCCCCACCCCCACATGATCCGGGCCTGCCCGACCGGCCGACTATACCCCCCAGGTATACACAGAGGGTATAGTCGACCGGTTCCGGGCCCGGCACCGCGCGGAAGGCACCCATGCAGACCAAGGCACTGGCGCCCGAGTACCAGGGAGCTCTCACCAAGATGTCGGTGAACGCCTCCCTCACCGACGTACTGGCCGAGGGAGTACGCCACTTGAGGCAGGCCGAGCTCTCCGGATCCCAGGAGGACGTGGCGCGCTCCGGCCTCGCCGTGGCCGAGGCGCACCGCAGGCTCGGCCAGGTGGCAGAGGCCGACCGGGCCTGGAAGGCCAGCTACCGGGCGGCGCGGACGGCCGGGAACACCGGGGCGATGGCCTGGGCGCTGTGGAGCGGGGGCACGCTGGCGCGGCAACGCGGGGCACTGCGCCTCGCGTTCCGGCTGCTCGGCCTCGCCGCGGAGCTGGGCAAACGGGGCGGCGACGTGGTCGCCCGCGGCTACTCGCTGGCCGGACTCGCCGAGACCGGGCGGATCCAGGGCGACTACGCGACCGTCGCGACACTGCACGAACAGCTGCTGGCCGAGGCCCGCGCCCGGGGCGAGGCCCGGCACACCGTCTGGGCGCTGGAGGGCATCGCGCAGATCCACCGCAACACCGGTTCGCTGGACACGGCGCTGGAGATGTTCGAGGAGGCGGCGGCCCTGGCGGCCGACGCGGACGACCGGCGGGGCCGGGCCTGGGCGCTGCGCGGCATCGCCGACATCGTTTCCCTCCGGGACGGGGCGACCGGGCGGGCGCTCGGTCTGCTCGCCGAGGCCGAGGTCACCTGCCGCGAGATGAACCTCTCCAGCGCCCTGGCCTACAACCACAAGATGCGGGCCAACGTGCTGTTCCGCGCCGGACGGTACGAGGAGGCACGCGCGGTGTACGAGCAGGCGCTCGGCGAGTTCCGCGCGATGGACGAGCCCCGGGGTGAGGCACTGGCCTCGCTCGGCCTGGTCAAGGCCCGGGCCCGGCTCGGCCGCGACCGCGACGCCACCGCCGCCGACCTGGACGAACTGCGGGGCAGGCTCGACCGGATCGGACTGCTCAACGCCCGCGAGATGGTCGAGAAGGCGTACGCCGAACTGGACGTGGAACCCGCGTCGTCCGGTGCCGGGGGCGGCCGACGATGACGCTCTCCACGACCCGCCGGGCCAGCGCGCCGCAGATACTGGACCGGTGCCGCGAGCTGGTGCGCCCGGCCCTGGTGGAGTCGGTGGGCCGGCTGCACCCCTGGCACGCGGAGACGGCGGCCTTCTCGCTGGGCTGGGGCGGGGCTGACGGCGAACCGTCCCCCGGATCGCAGGGCAAGGGCGTCCGCCAGGCGCTCGCGGTGCTCGGAGCGGAGGCCGCGGGCGGCAGCGGGGAGGACGGGGTGCTCGGCGCGGTCGCCGTCGAGCTGATCCACACCTTCTCGCTGATCCACGACGACATCATGGACGGCGACGAGACCCGCCGCCGTAGGCCGACGGTGTGGAAGGCGTACGGCACCGGCCCGGCGGTCCTCGCGGGGGACGCGCTGTTCGCCCTGGCCGTTTCCACGCTGGCGGAGGCCCCGGGTCCGGGCGGCCCGGCGGCGGTGCGGCAGCTGGCGGCCGCACTGGGCGATCTGGTGCGCGGTCAGGCGCAGGACCTGCTCTTCGAGTCCCGTCCGTGGTCCGGCCCCGGGGCCGTCCTGCCGCACGAGTACCGGGCGATGGCCACCCACAAGACGGGGTCCCTGCTCGGTTGCGCGGCCGCCCTGGGAGCGGTGCTGGCGGGCGCTCCGGCGTCCACCGCCGAGGCGCTGGACCTGGCGGGGCGGCATGTGGGGGTGGCGTTCCAGGCGGTGGACGACCTGCTCGGGATCTGGGGCGATCCGCAGGTGACGGGAAAGCCCGTGCACAGCGATCTGCGGCGGCTCAAGAAGACGTACCCGGTGCTCGCGGCACTGTCCGCCGACCACCCGGCGGCCGGGCGTCTCGATGCGCTGCTCACCCCCGCCGGGCCGCTCGACGACGCGGCGGCGCGGCGTGCGGCGGAGCTGATCGACGAGGCAGGCGGGCGAGAGGCCACGATCACCGAGGCGCACGAGCACCTGGCCGCGGCCCGCGCCTGTCTGGACCGGGTGCCGCTCACCGAGGGAGCCCGAGGGGATCTGCTCACGCTGATCCCGTATCTCGTGGACCGCACCGGCTGAGGCCCGTGCCTCATTGACCGCACCGGCCGACCCGTTGCCCGGAGCGCCCCGGACCCCGTCCGGGGCGCTCCGGCGTTTCGGCGACGGCACCGATGGATGGTGCCGCCATCCGGTGCGGCGTTCGGCGGAGTGGACTTTCCCGGAAAAGGATGACGGTATAACCGGCGGATATCGCACGGAACACCCGATCCGCTCCCCGCGCCAGGCCCCCGACCGCCCTTTCGCCACCGGCCCTCCCAGGGCACCCCGGCCTGCCCTGGTCTGCCGCGCGACCACCCGGACGGCCTACCCGGACGCGCAATCCCCATGTGGTCGTATGAGCGAGTCACGAGCACGATATCGCCACATATCTGCCAAAGTGCACCTCGGCTTTACTCACCGTATTGAGCGAAGAGAGCCGTGCGTGCTGCACATGCGTCGTACTCCGGAAAGACAATTGACAGTCCTTCACGTCGTTCAGCCCGTGGACGGCGGAGTGGCCCGGGTCGTCACCGATCTCGTCAGGGCCCAGGCCGGTGCCGGACTGCGTCCCGTGGTGGCCTGTCCCCCCGGGAGCCCGCTGGCCCTCGGGGCGGCGGCAGCGGGTGCCGAGGTCCACGGCTGGGCCGCGACCCGTTCCCCCGGGCCCCGGCTGGCCGGGGAGGTCGCGGCCGCGCGGCGGATCGTCCGCGCGAGCCGCCCGCACGTGGTGCACGCCCACAGCGCCAAGGCGGGACTGGCGGGCCGGATCGCGGTACGCGGCCGGGTCCCCACGGTGTTCCAGCCGCACGCCTGGTCGTTCGAGGCCGTCGGCGGACGCACCGCGGATCTCGCGCTCGGCTGGGAGCGGTTCGGCGCGCGCTGGGCCGATCACATCCTGTGCGTCAGCGAGTCGGAGCGCCGCACCGGACAGGAGGCGGGCATCGCTGCCCGCTGGTCGGTCATCCACAACGGCATCGACCTCGACCGTTTCCGCCCCGGCGACCCCACGGTCCGGGCGGAGGCCCGCGCCTCTCTGCCCTTACTGGAGGGGGTCGCCGCGGACGCCCCGCTGGTCGTCTGCGTCGGCCGCCTGACCCGGCAGAAGGGTCAGGACGTCCTGCTCCGGGCCTGGGGCCGGATGGCGGTGCCGGGGGCACGGCTGGCCCTGGTGGGCGACGGGCCCGACCGGGAGGATCTCGAGGCGTCGGCCCCGCCGGGCGTGCTGTTCACCGGGGCCTGCGAGGACGTGCGCCCGTGGATCCACGCGGCGGACGTCCTCGTCCTGCCCTCCCGCTGGGAAGGCATGGCCCTGGCCCCGCTGGAGGCGATGGCCTGCGGACGCGCCGTCGTCCTCACCGATGTGAACGGCGCGCGCGAGAGCCTGCCGCCCGGCCACGAGGACCACTGCCTCGTACCACCGGAGGACCCGGCGGCCCTGGCCGCGGCCCTGACCACCCTGCTCACCGACCCGGATCTGCGCGAGGTGGTGTCCCGCCGGGCCCTGCGCCACACCCGGGCGGCCTTCGACGTCCGACGGACCGCGGGGGCGGTTGCCGGTCTCTATCAGGAACTTGTCGGCATGTCCGGCCCCACGACGAGGAAGCGCACCGAGCGATGACGATGGAGAGTGCACCGGTTCCCGGAGCCGGCCAGGCAACAGCCGTGCAGGCTCACACGGTTCATCCGCCGCGAAGAAGCGGTGGAGGTGCGCAGGCGCGGCCGGGTGGGCGCCGGGCCGTCCGGTACGGCCGTCCCGTCCCGCTCCTGTGCGTGGACGCCCTGGCCCCGGCCGTGACGTTCGCCCTGGTGGTCCCGGTCGCGTGGCCCTGGCTGCTGATGGCCGTCCAGGCGGTGGCGCAGGTGCTGCTCTTCGCCCGGCGCGGCCTGTACCGGATGCGGTTGTCCCCCTCGGTCCTCTCCGACCTGCCCGCGCTTCTCGGTCTCACCCTCCTCCAGTGGTACGTGACGATGGAGGTGCTGGACGCCTGGGCCCCGGAGCAGGGGTTCGGCTGGACGGTGCTGGCGTACGGGGCCACCACGCAGACCGCGCTGACCTGTGCCGGGCGCGCGGCGGTCCACCGGGCGCGGCGGCGGGCCGCCGTGCGCCGCCCGCAGTCCACGCTGGTCGTGGGCCAGGGGCCGACGGCCCGTCAGGTGACGGCCGCACTGTACGACCACCCCGCGTACGGGCTGCGGCCGGTCGGCCTGGTCGCCGCTCCGGCGGCCGGGGACGAGCAGCAGGTGACGGAATCCGACGCCGTGCCGCTGCCGGTCCTGGCCTCGCCCCAGGAGGTGGGACGGGCCGTGGTGCAGAACAGTGTGCGGCACGCGGTGTTCACGGCGCCGCCCGAGGCCACCCCGGACGGCGCCGCGCTCTTCGCCCTCCTCACCGGGCACGGCTGCCGGGTGTGGCTGATCACCGGGCCCGGCACCGTCGCGGGGACCCCGGCGGGCGGACGGCCCGACCATCTGTGGGGTTTCACCGCCCAGCCGTTGCGCGACGGGGCGGACCGCCCTCTGGGACACGGGGTGAAGCGGGCGATGGACGCCGTCCTGGCCGCGGTCGGGCTGGTGCTGGCGGCCCCGGTGATGGCGGTCTGCGCCCTGGCGGTGCGGCTCTCCGACGGGCCGGGCGTGATCTTCCGGCAGGAGCGCGTCGGCCGGCACGGACGACCCTTCGTCCTGCTGAAGTTCCGCACGCTGCGCCCCGCCGACGTCCAGGAGTCGGCCACCCGCTGGAATGTCGCGTCCGACGGGCGGCTGAGCCGGGTCGGCCGCATGCTGCGCCGGACGTCCCTCGACGAACTGCCGCAACTGTGGAACGTCCTGCGCGGCGATATGAGCATGGTCGGCCCGCGCCCCGAACGCCCCTTCTTCGTGGCGCAGTTCAGCCGCGCCCACCCCGGCTACCAGGCCCGCCACCGGATGCCTGTGGGCATCACGGGGCTGGCCCAGGTGAACGGGTTGCGCGGCGACACCTCGATCGAGGAGCGGGCCCGCTTCGACAACCACTACATCGAGACCTGGTCGCTGTGGCAGGACGCGTGCGTGCTGGCGCGGACCGCGGGCTCCGTGTTCCGGCTCGGAGGCAGCTGATCATGACCGCTGTCCTGACCCCGCCCGTGCCGTCACCGGCGGCCGAACCGCGCGCCGCCGCCCGCTCCTTGTGGTCCGGCCGACGCGGCCGTTGGCCGCTCCTGCCCCTGGTCGCGACCGTCCTGCTGCCCGCCCTCCCCTACGGGACCTCCGGCGGCGGCCCGGCCGACGTGGCCTCGGGGATCGCGGTGCTGGTGTGCGTGGGGCGGCTGCTCCATCTGCGGCAGCGGCCGCTGAGCGCCGGCGCCGCGCTGGTCCTGGGGCTGCCCGCGGTGGGCTTCGCGGTGGCCACGGTCACGGCGGCGGACCCGGCGGCGGCCCTGCCGGGGCTCGTGCGCTACCTCCAGGTCTTCGTCCTGGTGCCGGCGGCGGTGTTCCTGCTGCTCAGGGACGCGTACGGATTCCGGATCGTCGCCGGTTCGCTGGTCCTCCTGGCGGTCGTCCAGGGCGTCACGGGCGTCCATCAGTACGTCACCGGGACCGGTGCCTCGTACATGGGCGAGGACCTCAGGGCGGTCGGCACCTTCGGGCCCAGCGACGTCATGGGGATGGCGACCGTCGTCGCCTACGGGCTGCTCGCCGCGGCGGCCTGCGCGCTGCGCACGCCCCGGAGCGCCCCGGCCTGGCTGCGGCCGTGCGCCGCCGTTCTCGCCATCGTCCTGATCGTGCCTCTGACGCTGTCGTTCAGCCGGGGCGTGTGGATCGCCACGGCCGCCGCGGTGCTCGTCGCCCTGGCACTGAGCGGGCGGCGGCAGGCGCTCACCTCGCTGGCCGTGCTGGGCGCGGCGGGCGTGGTGCTGGTCGGCGGGTTCGGCATCGGCTCGGAGATGATCGCGGACCGGGCCGCCAGCGTGACCCGGGTGACCAGCACCCCGGACCGGTCGGTCAGTGACCGGTACGCGATGTGGAGCGCGGCGGGCGCGATGTGGCGCGAGCAGCCGGCCGCCGGGGTCGGCCTCAAGGGCTTCCCCGGCCACCGCGACGGGCACGCCTCGATCGGGCTCTCCTCGGGCAGCGACACGGCCGGGGCGGGCCAGGAGTTCCGCCGGCAGGCCCTCCTGTCCCCGCACAACATGTATCTCCTCGTCCTCGGCGAGCAGGGCCTCATCGGACTGACCGCGCTCGTCGGGAGCTGGGCGGCGATCCTGGTCGGCGCGATCCGGCGGCTGTGGCTCGCCCGCTCGCGCGGGCACGCGGCCCTGGACTGCGGTCTGGTGGCGGTCGCGCTGATGACCTGGAGTTGCGTCAACTTCCTGTACGCGGACATCGGCGGGCCCACCACGGTGCTCAGCGGTGTCGTGCTGGGGCTGGCCGCCTGGTGGGCGCTGGCCGAGCCGGACCGGGTGAGCGCCGCATGAGCGAGTCCGGTACGGGCACGGAAGCCGAAGCGCGGCCGACGGTCGCGGCAGCGGGCCCTTCGCCGCTCCCGGCTTCCGGCCCGACCCCGCCGCTCCTCCCGGCCCCGGGGGCAGCCCCGGAAGGGACGGGCTCACCGGAGACGGCGAGCGGCGAGGCGCCCCGGCTCGGGGCCTTCCTCGCCCGGGCGGCGGCGGGCACGGCTGCGCTGACCGTGCTGGCGGCCGTCCTCGGGCTGGTGCGGGACCAGGCCATCGCCCGGTACTTCGGGGCGAGCGACGCCAGCGACGCGTTCCTGATCGCCTGGACGGTGCCCGAGATGGCGGCGACGCTGCTGATCGAGGACGGGATGGCGCTCCTCCTCGTCCCGGCGTTCAGCCTCGCCCTCACCCGTCGCGCCTCCGGCGGGACAGAGGGAGGCGCCGACCCCGTGCGGGAACTGGTGGCGGCCACGCTCCCCCGGCTGTTCCTGCTGCTCTCCGGCGGCGCGGCGCTGCTCGTCGCGGGCGCCCCGTGGGTGGTGGGCGTGCTCGCGCCGGGGCTCGCCGATCCCCGTCTGGCGGTGGACTGCACCCGGCTGACCGCGGTCACCGTGCTCACCTTCGGGATCACCGGTTACTTCAGCGCCGCGCTGCGCGCGCACGGCAGCTTCCTCCCGCCCGCCGGGGTCTATGTCGCGTACAACCTCGGCATCATCGGGATGACACTGGCCCTGCACGCTCTCTGGGGGGTGCGGGCGGCCGCGGCGGGGGTCGCGGTGGGCAGCGCGCTGATGATCCTGACCCAACTGCCCGTGTTCCTGCGGCTGGTGCCACCCGCCCGGCCGCGGCTGCCCCGGTTCCGGCGGCCGGGGCGGCGGGCTGTGCGGAGTGCTCCGCTGCTGGGGTTCGCGGTGCTGGCCCCGGTGATCGTCTTCGTGGTGAGCCGTCAGTCCCAGGTGCTGGTGGAGCGGTTCCTGGCCTCCACCCTGCCCGCCGGGGCGATCTCGCATCTGAACTACGCGCAGAAGGTCGCGCAGATGCCGATGGTGCTGTCGCTGATGATCTGCACGGTGACCTTCCCGGTCGTCGCGCAGGCCATGGCCGCCGGGGAGCACGAGAAGGCCCGGCGGCGGGTCGAACGGGACCTGGGTCTTGCCGGGATGGTGGTGCTGCTCGGCACGGCGGTCGTCCTCGGTTACGCGCCCCAGATCGTCGAAGTACTCTTCCAGCGCGGCGCGTTCGACCCGGCCGACACCGCATCGACCGCCCAGGTCATGCGGGTCTACGCGCTGGGCCTGCTGGGGCACTGCCTGGTCGGCGCGCTGAGCCGGCCGTTCTTCTCGTCCGGGCGGCCCACCTGGTTCCCGGCCTTCGCGATGGGGACCGGGCTGCTGGTCACGATGGGGGCCGGGTACGCGCTGACGTACCGCTTCGGTGTGGACGGCATCGCTACCGCCAACGCGATCGGGATCAGCGCCGCCGCCCTGCTGCTCCTGATGGGTCTCGGCACCCGGGTGGTGCCGATCAGGACCCGGGACGTGGCGCTCTCACTGGGCCGGCTCGCCGGGGCGTCGTTGGCGGCGGGCGCGGCGGGCTGGGCGTGCGCCCCGCTCGTCCCCGATCCCGTGCTGAGTCTGGCCGCCGGGTGTCTCCTCGCCCCCGCCGTGTTCTTCCTGACCGGCCTCGCCCTGCGCTCGCCCGAGGTCGTTTCCCTGCTGGCACTCACCCGACGGAGGTTCCTCGATGGCCGCTGAATCCTCGGCACATCGCGCCGACGCTCGCTCGTCCCGGCTCCGCCCGCACACCCGCCGTCAGCCGTGGATCCTCACGTACCACTCGGTGACGGACCCGAGCGACGACCCGTACGGCATCACGGTCTCCCCCGAGCGGCTCGACGAGCAATTGTCCTGGCTGCGCAGCCGGCGGCTGACGGGGGTGGGCGTGTCGGAGCTGCTGCGCGCGGGGGCATCGGGGCGGCGCGGGCTGGTCGGGCTGACCTTCGACGACGGGTACGCGGACTTCCTCGACGAGGCGCTGCCCGTACTGCGCAAGCACGGCTGCCGGGCGACGGTCTTCGTCCTGCCGGGCCGGCCGGGCGGGGTCAACGAGTGGGACCCGCTGGGCCCGCGCAAACCGCTGCTCACGCACGACGACGTCCGGCGGGTCGCCGCCGCGGGCATGGAGGTCGGCTCGCACGGGCTGTACCACCAGGACCTGACGGGGCTCTGTGACGAGGAGCTGCGGCGCGAGACCGC
The DNA here is from genome assembly GCF_032121415.1 of Streptomyces parvus. NCBI lineage: Bacteria > Bacillati > Actinomycetota > Actinomycetes > Kitasatosporales > Streptomycetaceae > Streptomyces > Streptomyces parvus. The sequence goes on along the minus strand of NZ_CP135079.1, from coordinate 6,747,314 downwards.
GGAGAGCCGGGAGCTGATCGGCGATCTCACGGGCTCGCTTCCTGAGGGCTTCTGCTATCCGTACGGCTTCCTGGACCTCCGGGTCACGCGAGCCGCGCGCCAGGCGGGCTACGGCTACGCCTGTGCGCTGACCCCCGGTCCGCTGCTCAGCCGGTTCGCCCTGCCCCGTACCCACATCAGCCAGGCGGACCGGGGGGTGCGGCTGTGGGCGAAGGACCTGCGGCACGGGCTGCGGCAGGTGGCGGCGCCCGGTGCGGGTCCGCGGACCGCGGCGCCGGCGCGGGCGGGCGGCCCCCGGTGAGAGCGCTGCACATCATCACCGGGCTCGGGGTCGGCGGAGCCGAGCGGCAGTTGCGGCTGCTGCTGCGCCATCTGCCGGTGGAGTGCGATGTGGTGACGCTCACCAACCCGGGGGCGGTGGCCGAGGAGCTGCGGTCCGACGGGATCCGGGTCACGCACCTGGGGATGCGCGGCAACCGGGACCTGTCGGCCGTCGGGCGCCTCGCCCGGCTGATCCGGGACGGCCGCTACGACCTGGTCCACACGCATCTCTACCGGGCCTGTGTGTACGGCAGGATCGCGGCGCGCCTCGCGGGGACGCGGGCCACCGTGGCGACCGAACACTCCCTGGGACGGGCCGAGATCGAGGGCCGCCCGCTCACCCGGTCCATCCGCGCCCTCTACCTCTCCACCGAACGGCTGGGCGCGGCGACCGTCGCCGTCTCCTCCACCGTGGCCGGGCGGCTGCGGGACTGGGGGGTTCCCGCCGACCGGATCAGACTGGTGCCCAACGGCATCGACGCGGACCGGTTCCGCTTCGACTCACGGCGGCGGGCGGAGGTCCGGGGCGCGCTGGGGATCCCCGAGGACGCGTTCGTGGTCGGCGGGGTCGGCCGGCTGGTGCCGGGCAAGCGGTTCGACGTGCTGATCCGCGCGGTCGCCGCCCTGCCGGACGCCCGGTTGCTGCTGGCCGGGGACGGGCCGGAGGCCGGGGCGCTGCGGACGCTGGCGCTACGCCTCGGGGCGGTGGACCGGATCCGGTTCCTCGGGGAGTGCGACGACGACGGGGAAGGGCCGGTCCCGGGCGTTCCGGCGCTGCTGAGCGCCCTGGACGTCTTCGTCTCCACGTCCCGCGAGGAGTCCTTCGGGCTGGCCGCCGTGGAGGCGCTCGCCGCCGGACTCCCCGTGCTCCACGACGCCTGCCCCGCCATCGACGACCTGCCGGCCGCCCACGCCCCGGGGGCGACCCGGATCGCCGGGAGCCCCGAGGAGCTGACGGCCCGTCTGCGGCAGCGCATACAGGCCCGCCCGGACCGCCGGCCGCCGCCCCGGGCCGTCGGCCACTACGACATCCGGCGCAGCAGCGAGCGCCTGATGGACGTGTACGCGTACGCCCTCGACACCGCCCCACCGAACCGGAGAGCCCTCTCATGACCGACTCACCCGAGCAGCAGCGACCCGTCGTCGTCCGTCGGCTGCGCACCGCCCTCACCCGGCTGCCGCACTGGTGGCCGCTGCCCGTCAGCGTGCTGATCGGCACCGCGTCCGGGCTCTCGTACGGCGCGCTCGCCACCCCGCAGTACGAGGCGACCAGCTATGCCATGGCGGTCGCGGAAGGTGAGACGGACCCCGCGGCGGCGCTGGGGTACGCCCAGTCGTACGGGCGGCTGACGACGAGCGACGCGACCCTCTCGTACGCGCAGGGCGCGGCGGGCGAGCCGGTGCGCGAACTGCGGTCCCACGTGACGTCGGAGACCTCCCCCGACTCGCCGATGATCGCCGTGACGGGCACCTCCTCGGACCGTCACAGGGCGGCCGACATCGCCAACGCGGTCATCGAGGCCGTCATCGTGAGCAGCGGCCACGTCTCCAAGGACACCGGGGTCAAGCTGATCAAGTTCACCCATGCGATGACGCCGGACCAGCCGGTCTCGCCGTCGGTGCCGCTGGGCGCCGCCGTGGGGGCGGCGGCGGGCGGCCTGCTGGGAGGTCTCGTCCTGCTGGTGCGACCGCGCCGGGAGGGCTGGAGCGTCTCGGCCCAGGTGCCCGGACCGGCGGCCGGGGGCGCAGGCGTCGCCCAGGACGAGCGGGAGCTCGTCCGATGACGGCGCACCGGGCGGGCGGCCTGGCCGTGACCTTGTGCCGGGACTTCCGGGAGTTCGGCGCACTCGCCGCCGAGTGGGACGCGCTGCACCGCCGCTGCGCCACCCCCACCCCGTTCCAGAGCCACGCCTGGCTGCACTCGTGGTGGATCTCCTACGGCCAGGAGGGCCGGCTGCGGGTGCTGCTGGTCCGCCGGGCGGGGCGGCTGATCGGGGCGGCGCCGCTGATGCTGGTGCACCGTCCGATGCCGCTGCTCGTCCCGATGGGCGGGGCCGTCTCCGACTTCTTCGACATCCTCCTCGACCAGGAGGAGGCCGGGTACGCGGTGGGGGCGCTGGGGCGCGGTCTGGACCGGGCCGCCCGGCACTCCGTGGTGGACCTGCGGGAGGTCCGGCCGGACGCGTCGGCGCAGTTGCTGTTCGGGCGGTGGCCGGGGGCCCGGAGCCGGCTCACGGACTCGACCTGCATGGAGCTGCCGGCCGAGCCGCTGGACGACCGCGTGGCGCGGCTGACGGGCTCGCGGGGCCAGCGGCTGCGCTCGAAGCTGCGCAAGGTCGACGCCCTGGGCATCGAGGCGCACCGGATTACGCAGGACGGGGTGGCCGCCGCGATCGGCACGCTGCTGCGGCTGCACGAGCGGCAGTGGGAGGGCCGGACGGTCAACCCCGAGCATCTCCGGGCACGGTTCTCGGACCATCTGATCCGCTCGGTGGGTCGGATGGTGGGGGACGGTACGGCGGCCATGACCGAGTTCCGGCTGAACGGTGAGGTGGTCGCGTCCAACCTGTCGTTGCAGTCCGGGCGGTTGACGGGCGGCTACCTGTACGGCGCGGATCCGGCGCTGCGCGAACGGAAGGTCGATGTGTCGACGATGCTGCTGCGCGAGGTCGCCCAGCAGGCCTCCGACGGCGGGCGCTCGGTGCTGAGCCTGCTGCGCGGCGCGGAGAGTTACAAGAACCACTGGGGGCCGGTGCCGGTGGTCAATCAGAGGCTGCTGCTGGCCCGGCCGGGCCTGGAGCCGCTGCTGCGGCTGCGCGAGTCGCAGGTGGCGGTTCGGGAGCGGGCGGTGGAGACCGTGAAGGCCCGGTTCCCGGCGGCGCGGGACTGGCACGAGCGGCTGTCGGGGCTGCCGATGATCGGGCGCTGACACGCGGGACGTACTCCGTACGGGCGGCGTCGGAGATATCACCTATGAGGAGATCCGTTACCGTCCGGCGTCTTTCGCGTTGTCAGGGGGTGCGGTCCTCGTGACCGCAGCACAACCCCCTTCTTTACAAGGAGTTCTCCATGTCTCGTATGACGAAGGTCGCCGCTGTCATGGCCGGTACCGGCGCCCTGATCGCCGGCGGCGCCGGCCTGGCGTCCGCGGACGCCGGTGCGCAGGGTCTCGCCGCCGGCTCCCCCGGAGTCGCTTCGGGCAACGCCGTCCAGGTTCCCGTGCACGTCCCGGTGAACCTCTGCGGCAACACGATCAACGTGGTCGGCCTGCTGAACCCGACCTTCGGGAACACCTGCGCCAACGTCGACGGCCACCACGACAACGGCGGGGACTACGGCTACGGCCGCTGATCTCCCGCAGTTATCGGAACGGCCGGCTCCCTCCGTGCGAGGGGGCCGGCCGTTCCCCCGTCCGGCCTCAGGCGTAGCGGTAGATCTTGCTGTGGTCGAGGAGTTTCCTCGGGGTCACCCTCCAGGGGGGCATCGCCTCGTCGAGGCCGAAGACGAAGTCGCGGTCCGGGCCGGGTGAGGCGGGTTTGCGGCCCGGCCGGTAGGCGGACTTGGGGTGGGCCTTGCGCCAGCGGTCCCAGAGCAGGTCGATGAAGGAGTGGTGGAGCCAGAACACCGGGTCCTCGGGTGAGGCCGCGCCCGCCATGGGCCCGCCGACCCACTGGTGGACCCGGTTGTGCAGGCCCACGCTGCGCACGCCGCGGATGCCCCATCCCTCGACGCGGTTGCGGAAGCCCTCGGTGCTGACGCTGTTCCAGGGCGCGGTGTCGTAGACGGGGTCCTTCAGGGCCCGCGCCAGGTCGTTCTTGGTGGGCAGGGAGACCGGGTCGCTGCCCGGCCTGCCGAAGTTGCGGGTGAGGTAGTGCTCGTCGGTGACGCCCCGGCCGACGCTCCAGTTGCCCGCCGCGTAGGCGAACGGGCCGGTGGTGACCCGGCGGTCGCCGGGCCTGCCGTTGCCGCCGAGGAAGTCCTCCGCCCAGAGCGAGGAGGTCGGCCTGTTGTCCTGGGTCCAGTCCCAGTAGGGGACGCTGACCCCCGCGTCGACGCGCTGGAGAGCCTTCTCGAACTCCAGCAGGTACTGGCGGTGCCAGGGGAAGAACGAGGACGTCATGTGCGCGGGGCGCGGGCGGCGTTCGGTGTCCATGACGTAGTACTCCCGGTGCATGACGACGAAGTCGTCGTAGCGGCCCGAGCGCTTCAGTTTCAGGATCGCGTCGATGAGCCGGCGCTTCTCGGTGCGGGTGAGGTCGCGCTGGTTCTTGCGGGTGTACACCGGTGCTGGTCCTCCTGGTTCACATGTGGTGCGCGGGGGGCGGTGCGAGTCGGGCGGTGCCGAGTTCGTCGACGGCGGCACGGGCCGTCTCCAGCAGCGTCGGATACGACTCGTAGTGCCGGACGTCGCTCAGATAGGTGCCGTCCGCCCGCCTCATGACGTGCAGCGGCCTGCCGTCGATACGGATCTCGGTGACCGGTTCGGCGGCGACCGCGACCCGGTCGTCGGCCGGGGCGCCCGCGGGGACGACGACGGTCGCCGTCCCCCGGATCTCCCGGCCCCGGTACATCTCGGCGAACTCCTCCGTCGTGGCCCGGGAGCCGGATTCGGAGCCGGGCCCGGGCGCCGGTGCGGACCGGGCCGCGACGGCCGGGTCGCGGTCGAGCAGCGGGGACAGGGCGCCGGCGGTGCCCGTGACCACGGCGGCGGTGAAGGCTCCGCGCAGGACGGTCCGGCGGGAGGGAATGCGGGTGCCGCCCGGCTTCGCGGGGGTGGGGCTCATGAGATGACTACCTGCCTCTCGTTAACTCGTCCGAGGTGCTTCTGATGGCGATGTTGACAACGAGGCGGGGGCGAAACAGTTCTCGTGCGTGCGGCGTACGGCCCACACGCGGCGGTCGCGTTCCGGCAAACGCGTGAGGGTGCGGGGCGATCGGCGGCGGCGGGCCGCGTCGCGGGGGCTCCCGGGGCCGGCGGACCGGAACATGGCCTGGCGAACCGTGGAGGTGGTGGGCATGACCGTTCCGTATCAGCCGTCCGGGGACCGTGTGCTGCGCGCGGCGGACGTCGATCTGGCCGACCCGGCGTTCTGGCGGTTGCCGCGCCCCGAACGGCTCAAGGCCTTCGAGCTGCTGCGGGAGCTGGACGCGCCGGTGCTGTTCACGCCCCGGCCCGGTACCGCGCGTACCGCCGGAAAGCCGTTCTACGCCCTGGTGCGCCATGCCGATGTGCGGACCGCGAGCCGTACGCCCGGGGTGTTCGCCAGCGCTCCCGGGGTCACCACTCCGGAGCCGGCGGGCTGGGCGAAGGCGCTGTTCGGGAACTCGATGGTCAACATGGACGGGGCCGAGCACGCGGCGCTGCGCCGGATCATCTCGCGGCGGTTCACCCCGCGGCTGCTGGCGGGCGTCGAGGAGAACGTCGGGCGGCTCGCCGGGCGGCTGGTGGACGAGCTGATCTCCGAGCGGCCCCGGGACTTCGTGCCGTCGGCGGCCTCGCGGCTGCCGCTGGAGGTGATCTGCGACCTGATGGGCATCCCGAAGGCGTACCGGGCGCGGATCGCCGAGCAGATCGACCACGCGTCGGAGCATGTCGGCGTCGAGCGGCGGGGCCGGGCCCGGATCCGGATCCCGGGGCGGGGGCTGGCGTCCCTGGCCCGGATGCAGTGGGTCATGGGGCGGCTCGCCGCGGAGCGCCGCCGTCGTCCCGGGGACGACCTCGTCTCGGCGCTCGTGCGTGCGGACATCGACGGCGAGGCTCTGTCGGGACGGCAGTTGGGGGCCTTCTTCTCGCTGCTGCTGGTGGCCGGGGTGGAGACCACCCGCAACGCCATCGCGCACGGGCTGTTCCTGCTCGACCGGCATCCGGAGCAGCGGGAGCTGCTGCGGTCCGACTTCGACCGGTACATCGGCGGGGCGGTCGACGAGATCGTGCGGCATTCGACTCCGATCATCCAGTTCCGCAGAACCGTCACCGCCGAATTCGCACTGGGCGGTCGCACATTCCTCCCGGGCGAGAAAGTCGCACTCCTTTACGCGTCCGCCAATCGAGACGAGGCGGTTTTCACCCATCCGGACCGCTTCGACATCACCCGCTCGCCCAATCCCCATCTGGGATACGGGGGCGGGGGCCCGCACCACTGCCTGGGCGCGCATCTGGCCCGGCTCGAAATGACGGCCCTGTTCCGCGAACTGGTCGACCGGCGTCCCGTCATGCGGAATCTGGGCGACCCGGGACTGGTCGATTCGAATTTCGACAACCGCGTCGACTCGCTGCCATTCACGTTCGGCCCCACATTCACCTGAACGGCACGCCCGCAACGCCGAATACGATAAATGGACTCCCTCCGCATGCCTCCGGGGCATGATGATGAAACGCTCTCCCCACCGGGCCGAATCGACCGGAATTCATCACAGCCAGGAGGAGCAATGCCGGCAAAGCGCCGACTCTTCGTTTCCTGCATCGCGGCGCTTGCTCTCAGCCTTCTGGCGGGTGGCGGCATCGCGGGCCAGTCGCCTCCGGGCGCCGATTCCGTCGACGGCGCGGCCCCCGGCGGGCCGAGGGCGGGGGGCGGTACGGCGCACGGGGCGTATCTGGACTACGGGCCCGCCGGGGTCACCAGGATGGCCGAGTTCTCGCGCTGGCTGGGCGGGGCCGAGCTGCGGGTGGGGCACACGTATCTGCCGGGCGATCTGTGGGTGAACATCGAAGGGGCCCCCGATTTCCTCGACGCCTGGGCGGACTGGAGGCGGGCGGACCCGGAGCGGATGTTCGTCCTGAACGTACCGATGCTGGAGCGCAACGAGGAGCGGGTCCCGGACCACGAGGTCCGCGCCCAGCTCCGGGCGGGTGCGGCGGGCGACTACGACCAGCACTTCATCCGGCTCGCGGAACGCCTGGTGGAGCTGGGCGTCCCGGACACCGTGATCGTGCTCGGCTGGGAGATGAACGGCACGACGTACACGCACCGGTGCGGTCCCGACCCCGCGTCCTGGAAGGCGTACTGGAAGCGGATCGTCACGGCGATGCGCGCGGTGCCCGGCCAGGAGTTCCGCTTCGACTTCACCCCGAGCCGGGGACGGGACGCGGTGCCGTGGACCGAGTGCTACCCGGGCGACGACGTCGTCGACATCATCGGGATGGACTCCTACGACCAGCCTCCCGGTGAAACCTTCGACGACCAGATCACCGACCCGTACGGGCTCCAGAAGCACGTCGACTTCGCCGCGGAGCGCGGCAAGCCCATCTCGTTCCCGGAGTGGGGCCTCTTCCGCAACGGCGACAACCCCGAGTACATGCGGCGGATGCTGGAGTGGATCGACCGGCACCAGCCGCTCTACCAGACGGTCACGGACTACTGCCCGCACGGCGTCTGGCAGTGCCGGAGCAACCCGCGGTCCTCGGAGGTGTTCCGGACGATGATGACCGAGATGGCCGCGCCCGCCGAGTCCTCCCCGAGCCCGATGCCGACTCCCCCGCCGTCGCCGACGCCGACCCCCACGAATCCGGTCCCGTCCCCCACCGTCACGCTCCCGGCGGAGCCGTCGCCGCCGGTGGGGCCCACGTCCCCGGCACCCGGAGCCGAGGCGGCGCCCGCCCGCCGATGGTGCGTCACCGTGCCGTACGCCGACTGGCTGGGCGAGTGGCTGCGCGAGCGCGAGATCTGCTTCCGCCTCTGACCCCGGGCAGGGAAACGGCTCCGGCCCTCCTGCCGGGGGCCCGGAGCCGTCCACCCGCACGGGTCCAGCGCGGGGGCGGGCGGGGACGAGCAACCGCTTGTCACCCCGCCAACGCGGGCACGTCACGCCGCCGAACGGGGGACACCTCGCGCGCGTACCGCGCACGACGCACCGGGCGCGCTCGGGGGCGACGCGCGACCATGGAAACCTACAGAGGGTGGTGAGGTGCAATGGCATCCGCCGATGAGGGCTTCCCGGCGGAGCCCGGCCCGCTGCCCTCCGGGGACGGGCGGGGACCGGCGCGGATGGCCGACGACGCGGCCGCGGTGATCGCCGGGGACGGCACGGTCATCGGCTGGACCCGCGGGGCCGAGGCCCTGCTCGGGTATCCGGCGGCCGAGGTGGTCGGCCGGCCCGCCGCCCTTCTCCTGACCGGCCCGCCGGACCCCCGCCGGACGGCCGCGGTGGCCGCGCGCTGCCGGACCGGGTCGGCGTGGAGCGGGCTGGTCCCGCTGCGGGGCCGGGACGGCCGGTCCCTGGACATCGACCTGCGGGTCACCGCCGCGTTCCAGATCGCCGGGCAGGAGGTCTTCCTGGTGTCCGGGCGTGAACTCACCCCGCACTGGACGATGAGCGGATCCGTGCTGGACGACTTCATGGCCCGGTCCCCCGTCGGGATGGCCGTGCTCGACCCCGGCCTGCGCTATCTCTGGCTCAACGACACCCTGGAGCGGTTCGGCGGCGTACCCCGGGAGCAGCGTCTGGGGCACCGGCCCGCCGATGTGCTGCCCACGGCACTGGCGGCGCCCATCGAGCGGCTGATGCGGCAGGTCCTGTCGACGGGCGAAGCGGTCACGGACTACGAGTACCTGGGCTGGAGCTGGGCCGATCCGCACCGGCGACGGGCGTACGCGAGCTCGTTCTTCCCGCTGGCCGACGCCCAGGACCGCCCAATCGGCATCGGCTACATGGTCCGCGACGTCACCGACCGGTGGAACGCGCGTCGGCTGCTCGCGCTGGTCAACGAGGCCGGGGCGAGTATCGGCTCCACCCTGGACGTACAGCGTACGGCGCAGGAACTCGCCGACTTCGCGGTGCCCCGGTTCGCGGACTTCGTCCTCGTCGACCTGCTGGAGACCCCGTTCGGCGGGGAGCGGCCCGGGTCGGCCACGCCCGCCGAGGGCGAGCGGCCCGCCATGCGCCGGGCAGGCATGAGCTCGGTGCGCGAGGGCTGCCCGGAGGCGGTCGTCCAGGTCGGCGAGGCGGTGGACTTCGTGCCGCCGCCGCACGACGCGCACTTCCTGCTGGCGGGCGCTCCGGTTCTGCTGCCGGTGCTCGACCCGGACAGCCAGGGGTGGATGGTGGAGCACCCGGCGCGGGCCGCCCGGATCCGGGAGTTCGGGCTGCACTCGTTGATCTCCGTACCGATGCGGGCCCGCGACACCGTGCTGGGGCTGACCACCTTCATGCGGTCGCGCAACCCGGTGCCGTTCGACGAGGACGATGTGGCGCCCGCCCGGGAGCTGGTGGCGCGGGCCGCCGTGTGCGTGGACAACGCCCGCCGCTACACCCGGGAGCACACCGCGGCGCTGGTGCTCCAGCGGAGCCTGCTGCCGCAGACGCTGCGGGGCGGGACGGCGCTGGACGTGGCGTGGTCGTACCTCCCGGCGGACGCGAAGGACGGGGTCGGCGGGGACTGGTTCGACGTGATCCCGCTGTCCGGCGCCCGGGTCGGGCTGGTCATCGGCGATGTCGTCGGGCACGGCATCGGAGCCGCCGCGACCATGGGCCGGCTGCGGACCGCCGTACAGACGCTGGCCGACATGGATCTGCCGCCGGACGAGCTGCTGGCCCGCCTGGACGATCTCGTCCTGCGGCTCAGCGAGGAGGAGCGTGCGGGGGGCCCGGCGGAGCGGGGCGGCTCGACGGTGGTGGGGGCGACCTGCCTGTACGCCGTCTACGACCCCACGAGCGGCTGCTGCACGATGGCGCGGGCCGGCCACCCGCCGCCGGTGGTCGTCACCCCGGACGGGGCGGTCACCTTCCCGGACCTTCCCTCCGGACCGCCGCTCGGACTCGGCGGGCTGCCCTTCGAGTCGCTGGAGATGGTCCTGCCCGAAGGGAGCCTCCTCGGTCTCTACACCGACGGGCTCATCGAGGGGACCGACCGGGACGTCGAGAGCGGCATGCACCGGCTGGGCCGGGAGGTGTCCCGGGGCGGACTGCCGCTGGAGGATCTGTGTCCGGCGGTGGTCAAGGAACTGCTGCCGGTGCCGCAGCCGGACGACATCGCGCTGCTCCTCGCCCGGACGCATGTCCTGAGCCCGGAGCACCTGGTCTCGTGGGACGTCCCCGTGGACCCCGCGGCGGTCGGGGAGACCCGGACGAAGGTCTCCCGCCAGTTGGAGGCGTGGGGGCTGGAGGAGCTGTCGATGACGACGGAGCTGATCGTCAGCGAGCTGGTGACGAACGCGATCCGGTACGCCACCGGGCCGGTGCGGCTGCGGCTGCTCTTCCAGTCGGCGCTGACCTGCGAGGTGTCCGACGCCAGCAACACCTCGCCGCGACTGCGGCACGCCAGGACGACGGACGAGGGAGGGCGCGGCCTGTTCCTCGTCGCGCAGCTCGCCCATCGGTGGGGCACGCGCTACACGCCCCAAGGGAAGATCATCTGGGCGGAGCAGCCGATTCCCTGAGCACCGCTTCCGGTGCGGCTCAGGGGGCGGGCTCCGGCTGCTCGCGCGCGAAGAGGCGGGTCAGCGGGCCTCCGGCCCGGATCAGCTCGTCCCAGGTGCCCTCCTCGACGATGCGACCGCCTTCAAGGACCGCGATCCGGTCGGCCCTGCGGACGGTGGCCGGACGGTGGGCGATCAGCAGGGTCGCCCGGGTGGCGGAGTCGGCCGCGAGCGCCCGGGCCAGTTCCGCGTCGCCCCGGTGGTCCAGATGGGCGGTCGTCTCGTCCAGGACGAGGACGCGTGGACCGCTCAGCAGCCCCCGGGCCAGGGCCACCCGGGCGCGCTGGCCGCCGGAGAGGGTCGCGCCGCGCTCGCCGACGGCGGTGTCCAGCCCGTCGGGCAGGGCGTCGGCGACGGTGTCGACGCCGCAGATCCGGGACACCGCGTCCACTTCGTCCGCTGTCGCCTCGGGGGCGCCCAGACGGAGGTTCTCGGCGAGCGTGCCGTGGAAGAGCGGGGCCTCCTGCCCCACCACGGACACGGCGGCACGCAGGTCGTCCTCGGCGAGGTCCCGCAGGTCGACGGGGTGGGCCGGGGCGGGGGGCACGAGTTCCACGGCGCCTTCGGCCGGGTCCCAGTAGCGGGCCAGGAGGTGGGCGCAGGTCGACTTGCCGGCCCCGGACGCTCCGACGAGGGCCACGGTCTCACCCGGCCGGACGGTGAGGTCTACGCCGTCCAGCACGGCCTCTCCCCCGTAGCCGAACCGTACGCCGCGCAGCCGCAGGCCGAGCGGGCCCGGGGGGACGGGGCGGGGGCAGGCGGGGGCGGGAGCCCCTGCGGCGGCGTGCACGGCGGCCCGGACCCGGGACGCGGCGGCGCGCAGACCACCTGCCCGGCCGAGCGCGGCCGCCGATTCCGCGACCGGGGCCAGGGCACCCAGGGCGAGCGCCATCGCGGCCGGGGCCCACGCCCCGTCGAGCCGTCCGGCGGACGCGGCGTGGGCGGCGGCCGACACGACCCCGATGACGGCGGCGACGACCAGCAGGTCGCGGGCCGCACCCGCACCGGTCTCCCATGACTGTTCGGCGCGTTGGGCGCGGGCGAGCCGCCGGCCGGCGGCCCGGAGCCGGGCGCGCCTGCGGTTCAGCGATCCCGTCATCAGCAGCTCGCGCAGTCCGTCGACGCTCTCCACGGTCTCCGAAGACAGCTCGGCGAGCGCGCCCCGGGTGTGGTGCCCGCGTTCGGCCCGCCCGCGCGCTTCGACCAGCGGCGACCAGACCAGCAGCAGCGCGGCCGGTACGACGGCGAGCAGCAGCCAGGGACCGAGAGCGGCCAGCACGGCGGCCGACACCGCGAAGACCACGCCGGAGGCGAGGAGTTGGGCGATGGCGTGGGCGTAGAAGAACTCCAGCGCCTCGACGTCCCCGAGCGCGGTGGCCGCGAGGTCACCGCTGCGCCGGCCCGCGATCCGGGCGGGGGCACTGCGGGCCAGCCCGTCGAAGACCCGGACGCGCAGTTCGGCCAGGACCCGGTAGGCGAGGTCGTGCGAGAGGTCCATCTCGCGCCAGGTGGCCAGCGCCCGCAGCAGCACGAGCCCGATCAGGACGGCGACGGTCCCGGCGGCGGGCGGCCGGTGCTCGGTGACGGCTGTGCCCACCGTGTGGGCGGCGAGGGTGACCAGGGCCACCAGGGCGGCCTGGTCGACGAGGGCGGCCACGCAGGTGCGCGCCACGGTGGCGCGGTGCGCACCGAGGACCGGGAGGAGCGAGCGCAGGGCGCCGGCCGGGGCCGAGTCCGGGGACCGGGTCGTGCACGGGGTCGGGGCCGAGTCCGGGGACCGGGTCGTGCACGGGGTCGGGGCCGAGTCCGGGGACCGGGTCGTGCGCGGGGTCGGGGCCGGGGCGGAGTCCGGGGACCGGGTCATGCGCGGGGTCGGGGCCGGGGCGGAGTCCGGGGACCGGGTCATGCGCGGGGTCGGGGCCGGGGCGGAGTCCGGGGACCGGGTCATGCGCGGGGTCGGGGCCGGGGCGGAGTCCGGGGGCTGGGTCATGCGGCGCGCTCCTCCTGGGTGGTGCGTCCGGCCGCGACCAGCGAGGCGTACACGCCGCCGCCCGCGAGCAGGGTGGTGTGGTCGCCCGCCGCGGCCACACGGCCCGCGTCGAGGACGACGATGTGGTCGGCGTGGCGGACGGCGTCGAGCCGGTGGGCGACGACGATGCAGGTGCGGCCGCGACCGGCCGCCGCCAGTTCCCGGACGATGCGCGCCTGGCCGCGTTCGTCGACCGCGCTGGTGGCCTCGTCCAGGATCAGGACCGGGGCGTCGGCCAGCAACGCCCTTGCCAGGGCGAGCCGTTGGCGCTGTCCGCCGGAGAGCGTGGCGCCGCGTTCGCCGACCAGGGTGGCGTAACCGTCCGGGAGCCGGGCGATCTCCTCGTCGATCCCGGCGGTGCGGGCGGCGCTGCGCAGTTGTCCGTCCGTGGCGGCCGGGCGGGCGATGCGCAGGTTCTCCGCGATCGTGGCGTGGAAGAGGTAGGTCTCCTGCGAGACCACGGCGATGCCCCGGCGCAGCGAGGCGAGGGTGTACGCGGCGGTGTCCGTCCCGGATACGGTGACGCGCCCGGCGTCCGGGTCCCGTTGCCGTAGCAGGAGGCTCAGCACGGTCGACTTCCCCGCGCCGGACGGGCCGACGACGGCGGTGGTACGCCCGGCGGCGGCGGTGAAGGACACGCCGTCGAGGGCGGGCCGGGCGCTCCGCGGGTGGGTGAAGTGCACGTCCTCGAAACGGATCTCGGGCGCGGCCTCCCAGTCGGCGGTCACGGTGCCCCGGTCCTGCACGGCGGCCTCGGCGGTGCGCAGGGCGGCGATTCCGTCGGCCGCCGACACCCCGAGGTAGCCCGCGTGCCACTCGCGGGAGAGGTCGCGGACGGGGCGGAAGCACTCGGAGGCGAGCAGGAGCAGGAGGTAGGTGCCGGTGGCGGCGGTGCGGCCGGTGGCGGCCGAGGAGCACGCCACGAGGACGGCGGCGACCGTGCCGCCCTGGACGGCCAGGTCGGTGAGGCCGGTGTCGACGAGCGAGACCCGCAGTTTGGCGACGGTGCTCCGGTGCAGGGCGGCCGACCGCCGCTCCAGCCGTTCCCGTACGCGGCCCACGGCACCGGCGTTGCGCAGCGTCGGCATCCCCTGGAGGGCCTCCAGGTAGTCGGCGGCCAGGGCTTCGTAGGTGTCCCAGTGCTCCTTGCCGCGCCGCGCCAGCAGCCGGTCCCACCAGCGCGGCCCGAAGAGGGCGAGCAGGAGCGCGGGCCCGAGGGCGAGGGCCGCGTACGGCTGGGCGAGAGCGACGGCGAGGAGCAGCAGCGGCGGTACGGCGGCGGTGATGAGGAGTTGGGGCAGGTAGCGCGAGATGTACGCGTCGACGCCCTCGACCCCGTCCACCAGCGTGGCCCGTACGGCTCCGGCCCGCGCACCGGTGATCGCGGTGGGGCCGAGCGCGCCGAGCCGCTCCAGCAGGGTGTCGCGCAGCCTCACCCGTACGGTGGCACCGGCCGTGACGGCGGTCAGGCGCTGGGCGCGACCGAGGGCGGCGCGGACCAGGACGACGGCGATCACGGCCGTGAGCAGCGGGGCGAGGGCGGCCGTCTCCCCCTGTGCGATCCGGGAGAGCACGAGGGCGAGGAGGACGGCCTGGGCGAGGTGGGTGGCGGTGACCGCCGCGAGCAGCGCGGTGGCGAGGCCGAGCGGGCGCCTGGCGGTGCGCGCTGCGCGCAGGAGTTCGGGGTGGAGCATCATGGGCGTTCTTCCTCGCCGGGCGGGGCCGCCGGGGCGGCGGATGCCGTGGATGGGGTGGCTGGCATGGGGGCTGAGGTGACCGCGGTCGTGGCCGGGGTGGCCGCTGTCGTCGGGCGTGCGCCGAGTGCGAGGCCGTGCACGATCCAGTCGCGTCCGGGGGTGTCGCCGAGGGCCGCACCCAGGTCGGCCCGTTGCCAGGAGCCGATGGGGCGTGAGCGCAGGCCCAGTGCGGTTGCGTGCGCCTGGGCCGTGCCGGCCGCGTATCCCGCGACGATGTGGCTGCTGCGGACGGTGGCCCCCCGGGCGTCCTCGGGGCAGCCGTGGGCGAGGAGCACCGCGCCCGCGGCGGCGATCCACTGCTGGCCCGCGGCCCAGCGGGCGAGCGTGGGACGCGCGTCGCCCACGGCGCGGACGTCGAGTCCCGGCCTGCCGGGAGCCGCCGCGTACAGGGCCGGGGTGGCACCGCCCACGGCCACCGTCCAGGCGGGCCCTTCCGGCAGCACGCGCTCGGCGGTGGCCAGGATCCGGGACAGCGGCTCCTTGCCGGGCGGGCGGTTCAGCTCCTCGGGCGGGGCACTCCGGCGCTGCTCCAGAGTCTCCTCGCTCACCCGTCCGGGGCGCGGGGCCGGGTGCCAGGTGCCGTCGGGCCGCCCGGGTGCTCCGGCGATGTGGTGCAGCAGGTGCCGTGCCGCCGCGAGTTCACGGGGCGGGGCGGTGTCGGCTCCTGGTTGCGGCGTCGGAGCCGAGGCGCGGGGCAGAGCGGCCCAGGGGCCCAGCCGCGGTCCGGCGTCGACGGGGCTGCCCGGGGGCGTCAAGCGTACGGCCGCGAGCGGAAGTTCCGGCTCGGTGCCGGGCCAGGCGTCCGGCCAGTCCGGGGCGTCCGGCAGTCCGGCCGCGCCGGACAGGAAAAGGCCGTCCGCGTCGAGAGAGACCAGCACGTCGGCGGTCGTGGCCCCCGCCAGCGCCAGGGCGGCGGCGGCATGCCCCGCGTCGAGAAGCAGCAGCGGCCAGGCCCGGTGGCCGTAGTGCGCGACGGTGCGGGACGCGGCCACGGTGAGGACGACGAAAGCGCCCGGGGGTACGCCGTCGGGGGCGGGGCCGCGCGAATGGGCGCGGTGGGTGCGCGGGTCGTAGGCGTAACGCCCGGGCGGCAGCGAGCATCCCTGCCCGAGCAGCAGGTGGGCGCGCACCGGGTGCAGAGCACCCGCCGAGGGGGCGGGGCGCAGCCGGCCCGGTGTGCCGTCGGGTGCGGCCAGGGAGAGTCGCAGCACACGGCCCAGGTCGATCGCGGTCCCGGGGTCGCTGACGTACGTGGTCGCGGGGCCGTTCCACGGGAACGGGCGCTCCGGAACGTGCGGGGAGAGCTCCGGAACGCGCGGCGACCTGGCGTCCGCGAGCGCCGCGCGCAGGAGACCCGGTGCGGCGGGCAGGACGGCGCCCACTCCGCGAGCGGGCGCGGCGGCTCGGTGGGGTGTGTCGGGCATGGTGGCGCGCTCCATCACATGTGCGGCGGCGGGGCGAGGGTGAAGTCCTCAGCTGCTGTCGGGGGTTGGGTGCGCCAGCCCCGGGCGAGCGCCGCTTCGGCGAAACGCGGACAGCCGAAGTATCCGAAGGCGGCCGGGGCGTTGGGGATCAGTCCGGAGACCAGGACCCGGGCGACGCGCAGCGTGGTCTCGGCGACGTCCTCCGTGGTGAGGTCCGCGGTGATGACCCGGTGGCTCCCGGCGGCGAGCGCCGCGTCGAGCGCGGCGCGGCTGCCGGGAGTGATCGCGGTGACCGGCACGAGGCCCAGGGCGGGTTCGGTGAAGCGTCGGGCGAGCGGCGCCATCCGGTCGTCCAGCCAGACCTGGACATGGGCGCCGAGGTCGCGTACGGCGGCGAACTCGGGCCCGCAGTCGTCGAGATAGCGCCGGTCGGCCCGGTGGTCGAGGTAGAGGCCGCGGGCGAGCATCCCGGCCTCGACCGCCCGGTACACCCACCCGTCGGCATCCACCGTGCCTTGGGTGAACACCCAGGTGTGCACGGCCTCCAGGACGGCCTTGCGGGCCGCTTCCGCCGGGTCGTACCGGCAGGCGAACCCCGCCGCGTACATACCGCGTCCGGGATCGTGCACGAGGGCCGCGACGCAGGGCGCGAACTCGGAGGGCATCTCCACGATGTGCACGTCCAGCCCGCAGCCGGCCAGGTCCTCGGTGAGCCCGGGAACGCTCCCCGGGTCGATGCCACGCGTCGGTCCGTCCAGGTGCCACCACAGCTCCAGCGCGTCGCGCTCGACGACTTCGAGGAGCCCGCGCTCGACGGCGTCGTCGAAGCCCTGCCCGGTGGCGATGCCCGCGTAGTTGAGGTGGTGGGTGCGGGGCAGGGAACGCAGCTCTCCCTGACGCCAGTTGAGATGGGTGAGCGCGACGGGGGCCCAGCAGGGTTCCCCGTTCTCGGCGGCCCGGGTCCACAGCGCCGGCGTGTCGGGGGTGAGTTCGGCGTACGGGAAGCCCGGGCGGCCGTACTGCCACGGTGCGTACGCCGGCAGGGCGTCGGGGCCGTACAGGCGGCCCCCCTCGGCGGTCAGCTCGGCCGCGGTGGCCCGCCGGGGCTCCTGGGGGTGGCCGGGCGGCGGGAGGCGGTTGCCGCAGTAGCGCTCCACGGCCTCGGCCACCGCGGCGATCCAGGCGCCCCGGGGGTCGCCGAACGTGGTGCCGAGCGAGACGCGGTCGGCTGGCCAGGCACCGAGGCGGCGGGCGTCGGCGACGTCGGCGGTCATCGCGGTGTAGCGGGGCGGCGCACCGGCGGGGTGCTCGACGGGGGCGACGGCGCGGACGATCCCGCTGACCGGGTCGACGAGGGCTTCGAGGGGCAGGGCGCTGGTCAACGGCATATCTCCGGTACGGGCTCGACATAGCGGCGTCGGGCGACGACGGGCAGGTGGAGGGCGCTGCCCCGGGGGTTCACGGTGCGGCGGGACGGGAGGAGCCGGGTGGCCGTGACCGGGTCGTCGCCGGTGTGCGGGTTGCGGGCGTGGGCGGGGAAGTGGTGTCCGGCGATCTCGGCCCGCAACCGGGTCCCGGCGGGCAGCCTGCGCCCGAGGGTGCCGAGCGGCACGGTGATGTCCGCGGCTTCGCCGGGCGGGCCGGCGCGCCGGACGATGCCGAAGGCGAGCGGATCGGCCCGGCCGGACGGGTCGAGCGCGGTCAGGCGTACGGCCCAGTCGGCCGAGGGGGTGTCGGCCGTGGCCGTGATCCGGGCCACGGCGGCCCCTGCCAGATCGAGCGGGCGGGGCAGCGGCGGCGAGAGCAGCAGACAGCGGTCTGCGGGGTAGCCGTCGACCGGGACGGCGAGGTCGTCGGAGCGTACGGGGCGCTCCGGGTCGGCGCTGAACTCGGCTCCTTGGAGGAGCCGTAGACCGGTGGGCGAGCCGAAGGACCAGCGGCACTCCGCCTCGGGAACGGTCTCGGGCCGATGGGCGCCGCACCCCCGGGTGGTGTGCCAACGGCCGCTGTCGCCGAGGGCGATGACCCCGTGCCGTGTCGGCTCCAGGCGGCCGGCGAGCGCGGCGTGGGCCCACCGTACATACAGCGAACCGAGGTTGAGGCGGGCGCGGGCCGGCAGGGCGCGTTCGGCGGTGAGGCGGTGACCCCAGGGGCCGAGCAGGAGACGCGCCGGTCCGCCCCACCCGCGCCAGAGGGCCACGGTGTCCTCGGCGAAGGGGTCGCGGGTGCCGCCGACGGCGAGCAGGGGAAGGCGGACGGTGGAGCCGAGCGCGACGAGCCGCCCTCGCCCCTGGTCGGTCCAGAGCCGGGGCCAGGACGGCAGTTCGCGCCCGAGGCCCGTGGCCAGCCGCTCCGCCAGGCGGGCGACCGGGAGGTGTTCGAGCAGCCGGGGGTCGTCGGCGAGAGCCCGCTCCAGTGCGTCCGGGTCGGAGTCGCGCCGGTCGCCGTGGGCCGCCCACCAGCCGGCCCGGGCCCACAACCGCTCCGGCCCCCCGGGCTCGCGCGCGGTCTCGGTGAGCCCGAGGGCGGGAACGGCGGCGATGACGGCGTCCGGGACTCCCCTGCGGTCCACCGCACCAGGGGCTGCGTCGGGGACGTCGAGCGTGGTGACGAGGGCGCAGTACGCGGCGTAGGAGGCACCGACGGCGACGACCTCTCCGCTGCTCCACGCCTGTGCCCGCACCCAGGCGACCGTGGCCGCGCCGTCGGTCTTCTCGTGGTCCCGGTACGGGTGCCACTCCCCCGGCGAGCCGTGGCGGCCGCGCACGTCCTGGGCGAGGGCGGCGAATCCGTGTGCCGCCCAGCCGCGCAGCTCGGCGCGGTGGGCCTCGCGCCCGTACGGGGTGCGGATCAGGACGGCGGGACGGGGGCGGTTCCCGTCCGGGAGGCACACGTCGGTGGCGAGCGGGGTGCCGTCCGGCGTGCGGACGGACACGGTACGGGTGTTCATCGGCGGGCCGCGGCGGTGCTCGTCCCGGCGCGCCTCCCCACCGGGCCCGGCGCGGGCAGCGGCGCGACGTCCGGGACGGGGAGCACGGGGTGCTCGGTGAAGGTGAGGTCGCGCAGATCGATCCGTCGCAGCCGCCGGCGGGCCGGGAGGCCGACCGACTGCCGACCCGCCCCACCCCCACCCGCACCCGCGGCTTCGGCTTCGGCTTCGGCTTCGGCTTCGGCTTCGGCTTCGGCTTCGGCTTCGGCTTCGGCTTCGGCCCAGGCGATCAGGTCGGCGGTGAGCAGCGCGGCGATCAGGGCGGCGGACGCTTCGGTGGGATGGGGGCCGGTGTCGGGGGTGCGGTGTCCGGCCCAGTACGCGGCGAGTTCGCGATGGGCGGGGGTGGCCGCGAGTCTGCGGAGACGGACATGCCGGGAGGTGACGTCTCCCGGCTCCGTGGCGAGGGGCTCGATCCAGCTGTGGGAGCCCTCGCGGTGGCAGCGCAGCCAGGCGACGCGCCGGCCCGGCAGCCCGTCCGCCGCGTCCCAGAGCCCTTCGGGGACCGGCGAGTCCAGGCACCACACCACGGCGACACGCCCTACGGGGCGGTGGCCCGGGGCTGCCCGGGCGAGTTCCGCCACGTGGTCGGGGGTGATCCGGTGAACCTCGGCCCCTTCCGCCCCGGCGCAGCGGGCCACGGGGCCGGTGAGTACGGGGTCGCCGAGGACGTGGACGGTGCGGTCGGTGAGCGGAGCCCGGGGCGGAACGGACACCGCGTGCCCAGCGGTCTCGAACGCCTCGACGAGCCGGGCGAGTCCGGTGCTCTGCAGGTCTTCACTCGGCGTCTGTCCGCCCGGGGTCTCCTCCCCCGTCAGCCGGCGCACCAGGGCTTCCCCGGTGACGCCGCCGGTGTCGATGCGCAGGAACTCCCCTCCGGAGGTCCGGAGCACGGGGGCAGCTCCGGGAACGGTGACGATCCCGGTGCCGGGAGCGAGTCGACTGCGGGTCACGGAATCCTCCGGGTCGGAGAGGGGGAAGACGGGGACGGGACGTCCGGGGCCGAACGGGGCGGGCCCGCCCGGGCTGTCACCGGGCGGGCCCGCCCCCGCGCCAGGCGGGAGACCTGCCTTCAGCGGCAGGAGTCGCTTACTTCTCGGCCGCGGTGTCGGCCTCGACGGAGTCGTCGAAGGGGTTCTCGACGAGGGCGTTCGAGTGGGTGGCGGAGAGGTGGGCGAGCTGGCCCTGGTCGGCGATCGGGCTGAACACCTTGTTCTGCTCCATGAGTTGAAGCCTCCATTCAGATCGGATGGGTGTGGGTCGCGGCGTTGGTGCGTGCCGCAGCACAGACACTAATGAATATGATTTTCATTCCGCAATAGCTGGAGTGGGTCGAGAGGGTGATCTGGGTAACAGACGGGCCAGCCGCCCTCGTCGTCGGTCCCCACCCGGCCCTCCACGCCGAGGACTTCGGCCAGCAGTCGCCGGGTGACCACCTCGGCCGGAGGCCCGTCGGCGGCGATGCGGCCTTCGCGGAGCGCGACGATCCGATCGGCGAACCGGGCGGCGTGGTTGAGGTCGTGCAGCACCATCACCACCGTCAGCCGGCGCTCGGCGCGCAGCCGTACGACCGTCTGCAGCACCTCCAGTTGGTGGCGCAGATCGAGATAGGTGGTCGGCTCGTCGAGGAACAGCACGCGGGCGTCCTGGGCCAGCGCCATGGCCAGCCGGACACGCTGGCGTTCACCTCCGGACAGCGCGTCCACGGGCCGGTCGGCCCAGGCGGTGACACCGACGTCTGCCAGCGCCCGGGACGTGACCTCGTCGTCGCCCTCGCGCAGCATCCCGAGCGGCCCCCGGGCGGCATAACGCCCCTGCCGTACGAGTTGGCGTACGGTCAGTCCCGGTACCGAGGGCGCCGACTGGTGGAGCAGCGCCACGCGCCGGGCGGCGGTGCGGCGGGACAGCCGCGCCACGTCGTCGCCGTCGAGCAACACACGCCCGCCGCTCGGGGTGAGCAGTCCGGCGGCGAGCTTGAGGAAGGTGCTCTTGCCGCATCCGTTCAGCCCGATCAGGGCGACCAGTTCACCGGC
Source organism: Streptomyces parvus (assembly GCF_032121415.1). Taxonomy (NCBI): domain Bacteria; kingdom Bacillati; phylum Actinomycetota; class Actinomycetes; order Kitasatosporales; family Streptomycetaceae; genus Streptomyces; species Streptomyces parvus. The sequence goes on along the minus strand of NZ_CP135079.1, from coordinate 6,726,346 downwards.
CCGGATGCTCAGGTCCACCCCGCGCAGCACCGGGCGTCCGGGGTAGCCGAAGGCCAGCCCCTCCGCCCGGACGACGTCCGGGGCTTTCGGTGTGGCGCTCGTCGTCACGCTCTTCTCCACTGCTCTCTCCCTTGCTCTCTCCCTCATCTCTCGTCCGCCCGCCGCCGTGCCACGACCATCAGCAGCCCCGCCCCCACGCAGGTCGTCAGGGCGCCGACCGGGAGGGTCAGCCGGTCCGCGTCGAAAGCCGCGGCCAGCGGCGGGGACAGCAGTTGGGCGGCGGCGTCCGCCCCGCACACCACCGCGGCACCGAGCAGCGCGGCGCCCGGAAGCGTGACGCGCAGATCGGCGCCGAAGACGGCCAGCGCCAGATGGGGCACCAGCAGCCCGACGAATCCGAGGGCGCCCACCGCTGACACGGCGCCGGCCGTCAGCGCCACCGCGCACACGAGTGCCGCTCCCCGGCCCGGCCCGGTGGCCAGACCCGTGGCGGCGGCCTGTTCGTCGCCGCAGCGCAGCAGGGTCAGCGGCCCGGCGAGCAGCCAGGCCGCCGCGCCCCAGAAGGCGGCCCACGGCCAGAGCAGATTCCAGTGCTGCCAGACCCGGCCCTCGGTGGAGCCGATCAACCACTGGACGACGCTGCCGAGTTCGCCGGGGGCCACCAGGAGGACGACCGCGGTGAGTCCGGCGAGCACGGCCGATACGAGGACCCCGTAGACGGCGGTCTGCTCCGGGTCGCCGCGGTCCCGCCCGGCGAGCAGCCACAGCAGGCCCGCCCCGGCGAAGCCGCCGACGCAGGCCGCCACGACGACGGCCGTGGGGGATTCCCAGCCGGCCAGGCCGAGGCCGGTCGCGGTCACCGCGCCGAGCACCGCGCCGGGAGTCACGCCGGTGACCTCGGGTCCGGCCAGCGGGTTGCGCAGGGCGGACTGGAGCACGAGCCCGGCCACCCCGAGGCAGGCCCCGGCGACCAGGGCCACCAGCATGCGGGGCAGCCGGAGCTGGAGCACGATGTGCTCGGCGGTGGGGTCGTCACCGCCCCCGAGCAGCACGGCCCGCACACCTTCGGGGGTGACGCCCCGGCCGGCGAAGAGTCCGGCGCAGGCGATCACCGCGACGAGCAGCGCCAGGCCGCCGATCCGGACACCCGGTGCGCGCAGGGCCCGGCGGGCGGGTCCGGGGGCGGTGTCGAGGAAGGTCATCGTTCCGCCTTCCGCAGTACGGGAGCGGGGGCGTGATGCGGACTCACCGGTGCGGGCGGGGACACGGACCCCCGGACCCGGGCGGGCCGTCTCCCCCGTTTCAGCAGGAGGACCCCGACCGGCACGCCGACCAGGGCGGTCCAGGCGCCGACGGGCGTCTCGACCGGGGCGAGCGCGAGCCGGGCCGGCTGGTCGGCGCAGAGCACGACGGTCGCACCGCACATGGCGGACCGGACGAGCCACCCGGCCGCGCCGCCGTCCGGGCGGAGGCGGCGGGCGAGGTGCGGGGCGAGGAACCCGACCCAGGCCACCGGTCCGCAGACCGCGACGACGGGGGCGATGAGGACGACAGCGATGCCCAGGGCGGCCACCCGCGCCCTCTCCACCCGTACGCCCAGCGCGCGGGCGTCGTCGTCGCCGAGCCGCAGCACACCGAGCACCGGCACGCACAGCACCAGCGCGGGGACGGCCACGGCGAGCCAGGGCAGCAGACCGGTGACGTCGTCCCAGGTGCGGGCGGACAGACTGCCCAGCAGATAGCGGTAGATGAGCTGGAGGTCGAGCTGGTCGGCCATGACCATGAGCACCAGCAGGGCGGCCTGGAGCGCGGCGGCGACGGCGGCCCCGGTCAGCAGGACCGCCGAGGGGCTCCGCCCGAATCCGGCGGCGACCAGGGTGAGCAGCCCGCCGAGCGCCGCCCCGGCCAGGGCGAGGAAGGGCTGCAGCCCGAGCGGGACGGCCAGGGACAGGACCAGCGGTGCGGCGACACCGAGAGCCGCCCCGGAGGAGACCCCCAGCATCTCGGGCACGGCCAGCGGGTTGCGCAGGGCCTCCTGGAGCACGAGGCCCGCGGCGCCCAGACAGGCGCCCGCGATCAGCGCCAGCACCATGCGGGGCAGCCGCAGTTCGGTGACGACGAGCCCCGCGAGCCCGTCCGATCCCAGCGTGGCCGGGAGCCGGGCGGGCGGGACGTACGGCGTGCCGAGGCTGAGCGCACAGACCGCGCTCACCAGGGCGGCCGCCCCCAGGCAGAGCAGCGCCACGGGCGGACGCCTCACCGCAGTGCGGCCGTCGCCTCGTCGAGGACGACGCCCAGGGACCGGGTGCCGCGCCCCTTGGCCCACACCTCGGAGTCGACCTCGATGACCTTGCCGTTCTTCACGGCCGGGATGCGGGACCAGAGCGGGTTCTTCGCCAGCTTCTCGGAGAGCTTCCCGTCGGGCGCGCCGAAGGACAGGGTCTCCACGAACAGGACATCGACGTCCCGGGCGAGGATCTCCTCCAGGCTGTAACTGCCGTCGACGCCCCGGCTCTTCCAGGGGTACTGGGAGATCTTCGGGAACAGCCCGGCCGCCACATCGGTCTCGGGGGTGGCCACGCCGAAGTTCTCGTCGCTGCCGTAGATGATCAGCGCGGTCTTGTCGCTCTTGCGCTGCTCCGCCTCCGCCAGGCGGGTGCGGAAGGCCTTCTCCGCCTTCTCTCCCTGTGCGGTGCGGCCGGTGAGTGCGGCGAGATCGCGCAGGTAGCCGACGCTGTCCTGCCAGGATCCGGGCTGGAGGGGCCAGAACGTCGTGGCGCCCTTCAGCGCGGGGGCCAGCTTGCCGTGCGTGTCCTCCAGGCCGATGACCAGGTCGGGCTCGTGGGCGAGGATCGCCTCGACCTCGGGGCTGAGGAAGCCGCCGGGCACGACCGGAATCTTCGCCGCCTCCTCCTTGCCGAGGAACTCCGGGTGCGCCAGCACCTGGGAGTTGGTGGCGGTGGGGGTCATGCCCAGCTCGACGAGGATGTCGTCGCAGAGGGCGACCAGGCAGACGATCTTCTCCGGCGGCTTCGGCAGGGAGACCGTGACGCCCTTGGCGTCGGTGATCCGGGGGGCGGCCTCGATGGGCCGCACCTCCGTGCTCGTACGGGCTCCGGAACCGGCCGCCGCGGCCGGTGCCCCGGGGCCGGGGTCGGCGTTCTCGGTGCCGCATCCGGCGAGCAGGCCTCCCAGTACGGCGATCGCGGCCCAGCGGCGGACTCTCAGCGCGGTTCGTGGCATCGACGGTTCCTCAACGTTCCTGTGCGGTCCCGGGGTTGCGGCAGCCGGCGGCGGAGCCCCGGGGACGATCCCCGCCACAAGCCGAAACCTTACACATGATTATCATTTCCAATAAAGTGAGCGGGGTTTCCGCCGGGATCAGCCGGCCTCCGCAACGCCCCATCACCCCCGCCGCCCTCACCGACCCGACCTGCCCCGGGAGTTCGCCATGCCGCACACCTCGCCCCCCGCTCCTCCCGCGCCGCCGCGCCTGCTGGTCTCCGACCACGTCGCGGGGCGGCTCAGCCTCCTCGACCTCCCGGACGGCACGGAGCGGGCGGAGCTGAACCACCGGCACCTCGCCGAGCACGCGGGCTTTCTCGCGCTGCCGCGCGGGCTCGTCGCCTGCGTCGACGACCGGGCGGGCGAGTTGCTGGTCCTCGATCCGTACGGACCGGGCGCCGGGCGGCCCCTGGTCCGGCGGCGGATACCGGTCGCGGTCCCCGCCGAGCATCTGGCGGCGGACCCGGAGGGGCGGCGCCTCGCGGTGACCACCGGCCTCGGCCGCAACGAGGAGGCGTGGACCGGTCTGCTGACGGCCGTCGACCTCGACGCACCGGACGGCGCCGTCGCCGTACGCGTGCGAGGGCGGACCGGCGAGCCGGGGGTCACGGTCCTCGGCGGAGCGTCCCCACTCGTGGTCGTCCGCCACCGGGAGCCGGGCGAACTGCTGGTCCACCGGCACCGCGAGCTGATGCGGTCGGCCCCCTCCTGCCCGCCGGCGGTCCCGGTGCGACGGATGGCCCTGCCGGACGACGACGGGCACGGCGACGCCCACGACCCGCTCACCGGGCGGCTGTTCGCCGCGGCGGGCTCGGGCGTGCATCGCGCACGACGGGAAGGGGAGGACCTGGCCTCCGAGGCCCCCTTGCCCTGGTCCGCCGACGGGCGTTCCGGCGGGCGCGGCTACTACCTGCGACTCGATCCCGTGCGGCGGCTGCTCTGGTCGTGCGTGCGCGGCGGGCCGGGCGATCCGGGGCAGTGGCCGGACTGGTCCAACGACGCCTGGTGGCACCACCTGGACACCGGCGAGACGGGGCGGCTCGGCCTGGGGCCCGGGCTGGTCTTCCGGCTCGCGGTGACCGCCCGCCACATCGCGTTCACCCGCGTCCACCCGGACGGCGACGAGCTGATCCTGCTCACCGCTCCCCCGACGGCCGGATCCCGCCCGGAGGTGGGCGCGCGACTGCCCCTGCCCGCCATGTCCGGTGCGCCGCGGCGCGGCGGGACCCCCTGGGACGGCGTGCAGCGGCGGGCGGTCGCCGCCTCCCCCGGTGGGGGCCTGGTGGCGGTCAGCCGGGGCGGCCATGGCGAGGTCCACGTCTTCGACGCGGACAAGGCGGCCCTGCTGTCGACCCTGACCGTCCCGACACCTCTGGACGACGGGGGCCACCTCGCGCTCGTGACGGCCGGGGACGGGGCACACGCGGACCCGGTCGGCCGCTAGAGCGGCGTCGGGGGCGGTGGCGCGGCGGGACCTGCCGCACCACCGCCCGCCCCACGCGGCCCGTTCAGCCCGGTGTCACCAGGAGGACTTGGTCACTCCGGGCAGGAATCCCGCGTGGGCCTGCTCCCGCATCCGGACCCGGGAGAGGCCGAACTTGCCCACATACCCCCTCGGCCTGCCGTCGACGCTGTCACGGTTGCGAACCCGGGTGGCACTGGCGTCGCGCGGCTGCCGCCGCAACTCCTCCACCGCGGCGAGACGCTCACGCTCCGGGGTGCCGGGCCGGCGGATGATCTCCTTCAGCTCGGCCCTGCGAGCCGCGTAACGCTCCACGGTCGCCCGGCGGCTGTCGTTCCGCGCGATCTTGCTCTTCTTCGCCATCAGACCTTCTCCCCCCGCGCGCGGATGCGCGCGACCGCTGCTTCGACGCCGATGCTGTCGACGGTCTTGATCGCCCGGGCGCTCAGCGTGAGGCGCACATAGCGCCCCTCACCGGGCAGCCAGTACCGCTTGCGCTGGACATTCGGGTCGAACCGCCGGGACGTCCGGTGGTGCGAGTGGGAGATCTTGTTGCCGAATCCCGGCTTGGAGCCGGTCAGTTGGCAGTGGGCGGACATGAAAGTTACCTGCCTCTCCTTCGACGCATCCATTATTGAAAATGGAAACCATTGCCATATAGTAGCGTCCATGGCTCGCAACGAAGTACGCCCGGTCATCAAGCTCCGCTCCACCGCGGGGACCGGCTACACCTACGTCACCCGTAAGAACCGGCGGAACGACCCCGACCGGATGGTGCTGCGCAAGTACGACCCGGTGGCCCGCCGCCATGTCGACTTCCGCGAGGACCGCTGAGGCCCGCCCCGCACCCGCGCATCCCGCACACCCCTGAAGCCCCACCCGAGGACACCGTCATGAAGCCCGGAATCCATCCCGCCTACGGCCCCGTCGTCTTCCGCGACAAGGCCGCCGACTTCGCGTTCCTGACCCGCTCGACCATGACCAGCGATCGCACCGTCACCTGGGAGGACGGCAACACCTACCCGGTGGTCGACGTGGAGATCTCCTCCGCGAGCCACCCCTTCTACACCGGCACCGCGCGCGTGCTGGACACCGCCGGACGCGTCGAGCGCTTCGAGCGCCGCTACGGACGCGGTGAGGCCCGGTGAGCGGGCACCGCGCGAAACTGCCCGTCGTCATCGTCTGCGGCCTGCACTCCGAGGCGCGCGGCGACGTCGTGGAGGGGCTGCTGCGGGAGGTACCGCACAGCGTCGCGCTGCACCACGACCTGTCGACGGCCACCGGCGGGACGGTCCGTCGCTCCCTGCGGGACGCCGACGGTGAGCTGGCCTCCGGCGAAACGCCGCTGGTGAACGAATGCGCCTGCTGCGCGCTGCGCGAGGACCTCGTCCCGGAACTCGAACGGCTCGCGGGGGACGGGGTGACCCGGCTCGCCGTCCTGGAGCTCTGGGACTCCGTCGAGCCGAAGTCCATGGCCGAGGTGATCGCCGCGCACACCGACGCCGCCGATGTCACCAACGTCTTCACGGCGATCGACCCCACGCTCGCTCTGCCCTGCCTCTCCAACGGCGACGATCTGGCCGAGGCCGGTCTCGCGGCGGCGCCAGCCGACCGGCGGACCATCGGCGACACCTGGGCCCGGCAGGTGGAGTACGCCCCCGTCCTGGCCGTGGCGCCGAACCCGGCGGCCGACGACGAGGACCGCGCCCTGATCCGGCAGTTGAACCCGATGGCCCGTCAGGCGACGGCGGGATCGGCGGAGCTGGCCCGGCTGGCGTTCGCCGGGTTCGACGTGGAGGCGGCGGCAGCCGGCCAGCACCCGGCCTGCGCGCTCCTGCCGCAGGAGGCGGAGGAGGCCGGGGTGGGCACGCTCGTCTGGCGGCGGCACCGGCCCTTCCACCCCGAGCGCCTGTTCGACGCGCTGGAGGACCTGAGTTGCGCCGCGGCCCGCAGCCGGGGCCGGTTCTGGCTCGCGGACCGGCCCGACACCCTGCTCTCCTGGGACGCGGCGGGCGGCGCGCTCTGCGTGGAGAACACCGGCCCCTGGCTCGCCTCGCTCCCGGACGCGGCCTGGTCCATGGTGCCGCCCTACCGGCAGGCGGCCGCCGCGCTGGACTGGCACCCCGAGCACGGCGACTGCTGCCAGCACCTGGTCTTCGTCTCCCCCGGCCTCGACCGCGAGGGGCTGACCGGCCTGCTGGACTCCTGCCTCCTCACCGACGAGGAGTACGGGTCGGGCCGGGAGGCGTGGAAGAGCCTGCCCGCCGCGTTCGACGCGCTCCTCGACCCCGTGCACTGAGACCGGCGGGCCCACGCCCGTAACTCCACCCCCCAGTCCGCCCGCATCCACCGACCGCCCACCCAGCCCACCGAGCACGAGGAAGCCTCATGGCACGTCAGCAGGACCCCCGCAAGCCGCTCAAGAACCGCCCGAACCCCCTGGATGCCGCCGGGATCACGTACATCGATTACAAGGACACCGATCTGCTGCGGCGGTTCATCTCCGACCGGGGGAAGATCCGCAGCCGCCGCGTCACCCGGATCAGCGCCCAGCAGCAGCGCCAGATGGCCGCGGCCATCAAGAACGCCCGCGAAATGGCGCTCCTGCCGTACTCCGGGACCGCGGGCAAGTAGCGCGCGACGCCCTCGGCCTGCGGCGGGGGCGCGTTCTGGGGCTCGGGATGCAGCACGGCGGCAGCACGGGGACCATGGACGCATGGGCAGAGACATCCCGGAGAAGGGCGCCTCCGGTCCGAGGCCGTCGGATCCGGGAACAGCGGGCCGCAGGGGCGGCCCGCCGAACCAGGGCCTCGCGCTCGCCGCCATGCTGTTCGCGGTGTCGATGACGTTCATCGACCAGACCATCGTCGCGATCGCCGCCCCCGACATCATCGACGAACTCGGTCTCACCTCCTCGCAGATGCAGTGGGTCGTCAACGCCTATCTGCTCACGCTGGCCGCCTTCTTCGCTCTGGGCGGTCGGTTGTCCGACATCTTCGGGCACCGCCGCGTGATGCTCATCGGCACACTCGTCTTCGTCATCGCCTCCGCGCTGTGCGGCGCGGTGCCCTCCGGCGATGCCGCGCAGGCCTGGCTGATCGGCTTCCGGGCCGTGCAGGGCATCGGGGCGGCCCTGATGTTCCCCGCCGCGCTCGCCGTCGTCATCGCCGTGTTCCCGGTGGAGCGGCGCGGGCGGGCGCTCGCGCTCTTCTTCGGTGTCTCCGGTGCGCTCACCGCGATCGGGCCGCTGCTCGGCGGCTGGCTCACCGCGTGGACCTGGCGGGCGATCTTCTGGGTCAACGTCCCCGTAGCCGTCGTCGCGATCGTCCTGGCCCTGCTGGCCCGCATCCCGGACCGGGCCCGCCGTGAGCCGCTGGACCTGGCCGGAGCGGCGCTGGTCGCCGTCGGCATGGGGCTGACGGTGCTGGGGCTGCAGCAGTCGTCCACCTGGGGCTGGGACTCCGTCGCCACCTGGGCCTGTATCGCGGGCGGCCTGGTGGTGCTGGCGGTCTTCTGCCGGTTCGAGCTGCGCACCCGCTTCCCGCTGATCAAACTGCGGGTCTTCCGCGACCTGGCGTTCAGCGTCGACAACGCCGTGCTGTTCTTCGCCATGATGGCGTTCGTCCCGGTGTTCTTCTTCGCCTCCGTGTACGCGCAGGTCTCCCTCAGCGCGTCGCCGAACCAGGCCGCGCTGTATCTCCTGTACTTCTTCATCGGCTTCGGGCTGGCCTCCCAGTGGGGCGGCCGGATCCTCGACAAGCGGGGCGCGCGTCCCGCGATGAAGCTCGGCACGGCGCTCGGCGCGGTCGGGTTCGCCCTGTGGGCGGGGAAGTTGACGACGCTCTCGATGCACGACCAGTGGCTGTACGCGGCCATGGCGGGCGCGGGGATCGGACTGCTGCTGGCGCCGGCCTCGACGGACGCGGTGAACCGGGCCATCGACGCCAGTTACGGCGAGGTCACCGGCATCACCCAGACCGTGCGGAACTTCGCGGCCAGCATCGGACTGGCCGTCTACGGCACCCTGCTGACCCATACGACGATCACCAAGGTGGACGAGACGCTGCGGGACAAGGGCGTGCCGAACGGTGAGTCGCACGACATCGCCGAGTCCATCGCCCAGTCGGTGACCGGTCAGGGGGACTCCCGGGGGCCGTCCGGTTCGGGACCGGTGGCCGAGACCGTACGGGACTCGATGTCGGCGATCCGGATGGACTTCGCCGAGGCGAACCAGTGGGTCTTCTACGGGATGGCCATCGCCCTGGGGATCGCGTTCCTCATCTCGCTGTGCCATCCGGGGACCCGGGTGACGAGGGAGGAGCCTTCCGACCCGTGAGCGGGACGCCCTGAGCCGGACGGACGCGGTCGGGCGATGCCGGCCGACCGGGGCGGATCGCTGCCTGCCGCGGCGGAGACGGCTGGGGCGACCGCGGGCTCCCGGTCATCGTGCACGGGGGCGTGTGCGGGGCACGCCGGACGGGGCCCGGAGCCGGACGCGGTGGGCGGGACGGTGTGGCGCTCCGTCAGCCCGGCGTCGGCAGGCCCCGGTGGGTCAGAAGGCGAAGACGGCGTTGTCGTTCATGCTGCCCGCCATCTCGCAGGCGTTGCCGTACGTGGTGCTGAACTGGACCGGCTTGCCCTGCCAGACGCCGTGCGCGGTCACCACGACCGGGTCCCACTGGCGGGTGCAGGTCCGGTTCGACGGGCCGGCGGCGAGTTCGGCGAACTTGCCCTGCACCGCCTCCAGTTCCTTGCAGGCCCCGGCGGGGTCGGGGTGCGTTCCCTCGGCGGTGGGGGCGCAGGAGAGCGTCACGGCCCGCTCGGCGGTGGCGGTCATCGGGTCCTCGCCCCGGGCGACGGTGAGAACGAGAGCCGAGGGGGCGTAGAGACTCTCCGCCTTCGCCGGTGCGGCCTGCGCGGTGGCCGTCACAAGACCACCGAGCAGAAGAGTGCTCGCCGTGATGGTCGCGAAGATGACGTGAGGGTTGCGTCGCATTGGTGAAAACTCCTTGGTCGGGTGCCTGATTGCGGTCAGGAGTCTTACGCATGCGGAAAGTAGGCGCACATCGACGGCCAGCTTCCAGCCGCAGATGGGCGTCCGAACCGACCGAATGGTCATTCGGGCAGCTCAGAGGCCCCGGGTGAATCGTCCAGCATATGGACAGACTTCGGCGGTTCAATTCGAAACGACCGCCTGAACTGCGGAAACGCCGAAGCGGCCCGGTGCGCCAAACCACCGCTTCGGCCGGAAAGTACCGCCATCCGGGACCTCGGCCCGGCCCGACACCCCCACTGTCGCATCTGGCGGCGACCGTCGGCCGATGCGCGGGCCGCCCCCCGAGGGTCACGCGGAGGACACGATTCCGAACCCCTCTTGACCAGGGCAATTTAGGTTAGGCTAACCTCACGCTCGTGATCGCTCCTGCCCTCGACCGAGAAGACCCACCGCCAGGGCGCTCCGCGCCCGCCGCCGGTGCCACTGACCTCACCGCCGACGACGCGGGCCTCGACGCCCGCGACATGACGGTCGCGTACGACCGCACCGACGTCGTGCACGGCGCCGACCTCCGGCTGCCGCGCGGTCGCGTCACCGCGCTCATCGGGCCGAACGGCAGTGGGAAGTCCACCCTGTTGCGGGCCGTGGCCCGGCTGCACAAGGCCCGCACCGGCAGCGTGACCGTGGCCGCCGGGGCCGGGGACGGTGCGCCCGTCGACGCCCTCGCCCTGTCGCGCTCCGACTTCGCCCGCCGCGTCACCCTGCTGGCGCAGAGCCGCACCGCACCGGCCGGGCTCAGCGTGCGCGACGTGGTCGGATTCGGCCGGCACCCCTACCGGGGCCGGATCCGGGGAGCGGACCCGGACGGCGCCCGGATGGTCGAGCACGCGCTGACCGTCACGAACCTCACCGAGTTCGCCGACCGCGGGGTGGAGAGCCTCTCCGGCGGGCAGTTGCAGCGCGTCTGGTTCGCCTGCTGCCTGGCCCAGGACACCGACGTGCTCCTGCTCGACGAGCCCACCACCTATCTCGACCTGCGCTACCAGGTGGAGATCCTCGACCTCGTCCGCGATCTGGCCGACACCCACGGCGTCACCGTCGGGGTCGTGCTCCACGACCTGGACCAGGCCGCCGCCGTGGCCGACCAGGTCGTCCTCCTCTCGTCCGGTCGGATCGTCGCCGCGGGAACGCCCGCCGAGGTGTACGCCCCAGAGCGGCTCACCGACGCCTACGGCATCCGTATCGACGTCGAACTCGACTCCCCCACCGGCATCCCGCGCACGCGCGCGGTCGGCCGCCACCACCTTCGTACCGAAAGGCCCTGAACACCCTCATGAAGAACCAGCACCTGACGTGGCCCGTCCTCGCCGCCGCGGCCGCCCTCGCCCTGACGGCGTGCGGCACCACCGAGGCGCCGAAGAAGGAGTCCGCCGGGGACAGCGCGGTGACGGTCACCGACTCCCGCGGCAAGAAGATCACGCTCGACGGACCGGCCAAGCGCGTCGTCGGCACCGAGTGGAACGTCGTCGAGACCCTGGTGACCCTCGGCGTGCAGCCGGTCGGCGTCGCCGACGTCAAGGGCTACACCGCCTACGACACGGCCGCCCCGCTCACCAAGGGCGTCAAGGACATAGGCACCCGGGGCGAGCCCAGCGTCGCCACCGTGGCCGGCCTGAAGCCCGACCTCATCGTCGCAACCACCGACCTGTCCGACTCGGCCATCGCGCAGCTGTCGAAGGCCGCCCCGGTCGCCGTGGTCCGCTCGGCCGACGCGAGCCGGCAGATCGACCAGATGGTCGACACCGTCGAACTCATCGGCAAGGCCACCGGCAAGGAGGACAAGGCCGCGTCCGAGGTCGACTCCTTCCGCAAGGCGGTCGCCGACGGCAGGAAGAAGCTCGCGGACGCCGGACTGGACGGCGAGAAGGTCGCCTTCGCCGACGGCTGGCAGGAGGGCAACCAGGTCTCGGTGCGTCCGTACGTCAAGGGCTCGCTGCTCTCCGACGTGAACACCGAACTCGGCCTGGTCGACCCCTGGAAGCTGAAGGGCGACAAGGCCTACGGCCTGGCCGCGACCGACGTCGAGGGCCTCACGAAGATCGGCGACGCACAGTTCGCCTACATCGCCAACGACTCCGACGGCGGTGACCCGTTCGCCGACGGCCTCAAGGACAACGCGGTGTGGAAGTCCCTCCCGTTCGTGAAGAACGACGAGGTCCACCGGCTGCCCGACGGCATCTGGATGTTCGGCGGCACCGCGTCGATGCGCGAGTACATCGACGCCCTCGTCGGCGCGCTGACCGCCTGACGATGAGCACCCGCACCGCAACCGCCGCCCCGCCCGCCGCCGTGAAGACGGTGGCGGGCGCGGCCGGTCCGGCCGGGGCCGTGTCCCCGGCGGCGGCCGCCCCGCCGGCCCGTCGCGGCCGGATGTTCCTCCTCGCGCTCGCGGGGCTCCTCGCCCTGGGCGCCCTCGCGCTGACGCACGTGAGCCAGGGCACCGCCGCCGTCGATCTGCACACGCTCTGGCAGCTGGCGACCGGCTCCTCGTCCGACCGGACCGCGCACGAGCAGACGGCCGCCGTGGTCCTGGACTCCCGGCTGCCCCGGCTCGCCGCGGGACTCCTCGTCGGGTGCGCGCTCGGCGCGGCGGGCGCGGCCCTCCAGTCGGTGTCGCGCAACATGCTGGCGTCCCCCGACACGCTCGCCGTGAACGCGGGCGCGTATCTCGCGGTGGTCACCGTCGCCGCGTTCGGCATCTCCCTGCCCGCACTGCCCGCCGGGGCCACGGCGTTCCTCGGCGGGCTCCTCGCGGCGGCCGTCGTGCTCGGCCTGTCCCGGGCCGGGGCCGGACCCATCCGGCTGGTGCTGGCGGGATCCGCGCTCACCCTCGCGCTGTCCGGGCTGAGCGGGATGCTCCTTCTCCTGCGCTCCCAGCAGACGACCGGGCTGTTCGCCTGGGGCAATGGCTCGCTGGCCCAGATCGGCATGCAGTCCATCGACCGGCTCGCCCCGGTCGCGCTCGTGGCGTTCGCCGGGCTCATGCTGATGGGCCGACGGCTGGACATCCTCGCCCTCGGCGACGACGGGGCGGCGGTCGTGGGGGTGAGCCCCCGGCTGACGCGCAGCATCGCGGTGATCCTCGCGGTGCTGCTGGCGGCGGTGTCGGTGGCGGTCGCGGGGCCGGTCGGCTTCGTCGGCCTGTGCGCGCCCGCGGTGGTCCGGCTGCTCAGCACCTGGATCCCGGGCCTGGTCCGGCACCGCGCGTTCATCCCCGCGTCGGCGCTCGCGGGCGTGCTCGTGGTGGTCGGCGCGGATGTGCTGCTGCGTGCGGTGTTCGGCGCCCAAGCGGGTGCCGAGGTGCCGACCGGCATCGTCACGACCTGCTTCGGTGCGCTCGTCCTGGTCTTCCTGGCCCACCGGTCGCGCGACATGGGCACGGACAGCGGCTCCACGGCGTTCGCCCGGCTGCGCAGCCGACGCGCGTTCGTCGTCACCCTGGTGGCGACGGCCGCCGGGCTGCTCGGCGCGATCGTGGCGGCGACGCTCTTCGGCGACGCGACGCTGCTGCTGGGCGATGTGGGCAACTGGCTCGCGGGCCGGTCGGGGCAGTTCGTCACGTACGTCCTCGACACCCGGGTCCCCCGGGTCGCCGCCGCCCTGCTGGCCGGTGCGGCACTGGCGGTCGCGGGAACCGTCGTCCAGGCGGTGTCGCGCAACCCGCTCGCGGAGCCGGGCGTCCTCGGCGTCGTCAGCGGGGCCGGGGTGGGCGCGGTCGCCGTGCTCACCGTCGTACCCATGGCGAGCTTCTGGCTGATCGGCGGCTCCGCGCTGGCCGGTGCGGCGGCGGCCGCGGCGCTGGTGTTCGGGCTCGCCGCACGGCGCGGTCTGGAGCAGAACCGCCTGGTGCTGATCGGTATCGGGGTCCAAGCGGGTGCGGGCGCGTTCGTGAGCCTGCTGATCGTGCTCACCGACCCGTACAACGAGACGAAGGCGCTGGCCTGGCTCGGCGGTTCGACGTACGGGCGGACGTTCCCCGAGCTGGTACCGGTGCTGGTGGCGCTGGTCGTCGCGCTGCCGGTCCTGGCGGTGATGCGCCGTGAACTGGACCTGATCGGGCTGGACAACGAGACTCCCGCCCTGCTCGGCGTGCGGCTCGGCACCACCCGGCTGGGCCTGCTGAGCCTCGCCGTCCTCCTGACGGCGGGAGCCGTGGCGGCGGTCGGCGTGATCGGGTTCGTCGGCCTCGTCGCCCCGCACGCGGCACGCGCTCTGGTGGGGCGCCGCCACGCGCGGGTCCTTCCGGTCAGCGCGCTGCTCGGCGCGCTGCTGGTGGTCGTGTCCGACACGGTCGGCCGGACGGTCATCGCCCCGGCGCAGATCCCGGTCGGCCTGCTCACGGCCGTGATCGGCGCCCCGTACTTCATCTGGCTGCTCTGGCGGTCGAGGCGCGAGGGCTGACGGGCCGGCGCGGGGAGTCCCGAGACCTCGGGGAGCGATGACGAGCTTCCCTGCGAGGGGCTCCCCCGGACGCCCTCCGAGCAAGGAGCCCCGCCCCGGGAGCGCGCGTGCGCCGTACCGGCGGTGCATGACCTCCGGTACGGCGCACGCCCCTGGTCCCGGCGGGCTCAGGCCGTGAAGCGGTACTGCCCCGAACCGATCACGAAGACCGCGCAGCCGTCGTCCCTGCGCGGGAAGCGGGCGCCGGGGCGGGTGACGTCCTCTGCGCGGGCGGACGGGATCCAGACCTCGGCGGTGGTGTTCAGCGGCAGGCCCACGGCCAGGTGGAAACGGCTCTTCTCCGTCTTCCGGTCGGTGGTGACGGGCCCGTGGAGCGAGGCGAAGCGGCCCCGGGCGCGGTACGACGACATCGAGTTCGCGGCGGCCGCGGTGCCGCTCACATCGGTGAGGCGGCCTGCGGCGACGACGGGGGCGCCGGCGGCCGGTCTGCTCCTGGAGGAGACGGGGGCGGGGGCCGGTGGACCGGGGCGCGGGCCGGGGGTCAGAGGTGGGTGAGGAGCCCCTCCAGCGGCCGGGGCAGGCGGCTGGGGTCCAGGGCTTCGGTCAGCGCTCGGGCGTAGTGCTCCTTGCGGCCGCCGATGGTTCCCATGAAGCGCCGCAGCTGCGCCTCGACCGGCCGCTGCCGCTGGGCGGGCTGCCGCTGGAAGAGCCGGAAGGTACACAGGTCGCCCTGGTCGTCGATGACCTGCTGGACGCCGTCGGTGCCGAGCGCCCGGATCAGCTCGTCCTCCAGGTCGGCGTGGCAGGTGAAGAAGCCCAGCGTCTCCAGGTCGTCGGGGGCGAGAGCGGTGCCGAATCCGGTGCGCTCCAGGCCCTGGAGGAAGAAGCCCTGCTCCGCCGCGTCGCAGAGACCGGCGGGCCGGACACCGAGGCCGTCCGGGCCGAGCAGGCGCAGGAATCGGGTGATGCTGGTGGCACCCCCGAGCGGCACGACCACGACGCCTTCGGCGCTCAGGACGCGGCCCTGGCGTTCGGCGAGCGCCTCGACCGCCGCACGGTCGCTGACGCCCTCGACGAGGACCACCGTGCGCAGGCCCAGCCCGGCCGCCAGGTCACGGGCGGCCCCGGCCTCGGCGGGCGCCGGCGTGTCGCTGTCGTCCGCGGCCCAGGAGATGACCGTCTGCCTCAAGCGCGTCGCTGTGTCCACCCGGCCAGTCTCGCACCATGATCGGCGGGTGCGACAAGGGTTTTCGCGTACGCGGGCGGGGCCACGGGGCCCGTCCACCCGGGCGGCGCTACGTCACCGGGGCGCGGGAGGCCTGCGGGCCAGGTACAGGCCGACGCCCAGGGCGAGGGCCAGGACGCAGGCGGAGAAGGTCAGTCCGGCGTTCCGGAGTCCGATGGCGAGGGCGAGGGCGCCGACGCCGACGACCGGCAGGGAGATGCCCAGGTAGGCGATGACGAAGAACGCGGACACGGTCGCGGCCCGGTGCTCGGGCGGGGCCGCCGCGCTGATCGCCGCCACCGCACCGCGGAACGCCAGCCCCTGGCCCAGGCCGCCGCACAGGGCTCCGGCGACCAGCAGGGGCAGCGAGGTGAACAGCAGCGAGGCGCCGACCAGGAGGAGTCCCGCGACGAGCACGAAGCAGCCGCCCGGCAGCGCGCGGCGCTCGCCGACCCTCCCCATGAGCGCCTGTCCGGCCGTCGAGGCGAGGAAGACGGAGAAGACGACGAGACCGGTGAGGGCCAGGTTGTGCACGTCGAGCGTCTCGGCGACGAACGCGGGGGCGACCGCCGTGAAGAGGCCCAGCAGGGAGAACCCGGCGAAGGCGGCCACCGCCGATGTGGTGAACACGCCGCGCATCGAGGGCGGAACGGCCAGACCCTGGGGCCGCAGCCGCAGTCCCCTCACCCGGGCGGAGGCGACCGTCTCGGGGAGGAACCAGGTCAGCACCGCGGCCACGGCGATCAGTGCCAGATGCGCGAGGAAGGGGAGCCGCAGGGGCCAGGGGGCGTACTCGGCGAGCAGCCCCGACAGAAGCGGCCCGCACCCCAGGCCGCCCATGTTGGCGGCGGTCGCGGCCAGCCCGGCGCGTGCGGCGCGCCTCGGCGGGGCCAGCTCCATCACCGTGACCGTCGCGGCGCCGCTGAGCAGTCCGGCGGCGAACCCGGAGAGGAGCCGGCCGGCGAACAGGGCGGGGAGCCCTCCCTCGAACAGGAAGCAGAGCGCGCTGGCCGCCGAGAAGCCCAGCGCGGCCAGGAGGACCGGCCGTCGCCCCGCCTCGTCGGACACGTTCCCCGCGAGCAGCAGGGTGGCGATCACTCCGAGGGCGTAGACGGCGAAGACCACCGTCACCATCAGCT
Source organism: Streptomyces parvus (assembly GCF_032121415.1). Lineage (NCBI taxonomy): Bacteria > Bacillati > Actinomycetota > Actinomycetes > Kitasatosporales > Streptomycetaceae > Streptomyces > Streptomyces parvus. Next base: position 6,709,778 of record NZ_CP135079.1, on the reverse strand, counting down.
CGGAGAAGCCGAGCTGTTCCCGGTAGAGGCCGTAGAGCGGGGTGGGCAGCGTGGTGCCCGCCATGCCGATGGCGAAGACGGCCGCGGCGGCCGGGTAGCCGAGGCGCTTCCCGCTCCGTGGCTGAGGGGTCATGAACCGGCGGGCGGGGCCGCGGGGGTGATGTGGCTCAGCACGCACCGCCAGTGCTCGTCCCGCCGTACGAGGACGTCCGTGGTCCACTCGTCGGCGTCGAAGCGGCGGCCTCCGTAGTGGGCCGTGCTGGTGATCCGGGCGGTGACCGTCGCGGTGTCCCCGTAGACCCGGACCCTCGGCGGGGTGACGGCTTCCATCGCCGCATGGGTCAGGTCGCCGGACCGGACGTAGCCGAGGAACGCCTCCCGGTCCGTGATGCCGGACTCGGAGACGATGACCCACTCGTCGGCCATGAAGCCGGCGATCCGTTCCGCGTCGTTCGCGACGATCGCGGCGGCCCAGGCGTCGACGATCGCGGCGAGCCGGGCGGGCTCGGCCTCGGGCGTTCCCCGGTCCGGGGGCGGCTCGGCGGTCTCGTCCTCTCCGCTCTCTCCCATGCCGCGAGCGTAGCCGCGGGCCGGGCGGGCCGCGCGTCCTGGGGGGGGCGGGCGGGACCCGTACGCGGCCCGAGGCTGCGGCCGCCTGACGGCAGAAGGGCCGAAAGAAGTCTTGCGCGATCCCTTGACCGGTGTGGGACGAGGGTCCACAGTGACTCACTAATGCGCATTACTAATACGCATTAGTGATCCGGAGGAACACCGTGGAAGAACCCAGGAAGCGGGCCAGGCCGGGCCGCGCGCCCGCCCCCGCGGGCCGTACGTCCCGGCCGCGCCAGGCCGAGGTCGCCCGGCTCGCCGGGGTCTCGCAGGCCACTGTCTCGCTGGTGCTCGGGGCCCGGAAGCAGGGCGCGACGATCTCGGAGGAGACCCGCCGCAAGGTGCTCGACGCGGTGCGGGCGCTCGGTTATGTCCCCGATCCGGCGGCCAGCCGGCTGGCCGCCGCGCGGAACAACCTGCTGGGGGTCTTCAGCTTCACGTCCACGTTCCCGACCGAGGTGCAGCACTCGTACTACCCGTTCCTGGTCGGCGTCGAGCAGGAGGCCGCGGCGCGCGGCTACGACCTGGTGCTCTTCACCGGCTCCAGCACGGGCGGCGCGGGGGCGGCCGGGCCGAACGCCCTGGCCCGGGTCCGGCTCGCCGACGGTTGCCTGTTCCTCGGGCGGCACGCGCCGGCCGAGGAACTGCGGCGGCTGGTCGCCGACGGCTTCCCCGTCGTCCACCTGGGCCGCCGGGACGAGCTGGAGGGGCTCGCCTGGGTCGGCGCGGACTACATCAGCGCCAGCCGGGAGGTCGTCGCCCATCTCGCGGCGCTCGGCCACCGGCGCATCGTGCTGGTGCGGGAGGACGACGAGGCGCCCGCCTCCACCGACCGTGAACACGGCTTCCTCAAGGGCCTGGAGGAGGCGGGGCTGCCCGGCGGTCCCGCCGCCGTCTTCCGCTCCGCCGACCCCGAGCGGGAACTGACCGCGGAGCGGCTGCGCGGCTGGCTCGACGAGGGCGTCACCGCGTTCGTCGCGGAGGAGACCGACACCGGCGACGCCTGGCGCGCCCTGCACGGCGCCGCGCACTTCGTCGGGATCGACTGCCCGCGCGACGCCTCGCTGGCGCTGCTCGGCAGCCCGCCGCCGGACCTGGCCGAGGAACCCGTTCCCACCGGATTCGACATCCCCCGACCGCAGTTGGGGGCGGCGGCCGTCCGGATGCTCGCCGCGCTGGTCTCCGGGGAGGAGGCGGCCGAACCCCTGGTCGCCTGTACCTTCCGGCCCGGCTCCACGGCGGGCCCGGCCCCCGCCCGGTTCTGACCGCGGCCCCCGGGGGCCGTCACCGCACCGCAACGCACCACGCACGTCCAGCACTTCAAGGAGAACCGTGATACCCGAACCCGACATCCTCATCGTGGGCGCCGGACTCGGCGGGGTCGCCGCCGCCATCGCCGCCTGCCGGGCGGGACGCAGCGTCGTCCTCACCGAGGAGACGGACTGGATCGGCGGCCAGCTCACCTCGCAGGCGGTCCCGCCGGACGAACACCCGTGGGTCGAGGAGTTCGGTACCACCGCCTCGTACCGCACCCTGCGCGAGTCCATCCGGGACTACTACCGCCAGTGGTACCCGCTGCGTTCCGAGGCGCTGGCCCAGCGCACCCTCAATCCCGGGGCGGGCCGCGTCAGCAAGCTGTGCCACGAGCCGCGCGTCGCGCTCGCGGTCATGGAGGCGATGATCGCCCCCCACCGCTCCGCCGGACGGCTCACGCTGCTCACCGAGCACCGCCCGGTGGCCGCCGAGGCGGGCGACGACGACACCGTACGGTCCGTCACGCTGGCCGACACACGCAGCGGCGACCGCCGTACGATCAGCGCCCGTTACATCATCGACGCCACCGAGACCGGCGAACTCCTCGAACTCGCCGGGGTGGAGCATGTGATCGGCGCGGAGGCGCGGAGCGAGTACGACGAGCCGCACGCCCCCGAGGAGGCGCAGCCCCTCAACCAGCAGGGCATCACGGTGTGTTTCGCACTCTCGCACCACGAGGGCGAGGACCACACCATCGAGCGCCCGGCCGACTACGACTTCTGGCGCACCTACCAGCCGGAGTTCTGGCCCGGTCCGCTGCTGGGCTTCCTCGCCCCGGACCCGCGCAGCCTGGAGGCCGTCCCGCGCACCTTCGTGCCCAACCCGGAGCTGGACCCGCTGGACGTCAGCGCCGACCAGTCCGCCGACGCGGGCGACAAGGAGCTGTTCGGCTTCCGCCGGATCCTGGCCCGCAAGCTGCACCGTCCTGGCGCGTTCGACTCGGACATCACGCTGGTCAACTGGCCGCTCAACGACTACTGGTTGAAGCCGCTGATCGGCGACGGCGAGGAGACGGCGGCCGCCGCGCTGCACGGGGCGCGCCAGCTGTCGCTGTCGGTCCTGTACTGGCTGCAGACCGAGGCCCCCCGGGCGGACGGCGGCCAGGGGTTCCCGGGGCTGCGGCTGCGCCCGGACGTCACCGGCACGGCGGACGGCCTGGCGAAGGCCCCGTACGTCCGGGAGTCGCGGCGGATCAAGGCCGTCACCACGGTCACCGAGCACGACGTGTCGATCGACATCGTCGGCCCGTACGGCGGCACCCGCCACCGGGACTCGGTCGGCGTCGGCAACTACCGCATCGATCTGCACCCGTCGACCGGCGGCGACAACTACATCGACATCGGTTCGGTGCCGTTCGAGATCCCGCTCGGCGCGCTCATCCCCCGCCGGGTCCGCAACCTGCTGCCCGCGGGCAAGAACATCGGCACCACGCACATCACCAACGGCTGCTACCGGCTCCACCCGGTGGAGTGGAACATCGGCGAGGTCGCCGGCGCCCTGGCCGCCCACTGTGTCGCCGAGAACGTCGAGCCGCACCGGGTGCAGGCCGAGGACAAGCGGTTCGAGGTGTTCGCCCGGCTGCTGGAGCGCGACGGAATCCAGCGCCACTGGCCGGACGTACGCGGCTACTGACGGGGGCGCACCACCGCTCCATCTGTCCGGCCCCCGTACGACCTGTTTCACCGCACGGCCCCCAGGGGCGGCCGCGGAGCGCCGGGCGGGCGCAGCTCCACCTGCACCCGCCCGGCCCAGGACCCACGGCGTCTGCCGACGCCCGGTCCTGCCGCCCTCGCCCTGCCCACCCGCACAAGGAGGTGCCCAGCCATGAACACCCACCGCATCCGCGTCGGCATCGACGTGGGCGGGACCTTCACCGACGCCGTGGCCGTAGACGCCACGACCCTGCATCTGCTGGGGCAGGTGAAGGTACCCACCAGCCACCACCACGAGGACGGTGTCGCCCACGGCATCGTCGAGGCTCTCGACCGGCTGCTGGAGCAGACCGGCCACACGCCCGAGGACGTGACGTTCCTCGCCCACGGGACAACTCAGGCTACCAACGCCCTGCTGGAGGGCGATGTGGCCACCGTCGGCCTGATCGGCATCGGCACCGGCCCGGGTGCTGCGCTGACCCGCCGGCTGGCCGCCTTCAGGAAACTGGAGCTGACCCCGGGCAAGCGGCTGCCGCTCGTCTACGCCCATGTCGGCGACGCGGACGACGCCCCCGCCGTACGCGCCGCGCTCGACGAGGTCGTCCGGGAGGGAGCCGAAGTCGTCGTCGCGAGCCAGCCGTTCAGCGTCGACCGTCCCGAGGGCGAGGAGGCGGTCGCGGCGGCCGCCCGGGACCGAGGGCTGCCGACGACGGCCGCCCACGACATCACCTCGCTGTACGGGCTCCACAAGCGGACCCGGACGGCCGTGGTGAACGCGGCGATCCTGCCGCGGATGCTCGCCACCGCCGACCTGGTCGACGCCTCGATCACCAAGGCGGGGGTGAGCGCGCCGCTGATGGTGATGCGCTGCGACGGCGGGGTGATGTCGCTGGACGAGATGCGGCGCAGACCGCTGCTGACGGTGCTGTCGGGTCCGGCGGCGGGCGTCGCCGGGGCGCTGATGCAGGAGCGCATCAGCGAGGGCCTGTTCCTGGAGACCGGCGGCACGTCCACGGACATCAGCGTGGTGCGGCGCGGCAAGGTCGCCGTGCGGCACGCCACGATGCTGGGCAGGACGTCGTACCTCTCGGCGCTCGACGTGCGGACGGTCGGCGTGGGCGGCGGTTCGATGGTCCGGGTCGACGGCGGCAAGGTCGTCGGCGTGGGGCCGCGCAGCGCACACATCGCGGGTCTGCCGTACGCCTGTTTCGCGAGCGCGGAGGACCTGCGGGACGCGAAGGTGACCACCATCCGGCCGATGGCCGACGACCCGGCGGACTACGCGGTGCTGGACGCGGCGGGAGGACGGTTCGCGATCACCATGACCTGTGCGGCGAACGCGCTCGGGCGGGTTCCGGAGGGCGACTTCGCCCGCTGCGACCAGGACGTGGCGCGGGCCGCGCTCGCCCCCCTGGCCGCCGCGCTCGGCACGGATGTCGCCACGGCGGCGACGAAGCTGCTGGACGCGGGCACCGACCAGGTGAAGTCCGTGGTGGAGACGATGATGCGCGACTACCGCCTGGAGAAGGACACCGCGGTGCTCGTCGGGGGCGGCGGAGGGGCTGCTTCGGTCACCCCGCATCTGGCGGCCGTCACCGGCCAGGAGGGGCGGATCGCCCGGCACAACGAGGTGATCAGCCCCATCGGGGTGGCCCTCGCCCTCATCCGGGAGCAGGTCGAGCGGATCATCCCGGGCGCCCGCCAGGAGCAGATCCTCGCCGTACGGGCGGAGGCCGAGGCCGCCGTCATCGCCCAGGGGGCCGCCGCCGACGGGGTGGAGGTGGAGGTGACCGTCGACCCGCAGACCAGCACCGTGCGGGCGGTCGCGACGGGCGCCACCGAGCTGCGCACCCAGGACCGTGCCCACCGGGCGGACGAGGCGGACCGGCTGCGGGCCGCAGCCGACAGCCTGCGCACCGACCCGGCGTCCGTGCGGGTCCTGGCGGGCACCCCCGCCCACACGGTGTACGGCACCGAGGTGCGCCGCCGCTTCCGCGCGGACCGGCACCCGGTGCGGGTGGTGGACGCGGACGGCGTCGTACGGCTGCACGCCCCGGACGCCCGGGTCGAGACGACGACGGTGGGCCGGGCCCCCGAGGTGCTGGCGGGCCTGGTGAAGGAGGCCACGTCGTACGGGGACGGCGGGGTCCGGGCTCCGGCGCTGCGGCTGCTGCTCGGCTCCCGCATCGCCGATCTGTCGGGGGTCCTCGATCCGGACCCGCTGCTGGCGCTGGCCCGCAGCGAGCTGCGGTCCCGGGCCGCCGACGAGCCGGTCGTGGCCGTGGTGGAGGTGCGGTCGTGACGGCCGCCCTGCTGGACCGGGCGGCGCGCGCGGCCATCGCGGAGCTGGAGGCCGAGGACGACATCGAGTTCGGCGTACGGCTGCTGCGGAACACGCCCACGCACGAGCGGCGCGATCCTCAGCTGCTGCGCCACTGGGCCGCCGTGGCGGACGCGTTCGGGGCGGGGCTGCCGCCCGTCGCCGCCACGGCCCGGATCGTGGAGAGCGACGGGGGGCTGGCGAAGGGGCTGCTGGCCCGCTACACCTCGCGCCCGGTCCCGACCGTCGAGCTGTTCACCGACACGCTGGCGCTCGCCGACGAGCTGATCGACCTGCTCGGCTGGCGGCACTGGTACCCGGCCGGTTCGGTACGGGCCGCCGCCATCGCCCACGAGGCGGTGCACGAGCAACTGCACCACGGGCCGCGGAAGAAGGGCCTCAAGCGCGCTCTGGACCACGTCGTGCTGCGCGCCGGACGGCACACCCTGTACGGCCATGTCGCGGGCGCCGACGAGATCGCCGCCCATGCCCACGCCCGCACGGTCTGCGGCCTCGGCCGCAGCCCCCTCCTGCTGACGGCGGCGCTGGCCACCGCGGCCGAGCCGCGGCACGGGTCCCCGCACGGATCCCCGCACGGAAGAGAGAAGTAACGCCATGGGCGTCGTCATCCTTCTTGTCATGGCGGCCGGTGTCGCCGCGATGCTCACCCGCAAGCTCCCCACCGGTTTCGCGCTCGTCCTGCTGGCCGTCGCCATCGCCTTCATCGCGGGCGCGCCGCTGACCGGCGAGAACAGCGTTCTGGACACAGTCCTCCAGGAGGGCGCCCCGGCGCTCGCGGCGACGATGGTCGCCATCCTGCTCGGCTCCTGGCTGGGCAAGCTGCTGGACGAGACGGGTATCGCGGGCACCCTGGTCCGCAAGATCGTCGAGTTCGGCGGGGACCGCCCGGTGGTGGTCGCCCTCGGCGTCCTCGCGGTCTCCACACTGGTCGGTACGGTCACCGGTTCGGCCCCCGCGGCGATGCTCGCCGGGATCATCGGCATCCCGGCCATGATCGCCGTCGGCATCCCCAAGGTCACCGCCGCCGGGACCATCCTGATGGGCATCGCCGCGGGCATGCCCTTCGAGCTGCCGATCTGGCAGTTCTTCTCCACCGCGCTGGAACTGCCCATCCCCACGGTGCGCGGCTTCATGCTGAAGCTGTTCCCGTTCGCACTGGCCGCCGCCGTGCTGTTCGTCCTGATCGAGACGCGGCGCCGGGGTGTGGAACACGCCTGGTCGCTCAAGTCGGCCTCGGCGAAGCCTGTTTCGCGCCGTGAGCAGCTGGGCGACGCCCCGTGGTACGCCCTGCTCACCCCGGTCGTGCCGCTGGTGCTGGCTCTCGGCTTCGAGGTGGCGATCCTGCCGTCGATGCTGGCCGGCGTGCTGTACGCGCTGCTGACCACCACCCGGCCGCGTGAGATGAACAAGCGGCTGCTGCGCACCCTGTACGGGGCGTTCGAGGTGGCGGCGGCCCCGATGGTCCTGTTCATCGCGATCGGCATCCTGCTCGCGGCGGTCAAACTGCCGGGCGCGGTGGAGTCGTTGGAGCCGCTGGTCAAGGCGGTCAGCCCGCAGAACCCGGTGCTGTTCGTGCTGGTGTTCACGCTGCTCGTACCGCTCTGCCTGTACCGGGGTCCGCTGAACGTCTTCGGTCTCGGCGCGGGGATCGCCGGGGTCCTCATCGCCGCGGGCATCTACCCGGCCGTCGCGGTGCTGGGGCTCGCCACCTCGTACAACCAGGTCTTCGGGGTGTCGGACCCCACCAGCACCCAGACCGTGTGGAGCGCGCAGTACGCCGGGGTGACCCCGCAGCAGGTGATGCTGCGCACCCTGCCGTACGTCTGGGCCGTGGCGCTCGGCGGCTTCTGCGTCACCGCCGCCACCTATCTGTGATCCATCACTTCTCGGGACGGAGAACGACATGACACAGCACCAGGACTCACCCCTCACACCCGACGCGGGCCGGCCGAGCCGGCGGATCTTCCTGCGCGGGACGGTCGCCGGGATCGCGGCGACCGCCGGACTGGCCGCCGCCGGAGCGACGGCGAGCCCCGCGGCGGCGGCGCCGGGCGGCTTCCCGGACTACAAGCACCTGAAGCCGCTGCTGACGCCCTCCCAGCTCACGTACAACCCGACGGGCGAGATCATCTTCCCGTGCATCCGAGGCGTCTACGACCGGCTGGCCGACCCGCTGGGCCGCTACTACCTCTACTACGCCCCGCACGACGCCCCCGGCGGTATCTGCCTGGCCTACGGGAACTCGCTGGAGGGCCCGTTCACGGAGTACCCGGCGAACCCGATCGTCTCCAACAACTGGCAGCCGCACTACAAGGTCAGCCACGTCTCCTCGCCGCACGTCCTGTGGAACGAGGACGTCAAGGAGCTGTGGCTGTACTTCCACGGCGAGAACCACACCACCCGCCTCGCCCGTTCCAAGGACGGCATCAACTTCACGTACGACAAGACCGTGCTCACCAGGGACATGCTTCCGGCCGGCACCAGCGAGACCTCCTACGCACGGGTGTTCCGGCACGACCTGCCCGCGCGCGACGCCCGGTACGTGATGCTCTTCATGGTCAACAACCAGTCGAACCGCCGTGATATCGGCTGGGGCTGGTCGAAGGACGGCCGCACCTGGACGTTCGCCCAGCAGCCGTTGATCCGGCACTCGGACGTCGGCGCGAACAACATCAGCGGCGCGCACCTGCTGACCCGTAACAACACGGCGTACGTCGTCTACCACACCGGCAAGGACACCGGCGGAAACATGCTGATCACCGAGGTCGGCAACGACTTCTCCCGCCGCAACCACCTCGGCCTCTTCTACGATTCGGGCAACGCCGCACCGGAGAACGGCCGGGCCGCCGCACCCAGCTTCGGTACGGACCGGGGTGTGCCGTACATGGTCTACGAGGCGGGCGAGCGCCTCAAGGGCTCGATCTGCGTGGCCCGCGGCTGACGTGGGTAGGGCAGGGGTGCGCCGGACGCGTGTCCGGCGCACCCCTGCGCGCGTCCCCCGCACCCCGGGGCCCCGGACCGCGTCGCACCGAGGGAGGCTTGCCCCACCCATGCCCCACCACCCCAACCTGGACCCCGAGATGGCGGCAGCGCTCGCGGCCGACCCGCCGCCGGCCACGGTTCTCCACGGCCTGCCGTACGAGGAACTGCCCGCGCTGCGGGCCGAACGCGCCGCGCGGCCCGTGGCCCCGCCCGCCGAGGGCGTGGTGGTGACCGACCATCAGCTGCCGGGCCCCACTCCGCTCCGGGTCCGGACCTACCGGTCACGGGCGGTGGGCTCCCGCCTGCTGCCCTGTCTGCTGTGGGTGCACGGCGGGGGCATGGTGCTGGGCTCTCCCGAGATGGACGACGCCCGGGTCTCCGCGTACGCCCTGGGGGCGGACTGCGTCGTGGTCTCGGTGGACTACCGGCTGGCGCCCGAACACCCCTATCCCGGAGCCGTGGAGGACTGCTACCGCGCCCTGCGGTGGGCGGCGGACCAGGCAGAGCCTCTGCGGATCGACCCCGGGCGCCTGGCGATCGGGGGGATCAGCGCGGGCGGCGGGCTGGCGGCCGCCACCGCCCTGCTGGCCCGGGACAGCGGCGGCCCCGAGCTGGCTTTCCAGTTGCTGCTCTGCCCGATGCTGGACGACCGCAACACCACTCATTCCAGCCGGGAGTTCACCGAGGCGGTCACCTGGCCCCGCGCCAACAACCTCTACGGCTGGGCGGCCCTGCTCGGCCCACGCGCGGGAGGCGACGAGGTACCCCCGTATGCCGCGCCCGCCCGCGCGACCGATCTGTCGGGGCTCCCTCCGGCGTACGTCGACGTGGGGGAGCTGGAGGTCTTCCGCGACGAGTGCGCGCGGTACGCGCTGCGCCTGATCGAGGCGGGGGTGTCGACCGAGTTCCATCTGTGGCCGGGCGCGTTCCACGGGTTCGACGGCACGCTCCCCCACCTCGCGCTGCCGCGCCGGGCGGCCCGCGAACAGATCGCGGTGCTGCGCCGGGCGCTGGGCGGGGCTTCCCGGCGGCCCGAACCCGGGTCGGGCGCACCCGCCCCCGGGGCTTGAGCGCCAACCGGCGGCCGACGACCGCGTGGGCCGAGCCGAAGGGCGCCCCTCGGCTCGGTGGGCACCGGCTTACCAGGCAGTCCGGCCCGAAGGGCTTTCGTCGGCGCTGTCCTGCAGGGCGATCTGTACGCACACACGCTTGCCGACAGCTTCCCGGCGGAGCTCGAAGCTCTGACAGACCCCGAGAACGAGCTCCAGCCCGTGCCGGCCGATCCTGGCCGGATCAGCAGGCGAAGGAGCAGGCAGGACGGCGCCGGAGTCCCACATCATGATGCTCAGCATGGTCCCGGCGGACTCGACGTCGAGCAGGCAGGGACCCGGGGCGTACTTGCACACGTTCGTGGCGAGCTCGCTGACCACCAGCTGAGCGACGTCCATCGCCCGCCCGGACACCGCCCACCCGTGCTGCGACTGGCCCGTGGAGAGGAACTCCCGTACGAAGCTGCGCGCCCGACCGATATCACCCGAGGTCATCTCGTACGCAGCGCTGCTTCGCACGGTGGCCGTGGTGACCTCCAGCCGTCGCCGGTCCGTGCCCTCGTGAGCTGTCAGCCGTTGCATGAGTACCCCGTTCTCGTCAGCTGCGCCCCGCAGCCGCGGAAACCGCATACCCGCCCCTGAACATTTCAAGCCACCCGCTTCGAGCCTGCCCGCTCGGGCGAGGTTGCGCCGGGTCTCCCCAGCTCGGCGGGCCCCGACGGCGAGGCGTCCCGCCTTCGCGGGCCTGTGCGCCGTGTGGTCGCTCACGGCCGGCGGACCGTCGGCATCGGAGGCTCAGGAGCACCGCACGAGCGACCGCCCTCGACGCGCCCTGGGGCCGTCGACAGCCCATCACGCCGCTACGGGGCCTCCTCGCCCGGGTGAATGCGGACATCCCCGGCGCAGGGCCGGATGCCGGACAGTGCTCGCAAAGCGCATCCAGGAACAAAGGATGCGTCAATTACCGGCGGATATTCTTGACCGCCGGGTAAAAATCCGCTGCGTGACAAGTGGAGGCTCTGCGGTTAGTGTTGGCACGGATTCGGGGCCCGAACTCTCGTTTTGGTTCACCCCGTGCGGCCTTGATCGGCCACCGGCTGGAACGCACCACCAGGGGGAGGAAGCCGTGCCTCAGCCAGCTAACCTCTCACGGTTACGCGACACCTGCGGGACCAGGTGGATGACCGCACCGAACCACCGCGATCCGGACCGGTCCCGCCTGCCGCGGCGCCGGGGACACACCCCCGGCCCGCTGTTCCCGAGGATGTCACAGAGCCTTAACGTGCACAGCCAGACGAGGAATCAAAGGCCCGCGAAAGTGGAACCGGAAGCCGGCCGGGTGCGTCCTTCACTGGGAATTATCTGTCCACGCAGGTTTTCTACGCGTCGGTAATAAGCGCCGACCCGGAATGGGATTTCCGCCTGAATACTCGGCGGTATCCCGGCATCAATACGGTCGCGTGCCCGCGCGCTCCGCAGTTCCGCCCTCCGCCACACCGGAGCGGACTTCCCGTCCGCGGCACGGGCGTCATCTCGCGAGTGCGGTTCAACACATTCACAACATGCCGAACGACACGCGGCGTCACCCGCCGCGCTGGAAGTACGAGGGGTTCTGGTATGGCCGAGACGGGCGGACGCGGACTGGTGGTCCTGCACTCGTCACCTTTGATACGCAAGGCGATCCTCGATCTGTTCCGGGGTGATCCGAGCGTCACCGTACTGGGGGGCTGCCCCCACCCGACCGCGGTCGGCAGCCTCCCCGGCGGCCGGCCCGACGTGGCACTCGTGGAGTACGAGCAGTGGCAGGAGGTCCTCGGCAACCTTGCGTACTGGAGCGGCACCCGCGTCATCCTCTACAGCAGGGACAACGCCCCCCGCAGCGTGGTGGACAGCATCAGGGGCGGGGCCGCCGGGTTCGTCCACGAGTCGTGCCCGCCCGAGTCCATCGTCAAGGGACTGCACGAGGTGCTGAGTGGACGCGGCTTCTGGCATCTGGGCGCGGACGAGCCACCACCGGAGACCCGGAAGACCGGGTCGTCAGGCGCGTGGAAGCTGAGCGGGCGTGAGGAGGAGATCCTCGGCCTCTTACTCCGTCGGCGCTCCAACGAAGAGATCGCCCAGGAGCTCTGCCTCACCCAGCAGACCGTCAAGAACTACGCGAGCCGGGTCTTCCACAAGGTGGGCGTATCCGGGCGCAAGGAGCTGTTCAGAATGCTGAGGCCCTGCGGATGACCCCTTCACCGACCGCACCCGAACCAGCGGCGAGCCCGCTCCTGGTCGAGCACAACGGGCGGGTGGTCACTCTCACGCTGTGCCGCCCGCACCGCCGCAATGCGATGTCCACCGCAATGCTGGAGCAACTCGCGGCTGAATTAATACAGTTGACAAAGGCGAAGAGCGGGTCTCCGGGTGCGTTGGTGCTCACCGGGGCCGGTGGGACCTTCTCCAGCGGCGCGGACACCCGGGAACCCGACTGGCGCGATCTGTCCCGCCGCGCGGTACGGCGGGCCCACTTCCGCACGGTCTTCGAGGCGTTGCACGCGGCCCCCTTCCCCGTGGTCGCGGCCGTGGAGGGGTACGCGCTCGGGGGCGGGCTCGAACTGGCCCTGGCCTGCGATCTGGTGGTGGCCGGGGAGGGCGCCCTGTTCGGGCTCCCGGAGCTCGGTGTGGGTGCGGTGCCGGGCGGCGGGGCGGTCCACTCGCTGCTGCGCCGGGCCGGGCGCGGGGTGGCGGCCCGGATGCTGCTGATACCCGGTGAGCGCGTACGGGCGGACGAACTCGCCCGGCTCGGCGCGGTGGAGCGCACGGTTCCCGACGGCGAGGCGCTCGCAGCGGCGCGGGAGCTGGCGGCGTCGGTGGCCGCCGGAGATCCGGCGCTCCTGGCTGCGGGGGTCCGGCTGTTGCGGGACTCCGGGCATCTGGACCGCACGAGCGCGCTCGGGGTGGAGAACGGCTACTGGTGGCAGGCCGCCTCGGCCGCGAACCGCGAACCGGCTCCCCCCGGGCCCACCCCGTCCTGAACACCCCGCGACAGGAGCCTTTCGCGCCACCGCCGGTGGGCGCTTCGTTGCAGCAGGTGAACCACCCCGTTAGTCTGTTGATCAGATTCAGTAATCAGTGAATGTGCTGTACGTACCGTACACCTGTCACTGCCCCCCACCCCCGATGCCCGCCGGACGACCCCGGCCGACCCTGGACGCACGAGCCGTGGGCGCAAGAGGAGAGCAGAAGAGACGTGACCCCTCTCATCGAATGTACGGACGTCACCAAGAAGTTCGGTGACTTCACCGCGTTGAGCCGTCTGAACCTGACGGTCCCCCAAGGCGTGGTCTACGGATACCTGGGACCCAACGGGGCGGGCAAGAGCACCACGATCCGGATGCTCATGGGCCTGTCCCGGCCCACCTCCGGCCAGGTCCGGGTGCTCGGCCAGGACCCGACCGACCCCGAGGTCCGCGGGCGCATCGGCTACCTCCCGGGCGAACTGCGGCTGGACGACCGGCTGACGATCGGGCAGACACTGGCGTCCTGGGGGCGGCTGCGGGGGCTGACGGACACCGCCCACCGGGACGATCTGGTCCAGCGGTTCGGGGTCGACCCCTCGCGCAAGGTGCGCGGGCTCTCCACCGGCAACCGCCGCAAGGTCGGCCTGGTCGGCGCCTTCATGGCCAGGCCGGAGCTGCTGATCCTGGACGAACCGACCAACGGACTCGACCCGTTGATGCAGCAGGTGTTCCTCAGCACCGTCGAGGAGGCCCGGGACAACGGACAGAGCGTGCTGCTCTCCTCGCACATCCTCTCCGAGGTCGAGCGCGTCGCCGACCTGGTCGCGGTGCTCCAGGGCGGCAGGCTCGCCGCCTCCGGCCCGACGCGGGAGTTGCGCCGCCGCGCCGCGCAGCGCTTCCACATCACCTTCGCCGAGGGCGAGGAGGTCCCGCTCACCGGGCTGGCCGCCCTGGACGGGGCGTCGGCCGTGGAGCGCCGCACCCCCGAAGGCCAGGAGGTCTCGCTGGCCTGGGCCGGATCGCCCGACACCCTGCTGGCGTTCCTGGCGGGCCGCCGGATCACCACGCTCACCGCGCCCGAGCCGGACCTGGAGGAGGCGTTCCTGGAGTACTACCAGAGCGACCTCCCCGGCAGCCGGGGCTCCGCGGCCGCGGAGCCGTCCGCGGCAGCCGACCCGGTGCGATAGCCGCGTACCCCACCGCCACGGGTCTCACGTCACCAAGGCCGCCGCTCCCCCGGGCCGGCCGGAAGGGAAACACACCATGTCATCGCCCAGCTCGGAGATCTTCCGGCGCGGAGTACAGATCCAGAAGCGCACCCTGATCGCCTGGTCGGCCGCGCTGGTCCTGCTCGCACTCTCCGTCGTCGGCGCCTGGCCGTCGATGGAGAAGTCCGGCGCTCTGGAGGACTTCGCCTCCGGCGTCTCGCCGGAGATGGCCGCCGCGTTCGGGATCGACCAGATCAGCAGCGCCAGCGGCTACCTCAAGGGGAACCTGTACGCGGTGCTGCTCCCGCTGCTCCTCGGCCTGATGGCCGTGACCGCGACCGCCGCCCTGACCGGCGGCGACGAGGAGGCCGGGCGGCTGGAACTGCTGCTCGCGCTGCCGGTCGCCCGCCGCACCGTCTTCCTGGTGCGGTTCCTCTGCGTCGCCTTCGGACTGGCCGTCACCAGCGCGCTGGTGTGGCTGTCGGTGTACGGCTCGGTCGTCTCCTTCGACATGGACGTCTCCGGCGGCGGGGTCGCGGCCGTGACGCTGACGGTCGGACTGCTCGCCGTGCTGCACGCGGGGGTCGCATACGCCGTCGTCGGCTTCGGTTTCGGCCGCGGGCCGGCGCTCGGCGTAGCCGCGGGCGTGCTCGTCGTCGGCTATCTGCTGCATGCCATCGCACCCATGTCCGACACCCTGGAGCCGCTGTCGAGCGTCTCCCCCTGGGAGTGGGCGCTGGGCAACGACCCGCTGGTCAACGGGGTGCCGTGGGGCGGGGTCGCCCTGCTGGTGGGCCTGACCGCCGTGGTCGTCGCCGTCGGCACGTACGCGGTGGACCGACGGGACGTCAAGAACGCCTGACCCGCCCTCCCGCCTCGCCGCAGCGGCCCGGCCTCTCCTCCCACGGAGACGCCGGGCCGCTGCTGTGTGTACCGACGCGCCTACCGTACGAGAACAAGAAAAACGGTCAAAAAGAGAGTACTGACGGTCATCAAAGTTGGCACGCATGAGTACTTGACGGCCATATCGAGGCTCATGTACCGGCAGTTAGCTTCGGTCCATGGACAGCAGCCGAGACCCTTCCCCGGACCCCTCCGATCCCGTCGTGCTGACCGGCATCGGGTGCGTACTGCCCGGCACCCCCGATGTCCATGCCTTCTGGAGCCATGTCTCCACCGGAACGTCACAGGTGACCCGCCTGGAGAAGCCGGCGTTCGCCGCCGCCGGCCTGCCGGTGCACGCGGCCGCGCAGCTCGGCGCGTTCGACACCGCGGCCCGGCTGCCGGACCTCGCTCCGGCCCATGCCGCGAAGTACAACCGTGACATCCTGGCCACGATGGCCGCCGTCGGCGACGCGCTCGCGGACGCCGGGATCGCCCGCGGCCAGATCGCCCCGGAACGGCTGAGCATCGTCCAGTCCTCCTCCCGCGGCCCGCTGTCCTGGTGGGCCGAGACCATCACGTCGGGTCCGGAGCAGGATCCGTACGCCGGCAAGGCGACGGCCATGTTCCGCGGGCTGGCCGGCTGCCCGGCCACCCTGGCCGCCATCGCCGTGGGGGCGAAGGGCCTGGTCACCACGGTCAGCAGCGCCTGCGTCGGCGGCCATCACGCGATCGGCCTCGCCCTGCGCGAACTGCGGTCGGGCAGCGCCGACGTGGTGCTCGCCGGGGGCCACGAGTTCCCGATCACCCCCGAGGTCGCCCGCTGCTACCTGGGGCTCGGGGACGGGGTTCTCTCGCCGGAGCGCGAGGACCCCGCCGGCGCCGTCCGTCCCTACGACCGGGACCGGCGCGGATTCGCCCTGGGCGAGGGCGCGATGACGCTCTGCCTGGAGCGCGAATCGTCCGCCCGGGCGCGCGGCGCCCGGATCTACGCCCGGGTCCTGGGCCACCGCGCCCTCAACGAGGCCCACCACGCCACGAGCATGGACCTGGTCGGAGACGTCACCGCCTCGGTCGTCTCCGGGGTGCTCGACGATGCCGGGCGCAAGCCGGAGGAGATCGGCTACGTCTGCGGCCACGGCACCGCCACCCGGTACAACGACCTCGCCGAGAGCCGTGCCCTGCGCAGGCTGCTGCCGCACCACGACGACGCGGACCTGCCGCCCCACGGCTCCAACAAGCCGATCTACGGCCACACCTTCGGCATGGCCGGGATCATCAACGTCGCCGCCACCTCGCTGATGCTCCACCACCAGCGGCTGGCCCCGACCGCCAACCACCGCACCCCGGACCCCGAGTGCGACCACGACCACGTCGCTGAGGGGCCGCGCGACACCGAGTTCGACCTCGCGGTCTCGCTGTCCTTCGCCTTCGGCTCGCAAACCTCCGTCATGGCCCTGGAGCACGCATGACCACAGCGCCCGAGCGCCCCTTTGCCGGCGCCCCCTATCTGGCGAGCGGTCCCGACGACCTGATCAGCCGCTTCGTCCGCGCGGGCGACCACGTCCACGCGGCGGCAACGATGTCACGGCCCAACGCCCTGTTGAACGCGGTCTGCCGGACCTTCACCGGGACCCGCAGCCTGACCGTGAGCACCACCGCCGTGCACTCCAGCGCCCACGCGCTGGCCCTCTCCGGGGCCGTGCGCAAGGTGATCACCGGCTTCGTCGGCGACACCTACCCCTCGCCGCGCCCCAACCGCCTCTACCGTGAACTGGCCGAGGGCAGGCCGTTCGAGATGGAGATGTGGTCGCTGCTGAGCTACACCCAGCGACTGATGGCAGGGGCGCTCGGCCAGCCCTTCGCGACCACCGGTTCGATGCTCGCCGAGACCGACCTGCGGCACGGCAAGGAGGGCAGCCTCCACCTGGTGCCGCACCCCGAGGACCCGGACCGCACGGTCACCCTGCTCAGCCCGCTGCGCCCGCGCTTCACCCTCTTCCACGGGGTCGTCGCGGACCGCCGGGGCAATGTCGTGGCCTGTCCCCCGCTGGGCGAAGGCGCCTGGGCCGCGTACGCCGCGACCGACGGTGTCCTCGCCTCCGTGGAGGCGATCGTCGACGACGAGGCGATCGCGGCGATGCCCGACCGGGTCGTGATCCCCGCCGCCCGCGTTCTCGGCCTGTGCGAGGCCCCGCTCGGCGCGCACCCGCAGTCGCTGCGCACCGGCGGGCTCGCCGGGGTCGACGGCTACCTGGACGACTACGCCTTCCTCACCGGCATCGTGGCCGCCTGCAAGACCCCGGAGACCGCCGCCGCCTGGTACGAGGAGTGGGTCGGCGGGGTGCCGGACCACGCCGCGTACCTGGAGAAGCTGGGCGGGGCGCGCCGTACCGAGCTGGTCTTCCCCGCTCCCCCGGGCGGAAGCGCCGCCGCGGGGAAGACCCCCGCCCCGGTGGACGCCGACGCCGCGCCCACCGAGCAGGAGCAGCTGATCGTGCTGGGCGCCCGCGCGGTCGCGGACCTGGTGCGGGAGCGCGGCTACGACACGCTGCTCGCCGGGATCGGCACCTCGCACATGTCGGCGTGGCTGGCGGCCCGGCTGCTGGCCGACGACGGCGTCCAGGTGCAGGTGGCCGCCGAGCTGGGCCTCCAGTCGATGGACCCCGAGCCCGGTGACGTCTTCCTCTTCAGCCAGCGGCACGCGGAGCGTTCGCAGATGCTGGCCGGGGTCGCGGAGACGCTGGGCGGCGCGGTCGCCGCCAACCCGCGCTGCCTGGGCGTCCTGTCGGCGGCGGAGATCGACCCGGACGCCAACATCAACACGACCTTGCTGCCCGACGGCCGGTGGATCACCGGCTCCGGCGGGGCCAACGACATCGCCTCGTCGGTGGACTGCGTGGTGATCGCGGTCGCCTCGGCCCGCCGCTACGTCTCCCGGCTGACCCACCTGACCAGTCCGGGCCTGCGGGTTCGCGACGTGGTCAGCCAGTTCGGGCGCTTCACCCGGACGGGAGCCGGCACCGCCTTCGAACTGACGAGCTGGCTGCCGCCGGTACCCGGACGGGGCCGCACCGAGGCGGACCTCCCCGACGGGCCCGAGGCGGCGGTCCGCGACCTCACCGGCTGGGACTTCCCCGACGGCTCCACGGGGGTCGGCGCGTTCCTGACCGACGAGAAGGCCGTCACCAGCGAAGAACTCTCGCTCCTGCGCACCATGGACCCGGAAGGCTTCTACCGATGACCACGACCGCCGAGACCGTCCCGGACCCGACGACGGCCCACCTCAGGCCCCTGCCCCCGACCGCGATCGCCCCGGTGCGGCTCGCCGGGATCGGCCACTACTTCCCCGGTGAGCCGATCACCAACGCCCACTTCGAGCAGCTCGACGCGCTGGGCATCGACGACGCCTGGATCCGCGAGAACACGGGGATCGTCAGCCGCCACTGGCCGGCCGACGAGAAGGAGCGCGCGGTGGAGATGGCCGCCAGGGCGGTGGACGACGCGTTGAGCGCCGCCGGTCTGGGCCCGGACGACATCGACCTGGTCATCGGCACGACGTCCACGACCCGGCCGCGTACCAACCCCTCCAGCGCCACCAACAACTACATGGACATCTCGCTGCCGCTGCAGAAGCAGGTGGGGCTGCGTCACGCCACCTGCTTCGATGTGACCTCCGTGGCCTGCGCGGGTTTCATGTACGGCACCGCGACGGCCGCCGCCATGCTCCCGGCGCTCGGCATGCGCAACGCGCTGGTCGTCTGCGCGGAGAACCCGCGCCCGATCCTGAACTTCGACTACCGCTACTCGGCGCTGTTCGGAGCGGGGGCCGCCGCGGCGGTCTGGTCGGCGGACACCGCGGAGCGCGGTCTGCTGGACGTGGCGCTGCACGCGGACGGTTCGTACTTCGACGCCTTCGACATCGACGAGAACGACAAGATGCTGATGCGCGGGCGGGAGGTCGGCGCGGTCGGCCCGAAGCTGCTCTCCCACGTGGGCCGGGAGATCCTGGAGCGCAACAGCCTGACGGTGGACGACATCGACTGGTTCGTGCCCCACCAGGGCAACCTGAACATGATCAACCAGGTGTGCCGGACGCTGGAGATCCCGCGCGAGAAGCTGCTGACCAACATCCAGGAGCGCGGCAACACCTCCAGCGTCTCCATCCCGAGCTGCCTCTCGGAGAACCTGCGCGCGGGGAAGATCCGCTCCGGCGATCTCGTCGCGACGATCGGCATCGGGCGCGGCTTCAGCTGGGGCGCGATGCTCCTGCGCATCCCGTGAGCCCGGACGCTTTCTCCTCCGCCGGGGGTCCCCCGGCCCCACCGCACAGTACGGGAAGACGAGAGATGCACAACGAGACCTCCCTGTGGCGCGAGAGCGGACTTCGCCTGTCCGGGTTCGGGCACTACTACCCACGCCTCCTGGTCGAGAACGAGAGCGCCGGGGACCCCGCCGGCAACGCGGTGGACGAGGCGGTCATCGGACGGCTGGACGTCCGCAGCCGCCATGTCGCGGACGAGGAGGAGACCCCCGCGTACATGGGAGTGCGCGCCGCCCACGCGGCACTGGAGCAGGCGGGCGTCACGCCAGGCGAGATCGACCTGGTGGTCTTCAGCAACTGGACCGACCGTCACTTCGTCCCCGAGTGGGGTCCGCACACCGCCCATCTGCTGGGCGCGGAGCGGGCGTTGGCCTTCGACGTGTGCGGCGCCTGTACGGGGTTCGTGCACGGGGTCCAGACGGCTGCGGCGTACTTCGGCACGCACGCCGACTGGCGGCACGCGCTCGTGGTCTCCAGCGAGCGATTCTCACGCCGGGTACGGCCCGGCAGCAAGGGCGAGCTGATCGTGGGCGACGCGGCCGGGGCGGCCGTGCTCTCGCGTGGCGCGGAGCCGGACGCGGGGCTGTGGGACTCGCTGCTGATCAGCGACGGTTCCGGCCGGGAGACGGTGACGGTGTACCCGCCCAACGGGTGGATCAAAAGCAGCCGGGAGCTGGTCTCCATCGCGGCCGACTCGCACGCCGACCTGGCTACCCGGATGCTGGCCCGTTCGGGCACCAAGATGGACGAGATCGACTGGGTGGTGCCCCACCCGGGCACGGGCCAACTGCACACCGCCGTACGGGAACGCCTCTCCATCCCGGAGGCGCGCTTCGTCACCAACTACGAGACGCGGGCGAACACCGGCAGCGCCTCGGTGCCCATCGTGCTCTCCGAAATGGCGCTCGACGGCCGGCTGAAGCCGGGCGACCTCTGCTACACGCCCACGGTGGGCTCCGGCTGGTACTACGGAGGGCTGCTCTTCCGTGTCTGATCGGTCTCTCATACGCGCCGACCGTGTTCGGGGTACGGCCCTGGTCACCGGGGGCAGCAGGGGCCTCGGTTCGGCCATCGCCCGCCATCTCGCCTCCGTGGGCTGGCACACCGTGATCTGTGGACGCGACCCGGATCGTCTGGACGCCGCCGTGAAGGCGGCGGCGGACGACGGGATCGCCCTGCACGCCGTACGGGCGGACGTCACCGACGAGGGGTCGGTGGCCGGACTCTTCGAACGGCTGGCCGAGGAGGACCGGCCGCTCGGCCTCTGCGTCAACAACGCGGGCAACAACTTCTCCCGCCGTCTGGTGAGCGTCAGGGAGCGGGCCGACGGGCCGCCGGAGCTCTCCCCGCACCCGCTGGAGGACTTCGAACGGGTGGTGACCTCGCTGCTCACCGGCACCTTCCTGGTCGGCCGGCACGCCGCGCAGGCGATGCTGGCCGCCGGCACTCCCGGCGCGATCGTCAACATCTCCTCCACCGTCCGCAGGGGCGCGTACGGGCAGTCCGCGTACTGCGCGGCCAAGTCCGGGGTCGAGGCGCTGACCCGCACCTGGGCGACCGAACTGGGCGAGTACGGCATCCGGGTCAGCGCGGTGGCCCCGGGCGTCGTCGACGGCGAGGCGCTGCGCCGCCGTTCGGCGGCGAGCGAGCGGCACGCCGCCTACATGGCCGACCTGCGGCGCCATGTGCCGCTGCGGCGCTGGTGCGACGAGAGGGACGTGGCGGAGGCGGTCGCCTTCGCCGCCGACAACCCCTCGGTGACCGGCACGGTGCTGGAGGTGGACGGGGGCGGGCTGCCCGCCCGCATCCTGCCCCCGGTCGGCCGCGCCCCCGAGAAACGTACGACGGCCGCGACGGCGGACCTCCCCGAGAAAGCGGAGAACACAGCATGACCAGCGGCTTCGCACCCACCCTGCTCGAAGGCAGGACCACTTTCCTGACCGGTGCCAGCAGCGGCATCGGCGCCGTCCTGGCGACGATGCTCGCCGCTCACGGCTCCCGCGTGGCGCTCATGGCCCGCAGCGAGAAGGAGCTGCGGCTGCTCGCCGAGCGGATCGAGGCCGACGGAGGGCGGGCGGTGGCGGTCCCCGGAGACCTCACCGACGCCGCCAGCGTGCGTGCCGCCGTCCGGGAGGCCGAGGAGCGTCTCGGCCCGATCGACCGGCTGGTGCACTGCGCGGGCGCGGCGCGCGACCAGGCGTTCCTGTGCGACCAGGACGAGGACCAGTGGATGGCCACCCTCGACATCAACCTGCTCGGCGCCTTCCGCGTCGCGCGGGCGATCGTGCCGGGGATGATGGAGCGCCGCGAGGGCAACATCGTGATGGTCTCCTCCATCGCCGGGAAGCGCGGCCTGCCCGCCAACACCTCCTACTGCGCCTCGAAGTTCGGTCTCAACGGCATGACACAGGCGCTCGCCTCCGAGCTGGGCGCCTTCGGCGTACGGGTCAACGCGGTCTGCCCCGGGCTGACCGACAGCCCGGCCGCCACCGACGGTGAACGCTACGGCGACCCGTTCATGGCGGCCATCGCCAAGCACCACGGCCCGCCGGACCTGACCTGGGATCGGTACCTCAAGCGGGCGGTGAACAGCACCATCCTGCGCCGTCTGGTGCGCCCCGAGGAGATCGCGGCCCAGGTGCTGTTCCTGCTCTCCGATCTCTCCGGCGGGATGACCGGCC
Source organism: Streptomyces parvus (assembly GCF_032121415.1). Taxonomy (NCBI): domain Bacteria; kingdom Bacillati; phylum Actinomycetota; class Actinomycetes; order Kitasatosporales; family Streptomycetaceae; genus Streptomyces; species Streptomyces parvus. The sequence continues at coordinate 6,687,731 of NZ_CP135079.1, read as the reverse complement.
AGGCCGTCAACGTGGACGCGGGGGCTCTGTGAGCGAGGAGTACGGCCAGGAGCGGCAGGGGGCGCCGGCCCCCGAGCGGCTGCTCGCCCCGGCGGCCCGCCCCTGGGCCCCCGGGCCCCGGGACGCGCTCGTCACCGGGATGGGCTTCTGCCTGCCCGGCGCGGGCGACGAGCCGGTCCGCACGGCCGCGCAGGTCTGGGCGACCGCGTCCACCGGCACCAGCCATGTCGAACGCGAGGGTTTCCACCACGGCACCGTGCGCGGGGCCCGGGAGGCGTTCGCGGAACTGCTGCCCGACATCCCGTCCCGCTATCTGCGCAGCTATGCCGACGTCCACCTCTACGGCCTGGTCTCCCTGGTCGAGGCGTGCCGGGACGCCGGACTCGACCACGCGGCGGGCGCGTTGCGGAGCGCGGACGTGCTGACCGCCCGTGCGGGGGTGGACAGCAACTACGACAGCTACCGCGCCTGGCACGACGCGGATCCGGCGACGATCAGCCCGAAGGACGCCAAGTCCCTCTTCGTGCGGCTGCTGGTGGCCGGCACGTCGAGCGATGTCGGCCCGGTCCAGGCGGCGTTGCTCGGGTCGACCGGCGCCAACTACACGGTGAGCTGCGGTTGCGCCTCCTCCTCGGTACTGCTCGGCATCGCCCGGATGATGATCGCCTCCGGCCAGAGCGACCTCGTGGTCGTCACCGGGGTTGACCGCTTCGACACCGAACGGGTGCTGCACGGCCACCGGTTGCGGGAGGTCGTCGAGCGGGAGACCGTCACCGTGCGGCACAACGACGACCCGCCGGCCGCGCCCCGCCACGACCGGCCGATGCGCCCGTACGACGCGGCGGGCGACTGCATGAACTACGGCGACGGCTCGGTGACCCTGGTCCTGGAGAGCCGTGAGCACGCCGCCGCGCGCGGCGCCCGCGCCCACGGTGCGGTCCTCGGCCAGGCCACCACCCGCTCCGGGCTGAGCAGCGCGGTCGCCATCGACACCGGCGGTACGGGGCTGGCCGAGGCGGCCCGCCGCGCGCTGGGCGACCACACCTCGCTGGAACGCATCCCCTACGTCAACGGGGGCGGCGAGGGCGACGCACTGTTCACCCGCATCGAGTCCAACGCCGTGCGCTCGCTGTGGGGCGAGAAGTCCGGCCAGCTGATGGTCAGTTCACAGGAGGCGTGTTTCGGGCACAGCGGCGCGCCGCTCGGCAACCTGGGTACGGCGCTGACGCTGATGATGATGCGCGAGGGCGAGGTCTGCCCCACCGCCAACTGCACGACGCCGTCGCCGGTCTGCTCGTTCGACCCGGTGCCCGGGACGGAGACGCGCGCCCTCGGGTTCGACCGGGCGCTGAGCTTCAACTACCAGGTGGGCGGGGTCAACAGCGCGCTGCTGCTGGGAGGTGGCGATGCCTGCTGAGCTGCCGCTGCTGCGGCTCTCCGGCGCCGGGTTCGTGCTTCCGGGGCCGGACGGCCGCGCCTGCACCGACCTGGACACCTTCTGGCGCGTGGTGCGCGACGGGGTGAGCTGCCTCTCCCCGTACAGCCATCCCGAACTCCCCCTGCGGATCGCCGGAACGGTCGAGGGCTGGGACCCTGAGCGGGAGCTCCCGCTGTCGGAGCGGCAGATCCGCCGCTCCTCACGCGCCGGGCTGCTGGCGACGGGGGCGGTGCACCGCGCCCTGGAACAGGCCGGGCTCACCGCCGCCGATCTGGATCCCGAGCGCACCGCGCTGGTCGCCTGCTCGCTCCAGTTCGCCTTCCCGGAGACCGAGCGCTACTACCGGCTGGCCCATGCCGAGGGCGTCGCCGCGCTCGGCATGGAGTACTGGCTCAACGGAACCCCGCCCAGCGTGATCGGCACCGTCGCCTCCGGGCTCCGGCTGCCGTGCCAGACCCTGAGCGTGGCGGGCTCCTGCAACGTGGCGCTGCGGACGCTCCACCTGGTCCAGCAGATGTTCCGGTGCGGGGACATCGACCGGGCGGTCGTCGTCGGCGTGGACACCACCGTGGACCCGGTGTTCGTCGCCGGCACCAGCCACACCGGGCGCAGTGGCTACCGCGCCTCCTCACTCTCCGACGACCCTTCCGACGTCCGGCCGCACGACGAGGTCCAGACCGGCAACGCCACCGGGGAGGGCGCGCTCGCCGTCGTCCTGGAGAACCCGGCGACCACCGGGGACCGTCCGGGGCTGTTGCACCGGGCCCATCTGCGCACCTCCCGCTCCAACGGCCCCTCCACCGTCGCGACCGGGCCGCCCGCCAACGTGGTGGGGGATGTGCTGGCGACGCTGGCGTCGGCCGGGCGCGGGCCGGGCGATCTCGCGTTCGTCAACGATTACGCGGACGGCAACCGGTTCGTCGAGGACCACTTGTGCCAGGCGCTGGCCGGGGTGCGCGAGGCGGCCGGGTACGGCGGCGAGCTGCTGCTGACCAACCAGGAGGCGGTCTTCGGGCATGTCGCCGGGACGGGCGGTCTGGTCAAGCTCCTCGGCAGTCTCCTGATGCTGCGCCACGGCCGGATCGCTCCGAGCGCCAACACCCTGAAGCCGTACGCGGGTCTGCCGGGCGAACCGGTGCTCGCGGGCGGCCTGGCGACCGGGGGCGACAGCGCGCTGGTGCTCGCCTCCGGGGCCGGCGGCGACGCCACCAGCATGGTCATCGAATACGAAGGCGGCGACTTGCCATGACCCATGTACACAACACGGCTGCACGGCCCGTGGCTGCCGTGGCGGGGGACCCGCTGCGGTCGCCGGTCGGCACCCGGGTGGTCGTCGACGCGGCCGGGGCCCCGGGCGCATCGGCCGAGGCCCTCGCCGACGCGCTCACCGCCCTCGGCCTGGCGCCGGAAACAGCCGAGGCCCCATGTGCCGGCGACGCCGCCGCCTACTGCGCGCTGCTGTTGGGCGAGGAGGCGTACGGCGCGGAGCGCTCGCCGGGCCTGGACCGCGAGCGCGTCCGGGCCGCCGCCCTGGCGATGGCGGCGGCGGGCCGGGGCCGTCTGGTCCTGGTGACCGACGCGACGGGCGAGACGCACGCCGGGACCGACCCCGAGCGGCACGCCCGGCTCGCCGCCGACCGGGCCTGGTGGCAGCACCTGGTCACCGAGGTCGCCGGGCGCGGGGTCGTCGGCAACACCGTGGTCACCGGCTACTCCCCCGGCCTGGGCCATCTCCTGTCGCCCGTGGCCGAGGCAGGGCTGCTGCGCTATCTCGTGCAGCGCCGGGCCACCACGGCGGCGGATGTGGCGGCCACCGTGGGCTTCCTGGTCTCCGAGGGTTGCTCGTACCTGGTCGGGGAGACCCTGCCGGTCGACGGGGGCGCGGGTCTCGGCCAGATCCCCTCGCTGCCCGCGGGGCCGCCGGCCGCCGTCCCGGCGCCCCGGAGCGCCCCGGCAGAGCAGCCGGCCCCGGAACCGGTCACCGGCCCGGACCTGGTGGGCCACACGGTTCTGGTGGCGGGCGCCAGTAGCGGTATCGGGAGGGCCGCCGCCCTGCATCTGGCGGGGCGCGGCGCGGACGTGGTGCTGGCCGCGCGCCGGACCGGGGCGCTGGAGGAGGTGGCCGCCGAGATCGAGGCGGCGGGCCAACGGGCGTGGACCCTGCGCTGCGACCTCTCCGACCCCGAGGACGCGGCGTCGCTCGGCGAACGCGCCTGGAAGACGGCGGGCGGGGTGACCTCGCTGCTGTACGCGGCCGGGCACCTCGGCTTCAGCGCGGTCGGCGGCGACCCCGCCTCCGCCGCCCGGACGTTCGCGGTGAACCTGCACAGCTTCGTCGCGGTCACCGAGTACCTGGCGGCCCGCTGGCGGGACGAGAACGTGCCCGGGGCGGTGGTCGGGGTCTCCTCGGTCAGCTCCACGCTCAGTCCCGTCGCCGGGCTGGAATACTACGGGGCGAGCAAGGCGGCGATGGCGCAGTACATCCGCTGTCTCGCGGTCACCGTGGCCCGCCACGGCATCCGCGCCAACTGCGTGGCTCCCGGCATCATCGAGACGCCGATGGGTGGCGCGGCGGGGCCCGAGCACCGGCGCGGCTGGATCAGCCGGATTCCGGCCGGGCGGGTCGGCGAACCGCGCGAGGTGGCCGCCGTCCTCGGCCATCTGCTGAGCGGGTCTGCCGCCCGGGTGACCGGTGCGGTGCTGCGCGCGGACGGCGGCTTCGGCCTCGGGGACGTGGCCCCGCTGCGGCCCGGCTATCCCGAGCCGGAGCCTGCGGGACCGGAGACGGCTCGGGTGGAGGGCCGGTGAGCGCCGCAGGAGGGACGGGTGCGCCTCCGGTCGCCCTGGTCGCCGGGGCGTCCTCCGGTATCGGAGCAGCCGTCGCCCGCCGGCTGGCCGCGCGCGGGAGCGCCGTGGCGCTGGTCGGGCGGCGTGAGGCCGAGCTGGAGGACGTCGCGGAGTCGATCCGCGCGGCCGGGGGCACCGCCCTGCCGCTCGCCCTGGACCTGGCCGAGCCGGGTGCCCCCGCCGACGCGGTCGCCCTGACCGCCGCCGCGCTGGGGCAGGTGGGGCTGCTGGTGTGCAGCGCGGGCGCGATCCGGCTGGCCGCCGTCCACGAGACGGAGGAGAAGCACTGGGAGCGGCAGCTGCGGGTGAATCTCACGGTGCCGTTCCTGCTGGCCCGCGAGGTGCTGCCCGGGATGCGCGAGCGCGGCGGCGGCTGGGTCGTGAACATCGGCTCAGGCGTGGGCTCGGAGGTGGTGCCGGGCAGCGGCGGTTACGGCGTCAGCAAGCACGCGGTGCACCGGCTCACCGAGCTGATCCACGAGGAGAACCGCGACTGGGGCATCCGCGCGGTCACCGTCGCCCCGGGCTGGGTTTCCACGCGGCTCGCGGCCCGCCCCGCCGACCTCGGGGTCCCCGAGGAGGAGGTGCTGGACGCGGAGGACATCGCGGACACCGTCGCCTGGCTGCTGGACCGGCCGGCCCGGATGAGCGTCGGCCCCCTGATCCGCGTCGAGCCCTCGGCGAGCCGGGCGGCCGCCGGGGACGCCATGACCCGCCATCTGAACCGCTCCCGCGCCGAGGGCGCCGGACGGGCTGCTGAGGAGAACCGCTGATGGGCAGGACCACTCTCGTCGAGCACGACGTGCCGGTGGAGATGCGCGACGGAACGGTGCTGCGCGCCGATGTGTGGCGGCCCGCCGACGGGCCGCCCTCGCCCGCCGTCCTGTTCCGCACGCCGTACGGCAAGTCCCCGCTGGGCCTCGCCACGTTGACCCCGGCGCAGTGCGTGGACCGGGGGTACGCGGCGGTCGTGCAGGACACCCGTGGCCGGTTCGGCTCGGAGGGCGAGTGGGCCCCGCTGGACTGGTCGCAGGAGGGCCCGGACGGATACGACACCGTCGAGTGGACCGCCGGACAGCCGTGGTGCGACGGGAACGTGGCCATGGCGGGCACCTCGTACCAGGCGATCGTGCAGTGGCTGGCCGCGATGGAGAAGCCGCCGCACCTGCGGGCCATCGCGCCGACGATGTCCACCTCCGCGCCTTTCGACGCCGAGCAGTTGGGCGGCTCGCTGCGGCTGGACCACCTCACGAGCTGGCTCGGTCTGACGGCGCTGGAGTGGGTGCAGCGCAGGGCGGCGGCGGGCGATCCGGTGGACAGCGCGGTCGTCGCCGAGGTCGTGCAGTTGCTCACCAGACCCGATGTGCCGCTGCGCCGCTGGCCGTTGTCGGCGATCCTCGACTTCGAGGGTTTTCCCGGCCGGCTGCGGGACATCTTCGCGGGGAAGGTGGCGACGGTGGCCGACTACCGCCTCGCCGAGGTCGGTGTCCCCACGTTCTCGGTGGGCGGCTGGTACGACGTGTTCTCCCACGGCACGATCGAGCTGCACCGGGCGATGCGCGCCCAGGATCCGGTGGCCGGACGGCACGAGCTGGTCGTCGGCCCCTGGGTCCACTCCGGCCAACTGCCGCAGGTGCAGGGCGAGGTGAACACGGGACTGTACGGCTCGGCGCAGGGCGCGCGGCTGGCCGATCTGCACCTGGACTTCTTCGACCGCCATCTGCGTCCGTCCGGGGAAGGAGCCGGGGCGGCGGAGGGCGGTGACGTCCGGTACTTCCTCTTCGGCGACGACGCCTGGCACCGCGCCGAGAGCTGGCCGCCGCCCGGGGCCGTGGACAGCCCCTGGTACCTGGCGGGTCCGGAGGGCGGTGAGGAGGACGGCAGGCTGCTGCCGGAACCTCCGCAGGAGGGTTTCGGACAGGACGCGTTCACCTACGACCCGGAGAACCCGGTTCCTTCGCACGGCGGGCGGGTGCTCCAGCTCGGCCGGCTCGCGGCGGGCCCGCTCAACCAGGCCCACCTGGAGGCCAGGCCGGACGTGCTCCTCTACACCTCCGAGCCGCTCGCCGAACCGCTGGACGTCGTCGGCCGACAGCGGCTGCGTCTCCGCTTCGGCTCGGACGCACCCGCCACCGCGGTCGTCGCCAAGCTCACCGACGTCCACCCGGACGGGCGTTCGCTGCTGGTGGCCGAGGCAAGCCTCCGGCTCGCAACCGAGGACGGCGTACCGCCGGACGAGCCGTACGACGCAGATCTGCTGCTCGGGGACACCGCGTGGCGCTTCGCCCCCGGACACCGGCTGCGCGTCCACGTGACCAGCAGCAACTTCCCCCACCTGGACCGGCATCCGAACGTCCCGGGCCCGGTGGGCGAGGCGGAGCACTGCCGGCCCGCGCGGCAGACCGTCTGGTACGGCGGCCCGTACCAGAGCGTGCTGCGGCTGTGCGTACTGCCCGCGCCGAGGGCCGGGGGGACCGCGTGAGCGAGGACATACTCCACCCGGCCTCCGCCGCCGTGCCCACCGCCGAGCAGTGCGTCCTGGGTCCGCTGCTGCGCCGCCGTGCCGGTGCCACGCCGTCCGCTCCGTACGCGCTGATGCCGGACGGCGACACCTGGAGTTACGCCCGGATGCTCCGGGAGACCGAGGAGTCGGCCGCCGCCCTCCAGGCGCTGGGCGTCACCCCTGGCGAGCTGGTGCTGAGCTGGCTGCCCAACGGACCGGACGCGCTGCGCGTCTGGTACGGGGTCAACCTGGCGGGCGCGGTGCTGGTACCGCTGAACATCGCCTACCGGGGCGCGATCCTGCGCCAGGTGATCGCCGACAGCGGGGCCGAGGTGCTGGTCTGCCGGCCGTCGCTGGCGGTCCGGCTGGAGGAGGGGGGCGAGCGGGTCGGGGCGGTGCGCACGGTGGTGCTGCTGCCGGGTCCCGAGGACGCGCCGGAGGAGGTGGCGGCCCTCGCCGGCCGGCTCGCCGGACGCTACCGGGTGGAGACCGGACTGCGTTCGGACCGGGCGGAGTTCGCCGAGCCGGTGCCCGCACCGCAACCGTGGGACCCGCAGACGGTGATCTACACCTCTGGCACGACCGGCCCGTCGAAGGGGGTGGTCTCCTCCTACGCGCACCTGTACTCCAGTTGCACCGCCGCCTTCCACGGCATGGCCGGTCCGGACGACCGGTATCTGCTCCAACTGCCCTTGTTCCACGCGGGCGGCACGATCGGCGCGTACGGAATGCTGGTGCACGGCGGATCGGTGACGGTCGTCCCCGCCTTCACCACCAGCGAGTTCTGGCCGCTGATCCGCCGTACGGGGACGACGCTGTGCACGCTGCTCGGTGTGATGGCGACCTATCTCCTCAAGCAGCCACCGCTCCCGCAGGACACCGGGCATCCGTTGCGCGCGGCCTACGTCATCCCGTTCACCGAAGGGGCGACGGAGTTCTCCAAGCGGTTCGGCGTCCAGGTCCGCGCGCTGTTCAACATGACCGAGGTCGCGTGCCCGGTGCTCTCCGCACCGGACCACCATCCGGGCGTTGCGATGCACTGCGGGCAGCCCCGGCCCGGCATCACGGCCCGCGTCGTCGACGACCACGACCGGGAGGTTCCGGTGGGCGAGGCGGGCGAACTGGTGCTGCGGGCCGACCGGCCGTGGTCCTTCCTCACCGGCTATCTCGGCCGTCCCGCCGAGACGGCCGCCGCCTGGCGCAACGGCTGGTTCCACACCGGGGACGCGTTCCGGCGCGCTCCGGACGGCGGGCTGGTCTTCGTCGACCGCAAGAAGGACGCCATCCGCCGGCGCGGCGAGAACATCTCGTCCTTCGAGGTGGAGGCCCAGGCCGTGGCCCACCCGGGCGTACTGGAGGCGGCGGCGGTCGCGGTCCCCGGCGACGAGGGCGAGGACGAGGTGCTGCTGGTGGTGGCGGGCCGCGACCCGGCCGACCCGGTCGACCCGGCGGCGCTGCTGGAGTTCCTCCGGGAGCGGCTGGCCCACTTCATGCTGCCGCGGTACATCCGGGTGCTGCCCGAACTGCCCAAGACCCCGACCGGCAAGCCGACCAAGCACACGCTGCGCGCCGATGGTGTGGCGGCGGGGACCTGGGACCGCGAGGCGGCGGGCATCCGCGTACGCAGGGAGAGGATCGTATGAGCCAGGAAGCGGACCAGGAGTTCGCGGGCGAGTGGACGGGGGCGGCGACCGAGTCGTTCACGGACTTCGCGGACCGCGTGGACAGCAAGGAGGACGTACCGCTGCGGGCCTCCCTGGAGGCCGGGGTCGCCACGCTGACGCTGGACCGGCCGCGCCGCCGCAACAGCCTCGATCTGGCCCTCTCCCGCCATCTGCTGCTCGGCCTGATGTGCGCGGGCGAGGACCGCCGCGTGCGTACGGTCGTGATCACCGGGAGCGGCGGGGCGTTCTGCGCGGGCGACGATGTCGAGAGCGTACGGCGGTGGCGGCTGGGCGACCGGGTGGACACCCCCTTCGACCCGATCACGTCGGACGCGCACTACCTCCGGGTCTGCGAGGCGATCCTGCACCTGCCGAAGCCGGTGATCGCGGGGCTGACCGGAGCGGCGGCGGGCGCCGGGGCGGAGATCGCGTGCGCCGCCGACTTCCGGCTGGCGGACACCCGTGCCTCGATCGGCAGTTGCCTGGCGGGGGTCGGCCACGTGGGGAACGTGGTGCTGATGTCCCGGCTGACCGGTCCGGCGCGGGCGACGGAGATCTATCTCACCGGGCGGATGGTGTCGGGGGACGAGGCGGTGCGGCTGGGCCTGTTCGACCGGCTCTGCGCACCGGAGGATTTCGACCGCGAACTGGCGGAGCTGGCAAGTCGGTTCGCCGCGCTGCCGACCGCCTCGGTGGGCCTGTTCAAGGAGCTGCGGGAGCGGAGCTGGGGGCAGCCGGCCGAGTACGGGCTACGGCTCCAGGACGCGTACCACCTGAAGACGCACGCCACGGTGGCCGACGCCCGTGAGGGAATGGCCGCGTTCGCGGGAAAGCGCCCGCCGCGTTTCACCGGCGACTGAGGGACGGCGGACGGCTCCGCCCGGCCGTCGGCCGACCCGGCGGAGCCGTCCGCCTTTGCGGCCGCGACGGAGAGAGTATTCTGATTCTGATGAACGCAGCACTGCCGCACCCCCGCCCGGCGGCCTCGCCGCCCCCTCCCCCGCCTCTGCCCTCATCCTCGTACGCCTCGCCGTCCCCCTCCCCGTACGCCACCGGCCGCGACGAGGAGCCCGTAGGATGACCGGCCCCCGCAGCCGTACCGTCGCCGGGTCCCGGGTGGTGGAGACGGCGCACAGCACCGAGGTCTCCGGCGCCCGGCTGCACTACTGGACGGCCGGCGCGCCGGACCGTCCGGGCATCGCGCTCACCCATGGCGCGGGCGCCGACCATCGCATGTTCGATCCGCAGATCCCGGCCCTGGTCGAGGCCGGCTTCCGCACCCTGCGCTGGGACGTGCGCTACCACGGCGCGTCCGCCTCCGGCACCGGCCGATTCCGTACGTTCTACGCGGCGGACGACCTGGCGGCGCTGCTGGACGCGGCCGGAATGGCCCGGCCGCTGGTGCTGCTGGGCCAGTCGATGGGCGGCAACATCTCCCAGGAGTACCTGCGCCGCCGGCCCGACGAGGTCACCGCGCTCGTGGTGATCGGCTCCACGTCCAGCACCCTGCCCATCACCCGGCGCGAACGGCGCAGCCTGGCCCTCTCGCGCGCCCTCATGCGGCTGGTCCCCTACCGTCGGCTCATCCGGTCGATGGCCCTGGCGTCGGCCGAGGACACCGGGGCCCGCGAGTACCTGCGCGAGACCTTCGCGGCCAACGGACGGCGCGCCTTCCTCACCACCTGGGACGGCATGACCCGGGCGATCGACCCGTCGCCCGCCTACCGTGTGGAGAAGCCCGAGCTCCTGATCTGCGGCGAACACGACGGCACGGGTAACATCCGCTCGGCGATGGAGCGGTGGAGCGAACGTGATCCCCACAGCGAGTTCCATGTGATCCCCGGTGCCGGACACGTCGCCAATCTGGACCGACCCGACGAGGTCAACCGGCTGACCGTCGCCTTCCTGAAGGCCTGAGACCCGACGAGACCATGACTGCCGACGAGACCATGAACGACGACGACTCCACGCCCGGCCCGGGCCCCCTCCCCTCCACCGGTTCCGGGGAGTTCAGCGCCGCAGAGGCGTCCTTCATCAGCGAGATGGGTTCGCTGCTGGAGCGGTGGGGCCTGCCGCAGGCCACCGGCCGCCTCTTCGGCTACCTCCTGCTGCGCAACAAGCCGGTGGACCTCGACACCATGACCCGCGAACTCGGCCAGGCGAAGAGCGGACTGAGCGTCGCCGCCCGCCAGTTGGAGGCATGGACGCTGGTGCGGCGCTCCACCCGCCCCGGCAGCAGACGGATCGACTACGAGGCCGTGGGCGACCTCCAGCACTTGCTGCTGGTGAACAACGCCCATATGCGCAAGTTCACCGAGACGCTCAACTCGGGCATCCCGGTGGCGCGTGGCGAGGCGCGGGGCCGGCTGGCGTCGCTGGCCGGGCTGTTCAACGGGTACGTGGAGCAGACCGAGAAGCTGGTGGCCGACTGGGAGGCCCGCCGGGACGCCGCCTCCTGACTCTCTCCCCGGTCCGCCGCACCCTTCCTCCGACTCCCCCTTCGGCTCCCTGCTGCCGAATCCGGTTCTCCCCATCCCGGCCTTTCGAATCCCGACTTCCGGCTTCCGACCCCGACGGAGTGATCGTGAACGTGTCGTACGGCCTGGCGCCGCACAACGGAACAGCGGCGGCCACCGCCGTGGCGGACCCTGCGGCCCCGGCCCGCCGCAAGGTCGTGGACGCCTGCTCGCTGGTGTACGACGACGCGGGCTGGCGGGCGTACCTGAACCGGCTGGGCGAGAACGCCCCCGAGTACCTGGACGTCTTCGCGGCCTCCTTCTGCCGGTACTTCGGGGCCTCGCACGCCGCGTACCGCGAGGCGCTGGCCGTCCGGTGGCAGGACGCGGTGGACGTGCTGCTGCCGCCCGGCCGGCCGGCGTTCGACCTGGCCGCGCATCTCGCGGACCGGCGGCGCCAGGGTGTGACGGCGGAGTTCGCCATGGGCTCGGCGGAGCGGCTGCCGGACGGCCGCACCGTCAACGGGTGGCTGCTGGAGACCGCCCGGGAGGCCCGGGACCGCATCCACGTCTGGGCCGGGATCTCCCTCCGCGACCCGGCCGCCGCACTGCGCGAGGTGGAGGGTTCGCTGGCGGCGGGGGCGTCCGGCCTGTGCGTGATCCCCTTCCTGGACGGCACCGACCCGGCGGACCCGCGGTTCGCCCCGGTCTGGGACGCGGCGGCCTCCGCCCGGTTGCCGGTCTGGCTCCACACCGGCCACCACTTCGCCCGGAGCCGGCCCAGCGGCCTGGGCAGCTGGCGTACGGTCGAGACGCTGGCGGCACGCCACCGCGAGCTGCTGCTGGTGGCCGGGCACGCGGGGTGGCCCGATGTACGGGAGATGCTGTTGACGGCCGCCCGGCACCCGGGGGTCCGCCTGGAGTTCTCCTCGCACCGGCCCCGCCACATGGACAAACCCGGCTCGGGCTGGGAGCCGCTGCTGCACCACGCCCGGGGCCTGGCCCGCGACCGGGTCATGTTCGGCACCTCCACCTGGGTCAATCCGGGGCCGACCGGGCCGCTGGCGAACGAGCTGGCCGAGCTGCCGCTGCCCGACGACGTCGTCACCGCCTGGCTCTCCGGCAACGCGGAGGCACTGGTCGCCCGCTCGGCCGGGGTTCACGGGGGCTGAGCCGCGCCGGGGATCGTCCGAAGGGTTCAAAGCGGCCGCCCGCGGCGGGCGACCCGCCGAACGGCCGATCGCCGCCGCCCCGTCGGACGCACGCGGTAGTCGCTGTGAAGGACCCGTCGTATACCGAGGACGCGTTTTACGCCGCACTGTGGCCCTCGGGGAGGTTCTCCCTACTCGAAGAACTTCAGGCTGTAGCCCACGTCGGTCGTGCTCCCGGGAACGTTGGCGCGCCGGTAGGTGGTGTTGTTCCACCAGACCGCCGTGCCGGAGTACCAGTGGCGGTTGGACCAGGAGTACGGGGTGCCCTTGGCGACCGCGTGGTAGAAGGTGGGGAAGCGGTTGCCGGACGGCGGAGCGGCGTTGACGTCGCCGCGGGGCAGGATGAACGAGTGGTGGCCGGGGCCGTTGACGTTCACGGTCGGGGTCCAGCCGGACATCATGGACGGCGCGTGCGAGCCGAAGAGGCAGCCGTTGCTCTTGTACCAGTCCCACACGTGGGTGGGGTTGCCGTCGGCCCGCAGCCGCAGGTCGGCGATGCAGTACTTGTCGCTCCAACTGCCGTTCGCGGAGTAGACGACGTGCAGCCGCCCGGAAGGGTCGACGACCGGCTGGGGCGCCTCGTTGATGTACGGGTTGCCCACGACCCGCTCCCACGGCTCGCGCGGCTGCGAGATGACGTACCGGCCGCCGGTGGCCGCGGTGGGGCTGCTCATCCGGGCGATGTAGAGGTTCTGCTCGACGTTGGTGTCGCCGGACCAGCCCGACCATACGAACCAGCGCTGCCCCTTGTAGGTGAACGGCGCCCCGTCGATGGCCCACTTGTCGCCGGGCAGGGACACCTTGACGGCCGCGGAGTAGCCGGAGGTCGGGTTGGCGGAGCCGATGTGGTACATACGGTGGGCCGCGCCGCGGCCCGCGGCGAAGTAGATGCGGTACTGGCCGTCGTGGTGCACGATCTCCGGCGCCCACACCTCGCCCAGACCGGCGCTGTCGCGCCACACCTGGTGCTTGGGAGCGGTGGCCACGGCCTCCGGGGTGGTGGCGGTTCGCACCGCGATCCCGCCGTCCACGGCCTTGGCCGAGACATACAGGTCGCCCACCTTGATCACGGTCGGGTCGGCCCCGCCCACCAGGGAGCGGCCCAGCGCGGAAGGCTGATCCGCCGGGGTCGCTGCCGTCGGTTCCGCCACGCCCCTGTCCGCCTCCTGGGCGCGCCAGGCGGTGGGCCGGTCGTCCGGCTGGGCGGCGCCGGCGGCCTCCCCCAGAGCGAGGAGGCCCACGAGCCCCAGCGGAACGGCACCGGCGAGCCAACGGGAAGAGCGCATCAGTTCTCCTCGTGTACACGATGTGGATGAGAGCGCTCTCAACGGTTCCGTCGGGGGACGGCGCTGTCAAGAGACAGAGCGGCGTTGGTGATGTACGCGCGCATCCACGTTATGCAGGCCTGCCGCCCGCGAGCCGCCCGGCACGGCGCCGGACCGGACGGTGGCCGGGTGCTCGGTGAGCAGTCCTGCCGAAGGCGCGGAGGCGCATGCTGTCGGCGCTGACGGTGGTCAGGGAAGTCGGCGGAGCTGTGGAGGACTCACGGGCGGTCGCACCGAGGCGCTTGAGTCTCCGGTCGCCGGAGGGTTCAGGATCTTCCTCATGGACGACAAACACCCCGACGTGCTCACCATCGGCCGGCTCGCGCACCGCACAGGACTGTCGGTGCGCACCCTGCGCTTCTGGTCGGACGAGGGGGCGGTGCCGCCGGTAGCCCGCTCCGCAGGCGGCTACCGGCTGTACGACGCCGAGTCCGTGGCTCGCGTCGAGCTGGTCCGCACCCTGCGCGAGCTGGGCATCGGGCTCGACGACGTGTGCCGGGTTCTGAGCGGCCGCACCACGGTCGCCGAGGTCGCTGACGCGCATGTGGTCGCGCTCGACGCGCAGATCCGCTCACTCAAGGTGAGCCGGGCCGTCCTGTCCACCGTGGCGAAACGCGGTTCGACCGTTGAGGAGACAGCACTGATGAACCGGTTGGCGCGGCTTTCCGCCGCCGAGCGCAAACAGATCATCGACGAGTTCAAGGAGGAGGTGTTCGGCGGTCTCGACGACCGACGTCTGCGCGATCGCCTGCGTACCTTCAGCGTCGAATTGCCCGACGAGCCCACACCTGAGCAGGTCGATGCCTGGATCGAACTGGCCGAGTTGGTGCGGGACCCCGGTTTCCGCGCCCGGTTGCGCACATGGATGGAGTTCAACACGCCGCTGCCGGGGCAGGGCCGCCCCCCGGCGCGTCCATCTGGTGGGCCAGGCAGATCGTGCAGACCGTCGCGGAGGTCAGAAGAGGCGGGGTCAGTCCCGAGGGGCCGGCAGCGGCCGAGGTGCTGTCCGAGCTGTTCGGTGACGCCGATCGGGCCGCCGTCCTGCGCAGTCTGGAGGCCGGGATCGAGGCAGGAGCGGAGCACTACCGAAGGCTCGTCGCCCGTGTGCGCGGGCAGGATGCGTCGCCCGACGCGACCGAGGAGCTGGAATGGCTGGCGCGGGCCCTGCGTAACGCGGACCAGACTTGAGCCGACTCGGATCGGCGTCAAGCGGGACGTGCTGCTGCGACGGTGGCGCCGCACGCTCCGGCGCACCACGGGGGGGTTCCCCGCTGGCCGGACCGGCGGCAACCGGTACCCGCCCTCGGCGCCCTGCGCCGACTCGCTCGACGCTGACACCGGCCGGGACGAACGCGCGTATCGGATGTCCCGCATCGGCTCCGGCCGGCCCCGGGTGCGGCCCGACCACGTCCTGGCTCCCGCAGGAGAACTCCTAGCCGCGCGCGGTGGGGAGTTGACGGTTGCGGTAGCGGCCGGGGGTCTCGCCGACGAGAGCGGCGAAAGCCTCGATGAAGCTCGTCGGATTGACCCAGCCGCAGGCGAGAGCCGTGTCGGTGACGGCCGCGCCTGCGGCGAGACGGGTGAGCGCGTGGTGGACGCGTAGCTGAGTGCGCCACTGATGAAAGCTCATCCGGAGTTCCTGCCCGAAGAGCCGGCTCAGCGTACGCTCGCTCGCCCCGACGCGCGCGCCGAGCTGGGCGAGAGTCTGCTGATTGGCAGGGTCGGCGTAGAGGATGCCGGTCAGCGCCCGGAGCCGGTCGTCGGCCGGCTCGGGCAGATGCAGCGGCTGCTCGGGCGCCGCTGTGAGCTCGTCGACGACGACCGCGTGCAAGCGGGCGGCCGCCTCCGGCGCCCGTCCACCGGTGTCGGCGTCCTCGGCCGTGAGGGCGAGCAGAGCTTCGCGGGCGAGCCCGGAGACGGTGAGCACGGCGGGATGCGCCGGCAGCCTGGCGGCCAGTGCGTCGGAGAGGAACAGAATCCGCATGTCCGCGCTGCCGTGCGCGGTGTGGTGGTGCTCGAAGGTCGCGGGAGTCCACGCCACCCGGGTCGGCGGGGCGATCCACGTACCCCTGCCGGTGGTCACGGACAGCACACCGGTGGCCGAATAGACCAGGTGACCGCGCTCGTGGGCGTGGGTGGGCAACCGCTGTCCGTGCGCCAGGACGATGCGGCCGCGTTCCCCGAGATCAAGATGGCGGGTTTCCCTCATAGATTGGCATCCTATCGGTAGCCCGCCGCCCTGGCTCCGCCCGAGAGTGGAGGGCATGAACAGCCCAGTGGCCCATCAGGCCCCAGCAGCCCGCCTGCCGGCGTCCCGGCAGCCGTCCCTCCCCGGACCGTCCGGGGCGCGCACCGTACAAGCCGCTTTCGCGTTCGGTCTGGCCGCGCTGAACCTGCGCATCGCCGTCGCGTCCCTCTCCCCCGTACTCACGGAGGTCGAGCACGACGAGCACCTCTCATCGTTCGGCGGCGGGGCCCTCTCGACGGTGCCGGTCGTCTGCTTCGGGGCGTTCGCGTTCCTCGCGCCCCGGCTCACCCGCCGCTTCGGACCCCACCACTTGTTGTGGTACGCGCTGCTCGCACTGACCGGCGGCATTGTGCTGCGCTCGGTCCCGGGAGTGCTCGCCCTGTTCGGCGGCACCCTGATCGCCGGTGCGGCGATCGCGGTCGGCAACGTCCTCATGCCGCAGCTCATCAAGCACGACTTCGCCGGCCGCCCCGGACTGATGCTCGCCTGCTACTCCCTGGCTCTGTCCGGCGGAGCCGCGCTCGCCGCGGGCGTGGTCGTCCCGCTGGAGTCGGCCACCGGCTGGGGCTGGCGGCACGTGCTCGCGCTGTGGGCGATCCCGTCCTTCGTCGCCGCCCTCGCCTGGCTTCCCGAACTCCTCGTGCCGGACCGGCGTCCGCCGGAGCGCCAGCGACAAGAGCTGGAGAAGCAAGGGGGTCCCGACACCGCCGCACCCCCGCTCAGGGCACTGTGGCGCGACCGGACCGCCTGGGCGGTGACCCTGTACATGGGTCTGCAGTCCCTCGGCTACTACGCGATCCTCTCCTGGCTCCCGACGCTTCTGCAGGACCACGGTATGAGCGGCAGTCAGGCCGGATGGATGCTCTCTTTCTCCAGCCTCCCCGGCATGGCCGCCTCCTTCGCGGCACCCTGGCTGCAACAGCGTCTGAGCCCGGCCTTCGTCACGCCCCTGGCGGCCGCCCTGCTGTGCGCGACCGGCTTCATCGGCCTGCTCACGTCCCCCGTGTCGGGCGCCTACCTCTGGATGACCGCCCTCGGCCTGGGCCAGGGCCTCGCCATGGGTCTCGCCCTCGGCTACATCGTCGCCCGCTCACCCGACGCACACCACACCGGCCGGCTCTCGACGATGGCCCAGGGGACCGGCTACCTGATCGCCTGCCTCGGCCCGCTCGGTCTCGGCCTGCTGCACTCCGCGAGCGGGGGATGGTCGCTGCCGGTCGCCATGCTGCTCGCCGTGCTCGTCGCGCAGACCGTCGCGGCCTTCGGCGCGAGCCGCGACCGCCATGTCCTGGCGCCTTCCTGAAGGACCAGTGTCAACAACACTCGTGATCAACGCACCTTGGGCTGGTCGCTCGTGTCGAGCGCCACGAGGAGCTGGACCACCGCCTCGCCGGGCACGTCACGGGGCTGAGGTGCGGGCCGGTGCCGGGGACCGACCCAGAACACGGGCCGGCCGCCGCGCGAGGTGGACGAGTCCAGCGGGAATGCGGGGTAGAGGCGCACCTCCCAGGGCTCGATACGCAGCCAGTGCTCTGACCTCACAGGTCCACCGGGTTGGGGTCCGTGCGCTTGCCGGTGCAGTGAGTCCTCCAGGGGGATGACTGACACTTCCCCAGACAGTCGGCCCGCGACGTGGCCGCTGGCTACCGAGATCGAAGCCATGCGCGACAAATAGTCCTCTGAGGGGGGACGTTCGCCAGGCTGGCCGTCGTGGCGGTTGGATGTGCGGTGATGTCCGATCCGGCCGCTGGACGTGCGGTGGCCAAGCCTGTCCGGTCAGGAGGGGCAGCAGCTGCAGCGGATCGTCAGCCGGGGCAGCACGAGTTCGGTGCTGTACCGGCGGGCGGTTCCGCGTTGTCGGTGCTTTCCGACACGACGCCATCCTCGGTGCGAGCCCCGCGGCGAGCATGCCTGTGCCGGGGGGCCTGCCCCCCAGCCCGAGGCGCCAGACCGGCCCGAGAGGTCAGACCGCCTTTGAACGTGTGATGTCTCTGCTGGCGCCGGGCGGCCGGCCGGTGACGCGTTTGAAGGCGCGGCTGAAAGCAGCCTGAGAGCTGTAGCCGAGACGTTGGGCCACGGAGTGGATCGGCATCGTGTCCTGGGCCAGCCACTGGCCGGCAAGGAGCATCCGCAGCTCTGTGGCATAGCGGAGGGGCGGCATGCCGATCGTGGTCTGGAATCGGTCTGCGAAGACGGACCGGGAGACATGGGATTCCGCTGCCAGCTCGGCCACGGTCCAGTGATGCCCAGGCTGCCGGTGCAGGGCCAGGAGGGCGCAAGCCAGGCGAGGATCGCGCAATGCGGCCACCAGGCCAGAGGTACTGTCGCAGCCGCATTCGATCCAGCCCCGCACGATCATGGCCGCCGCAACTTCGGCCAGCCGGGCAAGGATGCCGGCGAAGCCCACGCGTCCGGAGCAGACTTCGCGCCTCATGGACGTGAGGATCGGCATGAGCCCGGGGTAACGCTGCCCCTCGGCATCGACCAGCATGACATCGGGCATCAGCTGGCTGAGGCCCTCCATTCCCCCGAGGTCGAACTCCATGAAGCCGGTGAAGAAGATCGCGCTGGGAGTCGGGTCAGCGCCCGGGCAGGCATCCACGTCACACACCGCGTTGCCGAGGGTGACCGCGTCGAAACTGTCTATGCCCTGGACCGGTACGTCCGGACCGGAAACCAACTGGTGGGACTTGCCATGGGGCATGAATACGGCGTTGCCGGCCGACAACTCGTGGACAGTTCCGTCCTCGGTGCGCAGGACGGCCGAGCCGACGGCGAGGAAGTGGAAGTAGGCACGTCCGGGCTCGGCATCGAAATTGAGGCCGAACTGCGGGCCGACCTGGACACGACGGTACCGAACACCGCGCAGCCGCATGCTGGTCAACAGTTCACTGATGAGGTCAGACGACAGGGCGAACTGCCCGGGAACGCCCCCACCCGGAGTCTCGGTCAAATATTGCAGACTTTCTGTCATAGCTCATCCTGAAGTTCGGGTGCAGGCTTGACTTAAACCTCTCACGAGACTTCAGGGAAGTAAAAAAGTTGAGCAGCGATGTACGCAGCACCTTGCCCGATTCCCACCCTGACGAAGCGGCCGATGCGGAACGGGTACCGCCCGCACCGACCTCATCGTCCTGGGCGGCGGTGTTCTCGCTGGCGATGGGTGTGTTCGGGTTGCTGACGGCGGAGTATCTGCCGACCAGCCTGTTGACTCCGATGGCCGCCGACCTGGGGATATCGGAGGCGGTGGCGGGGCAGGCGGTGACTGTCACGGCGGTCGCGGCGATGGTTTCCGGGTTGTTGACTGCGAGCCTGACCCGGAAGATCGACCGGAGGGTCGTGTTGCTGGGCTTCACCGTCCTGATGATCGTATCCAATCTGCTGGTCGCCGTAGCCCCCAACATGGAGGTGCTGTTGCTGATGCGGCTCCTGCTGGGTGTCGCACTCGGCGGCTTCTGGAGCATGGCGGCGGCAGTGGCAATGCGCCTGGTGCCTGCGGCTTTGGTTCCGCGCGCGATAGCGATCATCTTCAGTGGCATTGCGGTGGCGACCATCGTGGCGGTGCCGCTCGGCAGCTACCTCGGCGAGCTGTCCGGTTGGCGCAGCACCTTCCTCGCGGCGGCCGCACTCGGGGTGGTGACGTTGGTGTTCCAGCTGTTCACGCTGCCCCGGATGGCGCCCCATGGCACGGCACGGTTGGGCACGTTGTGGAAGGTGCTGCAACGTCCGGGCTTCGGGGTGGGCATTGCAGGAATGCTGCTGGTTCACATTGGGCACTACGCGCTGTTCACCTACATCCGGCCCGCTCTGGAAAACGTGGTGAAAGTGGACGTCGATGAGTTGGCGCTGCTGTTGTTCGTCTTCGGACTGGCGAACTTCGTGGGCACGCTGGTGTCCGGATGGCTTTTGGAGATCAGCCTGCGCCTGACATTGGCAGTGACGCCGGCGCTGATGGGTGTTGCGGCACTGGGCTTGGCGCTGCTTCCCGCTGGGAAAATTGGGTACGTAGCCCTGGTGGTCCTCTGGGGTCTGGCCTTTGGTGGCGTATCGGTGGCGTGGTCGAACTGGGCGACTCGCATGGTGCCGGACCAGGCAGAGAGTGCGGGCGGGCTCGTGGTGGTGGGCGTGCAGTCCGCTATCGCCGGCGGGGCCGCCGCGGGCGGTGTGATGTTCGGTATCGGCGGCGCCGTCACCGTATTCACCATCTCTGGCGTCGTCTTGCTCGCCTCCGCGTTGCTGATCGTGCTGTGGGTCAAAGCGCCCCGACAGCTCGCAACGAACTGATGCTTCGAGGAGGCGAGACTGCCTGGCTCCGTCGATCCGGCGACCTTGGATCGAGTGAGCCAGGCACTCCGAGCGGTCCTCGACCTCTCGTGCTGACCGCACAGGTTCGCCGGTTCGGATGCCTTACAGGTTGTTCACATAGAAGCTGGTGAGTCGTTCGATGGCGGCGTCGACGTATTCGGGTTCGTCGTACATCTCGTAGTGGCCGGCGCCGTCGATCACCATGAGGTCGACGGGGTTGGGGGCCAGCTTCCACAGCTGCGTGCCGGTGTCGTAGGAGCCTGTGTTGCCGATGCGTCCGGCGAGGATGACCTGCAGCGGTTGGGTCACGAGCTGATCGGCCAGGTGGAACGCGTCATAGCCGAGCAGGAGGGGGTCGCTGCGCAAGAGGCGCCGGTTCGTGGAGTGTTCGTTGCCGCCGCGGTCGGTGCGGTAGTAGGTGACGGCCTGACTGGTGTCGATGTCGGTCAGGCCCGCTGCCTCGGCGTCCTCAAGGGTGTCGGGCAGCCAGTTCACGCGGATCATCTCGCCGGAGCGGGCCTCTTCAGTACGTGAGTCCGCGAGTCGACCGGGACGACCGTGCCGACCGCTTTGATGCGGTGGTCCGTGCGGGCGGTGTGAACGGCGTAGCCTCCACCGGCGCAGATACCGAGGACACCGATGCGCTGCGGGTCGATGCCGGGGGTCGTGGTGAGCACGTCGATGGCGTAGGAGATGTCCTCACCACGGCGATAGGGGTCTTCGAGGTCGCGGGGCTCGCCTTCGCTCTGGCCCTGATGGGCGGGGTCGAAGACGAGCGCCGCGATGCCGCGGGCGGCGAGACGGGAGGCGTAGTTGGCGCCGATCTGCTCCTTCACGCTGCTGCCCGGAGTGGAGAGCACCACGGCGCGCAGCGGTGCGCTGCTGTCGGCGTTGTCGGGCAGGTGGAGGTCCGCGGCGAGGTTGATGGGACCGCGCGGGATCGTGAGGTGCTGGAGCATGACTGGCTTCCTTCGTGGGAGGCCCGCATGTCAGTCGACGGGGCGCAGCTGTGGACGCTGAACCAGCGACTGCTGGGCGTCGTGATGGATGCCTGCACGGGCGAGCTGGCGGAGCTCGGGTTGGAGACGAAGGAGTTTTTCGTCCTGGCCGAGGTAGAGGCATCGACTTACCCTGCCGAGATCGCGACTGCGCTGCTGCTGCCCAAGGCGAGCGTGACGGTCTACGTTCGCAACCTCGTCGCCAAGGGCTTTATCCGCCGCGAGATCGACGAGGCGGACTTGCGGCGTCACCGGCTCGTACTGACCGCTGAGGGCACGCGAGCACGCGATCGGGCACTTGCAGCCCTCGCGGCGGAGTACGACCGCAGGCTGGCGAGGGTCACCCCCCAGGACCGCGTTGAGCTGCAACGCATCCTCAAAGCAATGCTCGCCTCGCCCGCGTCAGGCCGCATGCACGAGTGATTCGTCTGTCCGGTGCTCTTCTTGCGGCGGTCGACGCCCCACAGCCGGTCGTCGCCGACGGAGTAGCAGCCGTGGAAGTACCGCACCCCGTGGGGGCGACTCCTTCCAGGTCCTGGTGCGCTGGAAGGTGACGCCGCAACCGGGGGGGGCGGGCACCGTAACGCCTCGCGGCCGATCCGGATCACACGGCGGTGCACCTTCCGCAGGTGGGCGGGGAGTTTGCGGATCGACCAGCGAGTGAAGGGCTGTCCGAGCCCGGTCGGGCGGGTGGCGGCCGTCTGGAAGCCGAAGTCCTCGTCGTCAGGACTGAGAAGGCGGGGGCGGCCTCCCGCCCACCGAGGGTTCAGCCAGGCCAGGCCGATCTGTCCGCGACGTGATCCACCGGTTCAACGAGCCCGCCGGTACAGCACCGAACTCGTGCTGCCCCGGTGCACGATCCGCTGCCCCTCCTGATCGGACCATCCGCGCCCCGGGACAGGCTCAGCCACCACACCTCCAGCGGTCGGAACAGACGTCACGACCATCCGATCGCTCGAACCACCAACCCGGCGAACCTTTGCGGTCACAGCCCTGGTTGCTGCCGGCGCGGCGGCGGGGCCAGCGCCGGGGCGCCTGGACGGGGCCCTGCCGCGTCGGGGCGATGGCGACCCTTGGGTGGCAGATGGCCGAGCTGCGCGTGCTCGTCCCGCCCCTCCCAGGGACGCGATGGGAGGGGGTCCCGGCCCTGTTCGCCCGCTGCTCCCGGGCCTGTTTTCAGGCCAGTGGGAGGTGCGTGGCGCGGTCCTGCCACGCTGCTGTGCGGAGGGCCGCGATGACGGCCGCGGTCGTCAGGTTGGTCGTTTCGGTGTGGCGGGTCGCGGCGAACAGCAGGCGCTGGATCGGGTGGTCCTCGATGGGGGCCGTACGGATTCCGGGAGTGGCCGGGTCGATGGCCGTCCGGGGGACGAGCGCGGTGGCCAGGCCGGACCGGGCGAGGGCGAGCTGGGCGGCGATGTCGGCGGTGACGTAGCGGGGCGTGGGTGTGAAGCCGGCCTGCTGGCAGGCGTGCAGGATGGCCTGTCCGCAGTCCGTGGTCACCGGTGGCACCACCAGGTGGTGCGTGGCCAGTTCCCTCAGGCCGACGGGCCGTTCGTCGGATCTGCCGACGGCTCCGTCGTCGGCGGTGGCGACGAGCAGTGGGTCGTCGAGCAGCGGCGAGACCGCGAGCCCCTTGGGCGTCGCCTCCGGCAGGTGACGGTAGTGCTGCCCCAGCACCACGTCGACGGTGCCGAGGGTGAGTTCCCGCAGTTGTGCCTGGTCGGTGACGAGACAGGTCACGGCGAGCTGCGGCTGGTCCGCGCCCAGCGCAGTGAGCGCAGGGGCCACGATCCTGGCGACGGTCGACGGCAGCGCGGCGAGCGTGGCGGTGGAGCCCACCGCTCCCTTGACCGCCGCGACGGCGCACTCGGCCTCCTGCACTGCGGCGAGGATCCGGTCGGCGTGTTCGAGGAGGACGCGGCCCGCCTCCGTGAGCGCGACGGTCCGCCCGTCGGGGCGCAGGAGATCAACCCCGACGTCGTGTCTCAGCGCGGCGAGCTGCTGGGACACGGCGCCCGCGGACAGCGCCAGGGACTGGGCGGCCGCGGTGATGGTGCCGCGGGCGGCGACGGTCTTGAGCATGTGCAGACGGCGGATGTCGAGCATAACTCGATAGGTTAGCTAAAGGATTCCATCAGAAAACATCTTCTTGACCTGTCGAGTCGGGGTGAGCGACCTTCTGCGCATGGAGATCTTCGACTGCATCGCCACCGTGGCCAGGCCGGTCCACGAATTCGGCGACGAGTTCATGTCCGACGACGCGACCGCCACCATCGGCCTGCGCGCCGGTTTCGCCCCGGGACGCGGCTTCTACTGCCGCGGCCGGTTCGGGGTGCTCGGCGAGGTACCGGCCGCCGTGGTCCAGGCGGTACAGGGCTTCCTCGGCCCCGATCTCGTCGCCACCGGCTGGCAGGCCGGCCGGCCCGTGATGCCGGCGGAGGAAGCCGCCGCCTGCTACGCACGGGCCGTCCGGACGTGGGGACGCGCCCGCATCCCCGCCGATGTCGACGTGGAGCACTTCAACCGCCTGGCCCAGCGGCTGATCGACGCAGCCGATGCTGACGGCCTGCCCCTGTTCGCCGGCTGGCGCGCGCAGCCCGTACCCGCCGATGACCCGGTCGGCGCGGCCATGCAGCGCATCCACGTCCTGCGGGAACACCGTGGCGCCTGCCATCTGGCGGCGGTGCGCCTGAGCGGGCTGAGCGCCCGGGAGGCGATGGTCGTCAACCTCGGCGTCGAGCAGGCGACCCGCTACGGCTGGCAGGAGCCGCGTTCCGTCGCCGCGCCCCTGATCCCCCGGTGGCAGCGTGCCGAGCAGCTCACCGACGAACTTCAGGCGCCGCTCTACGCCACTCTGACCGAGCGGCAACGGAGCGAATTCGCCCAGTTGGTCGACGCGTTGACCGGCTCCCCGACCGCGTGACCGGACGCCGGGGACACCCACAGGTACACGAAAGGACGGCCTGATCGTGGCCATGCTCATCACTCATGAGGGCCGTTCGCCGTCCGTCCACCCCACGGCCTACGTCGCTCCGAACGCCACGTTGTGCGGGGACGTGCGCGTGGCGGCCGATTGCCGGGTGCTGTTCGGTGCGGTGCTCACCGCCGAGGGCGGGCCGGTGGAGCTTGGTGAAGGCAGCATCGTGATGGAGAACGCGGTCCTGCGCGGCACCCGACGGGATCCGCTGGTCCTGGGGCGGCAGGTCCTGGTGGGGCCCACCTCCTACCTGACCGGCTGCCGGGTCGAGGACGAGGTCTTCCTGGCCACCGGCAGCCGCGTCTTCAACGGAGCACGGATCGGGACCCGCTCCGAGGTACGGCTCAACGGCATCGTGCACCTGCGCACGGTCCTGACCGCCGACTCGACGGTGCCGATCGGCTGGGTCGCCGTCGGCGACCCAGCGCGCATCCTCCCGCCGGAGGACCACGAGGGGATTTGGGAAGTGCAGAAAGAACTCGACTTCCCCGGCTACGTCTTCGGCCTGGACCGGCCCGGCGAAGGCCGGAGCCTGATGCCGGCCATCTCCGAACGCTTCGGCCGCAGGCTCGGCCGCCACAACGATGATCACCAGATCTGAGCCCCGCTTGGGGGCGGGGGTCCAGCATTGAAGAACACCCGCCGGCACCAGGCTGGCTCCGGTTCCGTGCCGGAGATCCGCATGATCCCCGCCGCGCCTCCGCCGACGTACGCCGACAGCTTCCCCATACCGGTCCCGGCAACCGCCACGCCCCCGCCTGCGTCGGCGGGGGCGGGTGCAGGCACGCGTTCAGGGAGCGGAGAGGAGTCCCAGGGCGACTCAGGTCCACTCGCCCCCCCGCCCGGCTCCGGGCCCGGACGGGCTCCTGCCGGGTCAGGGGGCATCGGGTGCGCCCCTCTGCCGTGCGCATCACCGGCGGCGGCCAGAAGCAGGGGCGCGTGGGTGGCTCTCAGCCGCGGATGGCGATCGTGGCGTCGAGTTCCACGAGCGCACCTTGGGGCAGGACCTGGGTCGGAAGGGCGGTACGGGCGTGCCGGCCGTGGTCGCCCAGAACGTCGATCAGCAATTGTGAGGCACCGTCGATCACGGTCGGCTGGTCCACGAAAGACGGTGCGCTCGCTGCCCAGGCGTTGAGCTTGAGGACGCGAGCCCGGTCGAGGCCGATCGCTTCCTCGACACGCGCCAGGAGATTCAGCGCGGCGGCGCGCGCGGCGACCACTCCGTCGCCCACGGTCGCGTCCTCTCCCAGCCGGCCTCGGAGCACCTCGCCGGACGCGGACCGGGAGATCTGGCCGGAGACGTACAGGAGGCCGCCCCAGTGCGAGGTCGCCTCGTACGCGTATCGGGGAGGGCCGAGGGTGGGCAGTTCGATCGACAGCGCCCTCAGGCGCTCCCGCACGGCGGTCATGGTGTCTCCTTGCTCGGTGAACTGCCCGCACGGTGAGAGCACCGTGCGGGCCTGACGTCCCTCATCGCTTGCTCAGGACGTAGGTGCGGTCGCGGCCGATGTACCAGAGGTCCTCGGTGCCGATCGCCGCGTTCTCGTAACGCCACGGGATCTCTGCGGCACCGTACGAACCGATCTGGAGCACATGCTTGTACCCGGGCCGCAGTTCGTTGGCGAAGGACTCCTGCTTGCCCATGAGGTGGCCCACGTTGCGCTTGCGGTACTCGGTGTTGAAGTCGACATCTGTGCCGAGCATGCCGATGGCGACCATGCGCTCCAGATGCGGGGCGAGGTAGCGCAGGGTTCCTTCGTGCACGTCCTCGCACACCGCGCCGGGACGCAGCTGCCCGATGATCCCCTCGCGCACCACGTCGAAGAAGAAGCGGTATGCCTCCTTCGCGGCCTCGGTGCGCGGCAGCGAGCGGGCCATGTCGGAGGTGGCGACGTTGACCCCGTCGAAGACGATGCGTACGCCGGCGTCCAACTGCACACAGACCGTCTCGTGGTCGACCGGGTGGTCCACGGGAGGGCCGGGGAAGAGCATGCGGTTGGAGGAGTGCAGGTTGGTGAAGTACGGCTCGATGCCGAAGGGGATCTCGTTGGCCGTGCGGAACTCGGCGATCTTGTCGAGGTAGACCGCGTTGATGTCCAGCTCGCTGAAGGAACGCCCGGCGTCGAGACCCTTCTCCGCCCAGGAGAGTGCCTCCTCGATGGCGAAGACACTGGCCCTGGCGGCCACCACCTGGAAGGCCAGGTCCTCGTGGTCGCGAACGTCCCGCCAGTGGCCGAGGGCGGCCGAGACCGGGACGAGCTCCGCCCCCTCACGCGTGAGTTCGCGGGCCAGACCGACGCTGATCCACTCCTCCTCGACCCCCGTCCGGGTGCCGGACGCCAGTTCCCGGACGGCCTCGCCCACGGAGGAGAACCTGCCGACGGGTGCGCCCGGCAGGCCGTCGGTGCCCTCGGGGAACAGCACCACCAGACGTTCCGGACCGCTGAGCCAGAGGGCCACCGCCCCGTCCGGCTGGGCGCGCCCGGTCACCTCGGTGAAGTTCGGGGTCGCCGCGAGCAGCACCGTGTCCAGGGACCGGTCCGCGGCGAGCTTCTTCAGTGCCGGGAAGCGGCTGTCCTCGCCGGAGGTGAACTCCTCGGCCAGCCCGGAGAGATGCGGGACGTCCGCGATGAGCCTGCGCGCGGTGCGCACACCGGTCTCGCGCCAGGCCGCGAAGGTGGCGAGGACGTCGGCCGGGTCGATCTCGTAGGCGGCGACCGGGGTCGGGTCCTGGTCGGCGACGACGAGTTCGACGGCTCCGGACAGCGCGAGCTGGTGGGCGAAGACGACGTCGGCGGAGAGGGCCACCGGGCCGCCGTCGGCGAGTTCGCGCACCAGGCTGGTCAGGGACTCGGCGGCGGGGGTGTCCGCGACGATACGCGGGTCGATCGTGACCCAGGGGGCGTAGAAGCGCATCCGGTCCTTCGGGACGCCGGCGGACAGGGCGTTGCCCTGTTCCTGCTGCCGCACGAGCAGGAGCCGCTCCGTCTCGGTCTGGGCGATCAGCGGAGCCACGAACGGGTGGGAGTCGAGGCGGATCGCGGAGAACAGGAAGCTCTTGCGTGCGTCGAGCCCGAATTCCTTCTCCACCTGCGTGGCGTCAGCGGTGATGTTCAGCATGGTGCTCCTTCGACGGTGGTTCACGGTCGGGGGTGTGCGACGGGTTGGTCAGCTGATGCCGGCCACGACGCCGATGTGCGATTCGATCTCGGCGGTGTAGTCGGAGAAGTCCGAGGAATACCGGTGCTCCTTGCCCCGAGGGCGCGGCAGGTCGATGGGGATGTCGGCGATGATCCGGCCGGGGCGGTCGCCGACGACGACCACCCGGTCCCCGAGCCAGACCGCCTCGGGGATGCTGTGGGTCACGAAGAGGACGCTGCACCCGGTGTTCTGCCAGATGCGCTGGATCTCGAAGTTCATCGAGTCCCGGGTCATGGCGTCGAGCGCCCCGAAGGGCTCGTCCATGAGCAGCAGCTTGGGGTGGGAGACGAGCGCACGGCAGATGGCCACGCGCTGCTGCATCCCGCCGCTGAGCTCGTAGGAGTAGTTCTTGGCCTTTCCGCCCAGCCCCACCATCTCCAGCAGTTCCATGGCGTATGCGCGGGCCTCGTCGGTCCGGGTGCCGCGGAACTCCAGAGGGAGGAGCACGTTGTCGAGGTTGTTGCGCCAGGGCAGGAGCACGGGGCTCTGGAACACCATCGCGATGTCCTCGATCCCCTCCTGGATGGGGCGGCCCTGGACGAGGATCTCGCCCTCGGTGGGCTCCTGGAGGCCGGAGATCGTCTTGAGCAGAGTGGTCTTGCCGCTGCCCGACTGCCCGACGATCGATACGAACCGTCCGGGTTCGACGTGGAAGTCGAGCCCTTTGAGGACGGTGTTCTCCTGGCCCCTCCGCGACCGGTAGGTCTTTCCCACGTTCTTGACCGAGATGGCGTATTCGTTGTTCATGTGACTCCCCATCCGGCCGTTACGGGGCCTGGATAGTCTCGTTGGAGCCCAGCGGCTCCAGGTAGGAGTTGCTGTACACGTCCTTGGGCGAGAGGTCGCTCTCCTTGGGGAGACCAAGGAACTTCCGGGCGGTGTCGATGGCCTGGAGAACTCCTGCGTCGTCCATGACGCCGTACCGGTCTGCGGTCTCGCCCTCGCCCCAGTTGAGGCCGCACTGTCCGTCGATGGCGAGGGTGATCGTGCGCGTTTCGTATCCGGCGACCTCCGTCTTGAAGTCCTCGGCCGCCTTCCGCGGGTTCTGGCAGGCCCAGAGGAATCCTTTCTGCATCGCCCGGTTGAACTTCCGGACCTGCTCGGGGTCGTTCTTGAGCTTCTCGTCGGAGACGACGATGCCGTTGCCGTACAGGTCGATGCCGAGGTCGGACCATTTCAGGACGGTGGCCTTCCGGCCGAGGGCGTCGATGGCCGGTTCGTCAGAGACGTGCAGCGCGAGGTTGGCATCCCACTGGCCGGCCAGCAGGCCGGGGATCTTCGAGGCGCTGGACGCGGGAATGACGTCCACGGCGCTCTTGTCGAAGCCCAGTCTGCTCAGGGCGAGCGGCCACATCGCCGTCATCGCGCCGCCGCCCTCGGTGGCGACGGTCTTGCCCCGCAGATCCTCCCAGTCCTTTATCCGGGAGTTCGCGAGGGCGACGACCGCGTAGGCGGACCTGGCCTGGAGCAGATTGACCTGCTTGACTTTCGCGCCCCTGCCCTGGCTGGTGACGGTGGCGCCGAAGTCGGCCCAGCCCGCGTCGATCCTGCCGGTGACCACCGAGGTGACCGTGTTGGTCGAACCGGACCCCGGCATGACCGTGAGGTCGATGCCCTCCGCCTTGAAGAAGCCGCGCTTGACGGCCGAGATGAACGGCGCGTGCTTGGGCAGGTACCCCACGTCGAGCATCAGGGTCATGGAGTCCTTCCCGCCACCGTTCGCGCATCCGGACAGGCCCACCATCATCGCCGCGCCGGCCAGTGCGACGGCCCCGCGAAGTGTTCTACGCATTTTCAGCCTCCGATCCCGTGGTCACTTCGCGTGGTTCTTCCACGGGGCCAGCTTCCGGCCCGCGTAGTCGACGACGAAGAACAGGGCCAAGGCGATGGCGGCGAGGACGATGAAGGCCGCGAACATCGACGGGAGGTCCACCTGGCTGTTGGCGAGGAGGATGACGTACCCGAGCCCCTTCGAGCCGGCGATGAACTCCCCGACGACCGCTCCGCCCACCGCGAGGGAGATGGAGATCTTCGCCCCGGAGAAGATGGAGGGGATCGCGTAGACGAAGTCGATCTTCACCATCTTCTTCCAGGCGGAGGCCCGGTTGATACGGGCCAGTTCCTGAAGTTCGTGCGGGACCGAACTGAGGCCGTCGAAGGTGTTGATCACCAGCGGGAAGAAGGCGATGGCCATGGCGACGAACGCCTTCGACTCGAAGCCGAATCCGAACCACACGATGAACAGCGGGGCGAGCGCGACCTTGGGAATGGTGTCGATCGCGATGAGCGCCGGATAGAGGAAACTGCGCGCGGTGCTCGAGTAGTGCAGAGTCGCACCGCACAGCACGCCGAGGGCCGTGCCGAGCGCGAAGCCGGCGAGCGCTTCCTGGAGCGTGACGAAGGTGTTGTCCGCGAAGTAGCCGGGGCGCTCGATCAGCTCGGCGAAGGCCGAGAGAGGGCCGACGAAAAGATAGTCCGGCGGGTCGATGACCAGGACCAGCAGCTCCCAGACCACGAAGAGGCCGATGATCCCCACGGCTGCTTTGGCGGCGGCCACCCACGACTCACGGTGGAAGGCGGCACTCGGTTTCCTTGCCTCGGCGGGCTCCGGCGCCGGGAGAGGCCGCTCGGGGGCGTCGCGGTCGGGGCTGCGCAGATCAGAAGTCGCCATGGAAGTACCTCCCACAGAGCGCGTCGCGCGGGAGCAGCGCCGCGGGGGCTGTCAGCGAGGAAGCGGGACGGGGATGGGAAAGTGCGTGCGGCGGCCGCGTGATCCGGGCGTCGTGGCCGCCGGGGAGCGGCGAAAGCGTTCGTGCAGTCATTTCGTCCTCACGACTCTGGAAGGAATACGTTCGAAGGCGGTTCGGGGCCCGGCCGGGAGGCGCGACGTCCCGGCCGGGGCCCGGGGATCAGCGCTCGTCGGTGAGTGGGGCCCGGCTGGGCGCACCGTCGAGCCGACGCCATACGCCGAGCGGATTTCCGTCCCGCAGCTCGTCGGGCAGCAGGGCATCGGGAACGTCCTGGTAGGCGACGGGCCGGAGGAACCGCTCGATCGCGAGGGTTCCCACGGACGTGCCGCGCGGGTCGGTCGTGGCCGGGAAGGGCCCGCCGTGCACCATCGCGTGGCCGACCTCGACGCCGGTGGGCCAGCCGTTGAAGAGCACACGCCCGGCGAGCTCCTCCAGAAGCGGCAGGAGCCGCCCGGCGAGCGGCAGATCGGCGTCGTCGGCGTGCACGGTGGCCGTGAGCTGTCCCTCCAGCACGCCCAGGACGGCTGTCAGCTCGTCGAGGTCCGCGCACCGGACGATCAGCGACGTCGCGCCGAAGACCTCGGTCTGCAGCGCGGGGTCACCGGCGAAGCGCCTGCCGTCCACGGTGAGCAGCCGGGCCCGGCCGCAGGCCGCGCCGTCCCCCTCGCCGCCGCGGCCGGCCTCCTCGACGCCGTCCTGTCCCGCCACGGCGTCGCCGGAGGCGGCGTAGTGGCGGGCAATGGCCGGGGTGAGCATCGTGGCACCGGGGTCCGCGGCGACGGCCTCGGTGGCGGCCGCGGTGAAGGCGTCCAGGCCGGGGCCCGCCACGGCGAGGACGAGCCCGGGGTTGGTGCAGAACTGCCCGGCTCCCAGGGTCAGCGATGCGGCGAAAGCGGCCCCCAGCTCCGCGCCCCGGGCCTTGAGCGCCCCTGGGAGGAGCAGAACCGGGTTGATGCTGCTCATCTCCGCGTAGACGGGGATCGGTACGGGCCGGGCGGCGGCCGCGGCGGCTATCGCCAGTCCGCCGGAGCGGGAACCGGTGAAGCCGATGGCGCGCACCCGAGGATCGCTGACCAGCCTGGTCCCCAGCTCCGTGCCGCTGCCGACGAGCTGGGAGAAGACGCCTTCGGGCATGCCGGTCTCGGCGGCCGCCCGGCTGACGACACGTGCCACCAGCTCGGCCGTGCCCAGGTGGGCCTGGTGGGCCTTGACGATGACCGGGCATCCGGCGGCCAGTGCGGATGCGGTGTCGCCCCCGGCGGTGGAGAAGGCCAGGGGGAAGTTGCTGGCGCCGAAGACGACGACGGGGCCGATGGCTGTCCGGCGCTGGCGGATGTCGGCGCGCGGCAGCGGCCGGCGGTCCGGCTGCGCCGGATCGATGCGGGCTCCCTGCCACACGCCGGCCCGCAGCTCCGCGGCGAACAGGCGCAGCTGGGCGCTGGTGCGCCCGACCTCGCCGGTGAGCCGGGGGCGGGGCAGCGCGGTCTCGGTGTGGGCCCGTTCCACCAGTGCGTCCCGCTCCGTGTCGAGCAGGTCCGCGATGCGGTCGAGGAAGGCGGCTCGCCGTTGGGGGGTGGTCGTGCGGTACGCGGTCGAGGCTTCCCGGGCCAGTTCGCAGGCCCGGTCGGCCTGGTCGGCCGACGCGGCCGGGTAGCCGGGTTCGATCGGCTGTCCGGTACGGGGGTCGACGGACCGGATCTCTTCTCCTGTACCGGTGACGGGGCGGGTGCCGATGACCATCGCGCCTGTGGGGCGGGTCCGGGGCAGGTCGGACACGGGGGGCTCCTTTCCTTGGTGAGGCGACACGTGTCAGGCGACGGCGCGTGAGGCTTCGATGACTCCGGCGAGCAGTTCCCGCTCGGCGTCGTCCAGGTCGGTCAGCGGCGGCCGTACCGGACCGGCGGGGTGCCCGGTCAGTTCCATGCCGGCCTTGACGATGCTGACCGCGTATCCCGGCTTGCGGTCGCGGATCGCGGTGTAGGGGAGCACGACCCGGTCGAGCAGGTCCTGGACCTGCGGCCGGTCCCGCGCCAGGACCGCCTTGTAAAAGGTCAGGGCGAAGTCGGGGAGGAAGTTGAAGATGGCGGAGCTGTAGGTCGTGGCACCCAGTTCCAGGTAAGGCAGCGCGAACGTCTCGGCAGTCGGCAGGCCGCCGATGTACACCAGGCGGTCCGCGAGCCGCGAGCGGATCTGAGTGATCCTCTCCAGGTCGCCGACCCCGTCCTTCAGGCCGATCAGGTTGGGGCAGGTGTCGGCGAGCGCGGCCACCGTGTCGGCGCTGTAGACGGCATTGGCGCGGCTGTAGAGGACCACCCCGAGCGACGTGGCCTCGCAGACCGCCCGCACGTGGGCGGTCAGACCGTCCGCGGATGCCTCGGTCAGGTAAGGCGGGAAGAGCAGGACACCGTCGGCGCCGACCGCCTCGGCTTCGCGTGCCATGGCGACCGCCTGCGCGGTGCCGTGCCCGGCCGGAGCGAGGATCGGCGTGCCGGAGGGGGCGCTCTCCACGGCGGCCCGCAGTACGGTGCCGACCTCCTGCGTGGTCAGGGAGAAGAACTCCCCGGTCCCGCCGGCCGCGAACAGTGCGGCGACGTCGTACTGGCTCATGCGGGTGATGTTCTCCCGGTAGGCGGCCTCATCGAACGCCAGTTCGGGGGTGAAGTGGGTGACGGGAAACGACAGCAGCCCGGAGCCGAGGCGTTCGGCGAGCTCGGTCGGGGTGTGGGTGGACATGAACGTTTCCTTCCGCAGGACGTGCAGAACAGCGATTTCGATGACCATAGGAACGAAACTGATGCACGTCCAACACTTCTTACGCATCGACTGATGCGCATACTGGATCGATGTTCACCTTGAGTCAGCTGGAGAGTTTCGTGGCCGTCGCGGAGACGCTCCACTACGGACGGGCGGCGGAACGACTGTCGATGACGCAGCCGCCCCTGTCCCGGCGCATCCAGCTCCTGGAGCGGGAGTTGGGTGTCCAGTTGTTCGACCGTGCCGGACGGTCCGTCCGGCTCACCGCGGCGGGGATGGCGTTCCTCGGCGACGCCCGGCGTATCCTCGGGCTCACCGAGCAGGCGGCGCTGTCCGTACGGCGGACGCTCGCGGGCGAGGTCGGGACCGTAGCGCTCGGATTCACGGGGTCAGCGGCGCACTCCGTGCTCGACGGCATCGTGGGGGCCATCCACGCCAGGCTGCCCGGCGTCGGCCTGGTTCTGCGCGAGCGGGTGTCCGGAGCGCAACTGGAGGAACTGCGCTCCGGAGAACTGGACCTGGGGCTCGTTCGCCCGCCGGTGCCCGGCACCGGGATCGCGCACCGCCCGCTGCACCGCGAGTCCCTTCTCCTCGCGACGCCCGTCGGCCATCCGCTCGCCGAACCGGACCGCACGCCGCACATCCGTGACCTCGACGGAGAGCCGTTCGTCATGTACTCACCCGCCGAGGCACGCTACTTCTACGAGGTGCTGGTCGGGGTCTTCCGCCAGGCGGAGGTCGTGCCGCGCTACGTTCACTACCTGAGCCAGGTGCACACGATCCTCGCGCTGGTGCGCGCGGAGCTGGGGCTCGCCCTGGTGCCCCGGGCGGCGGAGGCGCTCAAGCTGGACGGTGTCGTGCTGCGCCCGCTCGTCGGGGTCGAGGGGGAGCCGGTCGAACTCGTCGCGGCCTGGCGGGCGGGCGACGACAACCCCGCCCTGCACGCGGTCCGCGATGTGGTGACCGATCTCGCCGACCGGGGGGCGCTCTGAGGAGCGGCGGGACAGATCGTTGCAGAACGGTGGTGAAGAGCTCGCTGCCGAGTTCCCCGCCGGTGCGTGGCGCAGACGACCTGACCGCCCTCCTTGGCCAACCGGTCGATGTGCGCGATCAGTTCGAGGCGGCGCAGCTTCTACGAGCAGCAGAGGCATCCCGGGCAGCGGCCGCGGCTGCCCGGTGAGGGTGGGGCGGCCGGGGCCGGGGTGAGCGGCGGGGTCACTCCCAGACCACGATGTTGCGCCTGACAGGCACGGACGAGGCGTCGGCGGCGAACAGCTCGGGGGAGTGCGCGCGGATGCGTTCGATGTCATCGAAGACGGCGCGCAGATGTGTCCGCATGGCCGTCCGGGCGAGCGGCGCGTTCCCTCCGGTGATCGCGTCGAAGATCTCCCGGTGCTGGGCCACGAACACGGCCGGGGACTCGTTCTCGTGGAGGCCGAGGCGGCGCGCCCGGTCGAGGTGCCCCTTGGCGGCGGCGACGGTGGTCCAGACATTCCCGTGCCCGCTCAACCGCATCAGGCCGTGGTGGAACGCCTCGTCCAGATCGAAGAACTCCTCCAGGCCGAGGTCCGCGCGGCGCTGCCGGTCGAGGTTGTCCCGCAGCTCCCCTACGACCGCCGGGTCGAGCCGTGCGGGCAGGTCGTCCAGCGAGGCGAGTTCCACCGCTTCCCGAAGGAATTGCGCGTCGGCGACCTGGGCCGGATCGACCCGGGAGACGAACGATCCGATCTTGGGGAAGACCTGCACCAGGCCATCCTGGGCCAGCAGGATCAGGCTCTCCCGTACCGGTGTGCGACTGACACCCATCGAGGCGGCGAGTTCATTCTCCGAGAGCGCGGCGCCTGGAGCGAGTTCGAGGGTCAGGACCATCTGGCGCAGCTTCAGGTAGATAGCGCGCCGGTTCGTCCGCCCGTTCGTTTGAGCCATGGACACATCGTACGTAGAGCAGGGATCACGTATTGCCGTTCTGCGATACAAGTGCTTGTATACAAGCACTTCGCGACCAAGGAGTGCTTGTGAGCAGGATCGAAAGCGTCGAGGTCTTCGTCGCCTCCCCCGGCCGGACCTTCGTCACGCTGCGGATCACCACCACGGACGGAGTGACCGGCCTCGGCGACGCCACCCTCAACGGCCGGGAGCTGGCCGTGGCCGGCTATCTGCGCGACCACGTGGTGCCGCTGCTGATCGGCAGGGACCCGAGCCGTATCGAGGACACGTGGCAGTACCTCTACAAGGGAGCCTACTGGCGGCGCGGCCCCGTCACGATGACGGCGATCGCCGCCGTCGACACCGCCCTGTGGGACATCCTCGGCAAGACGGCGGGCCTGCCCGTCCACCAGCTCCTCGGAGGCCGGTCGCGCGACGGCGTACTGGTCTACTCACACGCCAGCGGCACCGACGTGCCCTCGCTCCTCGACGACGTCGAGCGCTATCTGGAGCTCGGCTACAAGGCCGTGCGGGCCCAGGCCGCGGTGCCCGACGTCGGGGGCACGTACGGGGTGCGCAAGGGCGAGGTCTACGAGCCGGCTGCCACCGAGCTGCCGGAAGAGCAGCCCTGGGACACCGACGCCTACCTCGACTTCGCGCCCAGGTACCTGGAAGCGGTTCGGGAACGCTTCGGCTTCGGCTTCCACCTCCTGCACGACGTGCACCACCGGCTCACGCCGAACGAGGCCGCCCGGTTCGGCAAGAGCGTCGAAGCCTCCCGCCTGTTCTGGATGGAGGACCCCACCCCGGCCGAGAACCAGGAGTCCTTCCGGCTCATCCGGCAGCACACCACCACACCCATCGCGGTCGGCGAGGTGATGAACTCGATCTGGGACGTCCAACACCTCATCACCGAACAGCTCATCGACTACGTGCGCACCACCGTGGTCCACGCGGGCGGCATCACCCACCTGCGCCGGATCTTCGACCTCGCCGCGCTCCACCAGGTGCGGACCGGATCCCACGGGGCGACCGACCTCTCGCCCGTGAGCATGGCCGCCGCCGTGCACCTGGACATCGCCGTGCCGAACTTCGGCATCCAGGAGTACATGGGCCACGCCGAGGAGACCGCCGAGGTCTTCCGCACGGGGGTGACCTTCGCCGACGGCATGCTGTACCCCTCCCAGGAGCCGGGCCTCGGCGTCGAGTACGACGAGAAGGCGGCCGAGCGCTTCCCCTACCAGCGGCGCTACCTCCCGGTCGCCCGCCGACGCGACGGGTCGGTGCACGACTGGTGAGCGCCGACGACCTGCTGGGCCGTGCGGTCCTCCCGCGGCTCGCGCCCGCACTGCGGCCTGCCGTCGACCCGGCCGAACTGCGCACCCGCATCGTCCACTTCGGCCTCGGCGCCTTCCACCGGGCACACCAGGCCGTGTACACCGAGCATGCCGCGGCCCGCTCCGGCGAGCCGTGGGGCATCACCGCGGTCGCGCCCCGGTCGGCCGGGACCGTGCGCGCTCTGCGGAACCAGGACTGCCTGTACTCGCTCACCGAACGCCGTCCGGACGGACACCGCACGCGCGTCGTGGGCTCCATCGTCGGTGCGCTGGCCATGGGCCCCGATGCCGGTGCCGTCGACGCCCTCCTCGCCGACCCCGAGGTCACGGTGGTGACGCTGACCGTGACGGAGAAGGGCTACCACCGTTCTTCCGCGACCGGCGGTCTCGACACCACGGCCGCACCCGTCGCCGCCGACCTCACGGCCGCCACCGGCGGGCAGCTCACCACGGTCGTCGGGCGCGTGGCCGCCGGGCTGGCCGCCCGGATGCGGGCGGGCGCGCCCCCGGTGAATGTCCTGTCCTGCGACAACATGGCGGACAACGGCGCGGCGCTGGCCCGCACGGTCCGCGACTTCGTCCGTGCGTCGGCCTGGCCGGACCGCACGGAGATCCTGGACCGGATGGCCGAGGCCGTCGCCTTCCCCGCGACGGTCGTGGACCGGATCGTGCCCGCGACCGGCGAAGCCGACCGGGCGGCCACCGTCACCGCGCTGGGAGTGCGGGACGCCCTCGCCGTGACAGGTGAGCCGTACCGCCAGTGGGTGCTGGAGGACTCCTTCATTGCGCCCCGGCCGCCCTGGGAGCTCGACGGCGCCTTGTTCGTCCCGCACGTCGCGCCCTATCAGCTCACCAAACTGCGGCTCCTGAACGGCTCCCACTCCGCACTGGCCCATCTCGGCGCGGCGGCGGGGCTCACCACGATCGCCGCGACCATGGCGGCGGACTGGGGCGAGCCTCTCGTCCGGGCGCTGTGCGCGGAGGTCGCACCCACCCTCCCCGCGGGCGGCCCGGACCCGGCAGCGTACGCCGACGACCTGGTCGTACGCTTCCGTAATCCCGCCATGCACCACCTGCTGCGGCAGATCGGCTCGGACGCATCACTGAAGATCACCGAGCGCTGGCTGCCCGCCCTGCGTGAACTGCGCGCCCGCGGCGCGAGCACCCCGGTGCTCGAACTCGCCCTCGCCGCCTGGGCGCACAGCACCCGCCGGACCGGCGCACCCGACGCCCCTGCCGATCCCGCCGCCGAGACCCTCGCCGCCTGCTGGCGGCCCGCGGACCGGCCCGTCGAGACGGTACGCGCACTGCTGCGGGTCCTGGGCGCGACGGACCTGGCGGACGACGACGCGCTCACCGCCGCCGTCGCCGACCGGCTCCCCGCCCTGGACGCAGGACGCGTCGAAATCTGACACCGTGCCCGGACCTTCGCCCGCCCCCTGTATCCGCCTCCCTGCCCCCGTTCCCGTCCCCAAGAGCTTCCTCGGTTCCGAACAACGGAGTTCACGATGAAGGACAGCGTCACAGCCGCCCAGCAGACGCCCTCCGCACAGCGCAGCACACGCGACCTGACCCGCGCCGCCGTCTCGGGCTGGCTCGGTACAGCCATGGAGTTCATGGACTTCCAGCTCTACTCGCTGGCCGCCGCGATCGTCTTCAACAAGATCTTCTTCCCAGACGTCAGCCCGGCCATCGGGCTGATCGCCGCCATGGCCACATACGGCGTCGGATACGTCGCCCGCCTCGCCGGGGCCGTCTACTTCGGGCGGATGGGCGACCGGCTCGGCCGTAAGAAGGTCTTGTACATCACCATCCTGCTGATGGGTGCCTCCACCACCCTGATCGGCGCGCTGCCCACGTACGCCACCATCGGCATCCTCGCGCCGATCCTGCTCGTCGCGCTGCGGCTGGTACAGGGCTTCGGCGCCGGTGCCGAGATCGCCGGGGCCACCGTCATGCTGGCCGAGTACGCACCTGTCGGGCGGCGCGGCCTGATCTCCTCGCTGGTGTCGCTCGGCACGAACTCCGGGACGCTCGCCGCGTCGGGCCTGTGGGCCGTCCTGCTCGCCGTGCTCAGCGAGGAGCAGCTGCTCTCCTGGGGCTGGCGGCTGCCCTTCCTGCTGAGCTTCCTGTTGATGATCTTCGCGGTCTGGATGCGGCGCAGCCTCAAGGAGAGCCCGGTCTTCGAGGAGCGCCCCGACGTGGTGGACGGCATGGCACTGGACCGTGACGAGGTCGAGTCCGTCATCGCCACGGCCGACGAGCAGAAGGGCGGCATGCTCGCGGCGGGGATCCGCCAGCGCAAGGGCAAGGCGTTCTTCCTCGCGCTGGGGCTGCGCTTCGGCCAGGCCGGCAACTCCGGACTGATCCAGACCTTCCTGGTGGGCTACCTCGCCACCAACCTGGCGGTCGAGCGGTCCGTGCCGACGGACGCGATCGTGTACGGCTCGCTGTTGGGCTTCGCCACCGTGCCGCTGGTCGGTCTGCTGGGCGACCGCTTCGGACGCCGCGCGGTCTACCTCGTACTCTCGGCCCTGACCGTGGTCCTTGCCTTCCCGGTCATGCTCCTCATCACCTCCGGGTCGACCCCGGGCGTGATGCTCGGCATGGTCCTCGGTCTGAACATCGGCGTCCTCGGGCTGTTCTCGCTCGAAAGCGTCACCATGGCCGAACTCTTCGGCTCGCGGACCCGGTTCACACAGCTCGCGCTCTCCAAGGAGATCGGCGGCATCCTCGCCACCGCGATCGGCCCGGTACTCGCGGCCACACTCACCGCCGTCACCAACAGCTGGTGGCCCATCGCCGCCATGCTCATCGTCTACTCGCTCATCACCTTCGTCAGCGCCTACCTCGCACCCGAGACGCGCGGACGGGACCTGGTCCGGCTGGAGGACGCCGTATGAAGTCGATCGACCGAGCGGGAGCCGCGCGGACTCCCGCAGCGGAAGGTTCCGGGCCCGTGACCGCCGGCGGCAGCCGGATGAGGGCGGTCGTGGTGCACGGCGCCGACGACGTACGCATCGACGACCGAGCCCGGCCCGTGCCCGGCGCGGGCGAGGTGCTGCTGGCCGTGGAGTGGGGCGGGATCTGCGGATCCGACATCGCCTACTGGAAGAAGGGGGCGTCCGGCACCGCCACGCTCGCGCACCCGTTGGTGCTCGGGCACGAGTTCGCGGGCCGGATCGCCGCACTCGGCGACCGGGTCACCGGTCTCGACATGGGGCAGGCGGTCACCGTGCATCCGGCCCGGCCCATGGGTGACAGCGTCCTTCCCGAGCGGCTCGCCGGACGGACGAACCTCTATCCGCGCGTCCGGTACTTCGGTTCGGCGGCCTTCGATCCGCACACCGACGGCGGGTTCAGCGAGTACCGGGCGGTCCACGCCGCCCAGATCCGACCTCTGCCGGACGGCGTCTCCACCGAGCAGGGCGCACTCGCCGAGCCGTTGGCCGTCGCGCTGCACGCCGTGAGCCGGGTCCCGGAGCTGAGGGGCCGCACGGTCCTGGTCAACGGCTGCGGCCCCATCGGCTCCCTGGTCGTCGCCGCCGCCCGGCACCGTGGTGCGGGCCGGGTCGTCGCCGCCGACCTGGCGTCGTCCTCGCTCGCCGTCGCCCGCGCCATGGGCGCTGACGAGACATGCGACCTCTCCGCCGGCGAGGGACTGCCCCAGGACGTGGACGTGGTCTTCGAGGCGTCCGGCGCCCCGGCCGCGCTGGGGCCTGTACTGCGGGCCACAGCCCGCGGCGGAACCCTCGTCCAGGTCGGCAACCTGCCTGGCACGGCCGTACCCGTGGCACTCGGTGACCTGGTAACCCGGGAGATCACCTGGATCGGCTCGTACCGCTTCGTCGAGGAGATCGACGACGCCCTGCGCGCCCTCCGGGACGGACTGGACGTGACCCCGCTGATCACCCACCGTTTCCCGCTGGAACGGGCCGAGGAGGCACTCGCCGTTGCCGCCGATCCGGCGAGCGGGAGCAGCAAAGTCATGCTGCGGCTTGGAAGTCACCACGCCCAAGGCGCGCATTCCAACTGATCCCGAACCTCGGCCATGCCCGCCCTCCACCCCGTCGGCAAGATCGTGGCAGTCGCGCTGAAGCCAGCCGGCCGGGCTCCCACCCCGGCTCAGCGCACCCTTCCTCGCGCCTTCAGCGGCACCGGAGGCAGCTCGGGGGCTGGAATCGGAGGACCGGCGTAGCCCTTCACCTCACCGAAGCGGGTGCCGTTCATCCAGTCGTCGCGGGCCTGTGCGATTTCCTCCTGGGACCGTCCGATCCAGTTCCAGAACATCACGAGCTCCTCCTCGAACGGCTCGCCGCCCAGGAGCATGAGGCCGGCGTCGGAGACGGCGCGCAGCGGCAGTTCGGTGCGACCGCAGCCGAGGTAGAGCATCGAGCCGGGCAGCACGGGTACGCCGTCGACCTCGGCCTCGCCCGACATGGACAGGACCGCGTACTCGAAGTCGGGGTCCACGGGCAGGCGGGTCTCGGCGCCTCCGGTCAGGGAGAGGTCGGCGCCGACGATCGGCGTGTACGCCGTACCGGGCGAGGCCGCCCCGTCCAGTTCGCCGAGGATGACGGTGGCGGACAGGCCGGGAGCGGTGACGACGGGCAGGTCCGCGTGGTGCTGGAAGTGCGGCTCGACATGGCGGTGCGCGTCCGGAAGGGCCACCCAGAGCTGCGCTCCGTGCAGAAGCCGGGCGTGTTCCCTCGGGCTCTCCTCGGAGTGGCTGATGGCGCGGCCCGAGGTCATCAGGCCCAGTTCGCGGGGGCGTACCGTCTGCAGACTGCCCAAACTGTCCCGGTGGAGCACCTCCCCGTCGTGGAGCCAGCTGACGGTCTGGAGGCCCATGTGCGGATGCGGCGGGACCTGCATGCCCGGCTCGTCGGCGATGTCGTCGGGCCCGTAGTGGTCCACGAAGGCCCAAGCGCCCACCATGCGCCGGCCGAGGTTGGGCAGCAGACGGCGGACCTCGGTGGACTCACCCAGTTGGACGCGGCGGGGAGCCAGCAGTTCACGGACGGGCTCGGCGACGACGAAACCCCGCCCGCCGCAGACGGAGGGCGTGGCCTGGCGATCGAGATTGCTCATGGCGCTCAACCTATTCCCGTAGCGGCGTGGAGCACCGGGTCCCACGCCAGAATTTTAGTGGAATGTTCAACCAGTTTGCGATGTTGTCATGCCTGAACGTACGGCGGGGCGGGCCGGAGACGGCCCGCACCACACGAAGGAGGACACGTGAGCGAGACCGAGACCTACTACGAGTTCGGCACCGCCGCCGACCGGTGGGACCGGGCGCAGATGTTCTTCGAGGCGAAGGAGTACCTGACGGCCGCGCGGATTCTGGGCGGCCTCGTCGAGGAGGTGCCGGAGCAGGTCGCGCCGCGGCTGCTGCTGGCTCGCTCCTACTACCACTCCGCCCGGCTGGGAAAGGCGGAGGAGGAACTGCGGAGGATCCTGGAGCTGGACCCGGTGGAGACGTACGCGCACCTCATGCTCGGCCGGACACTGGAACGCCAGGGGCGCACCGCCGACGCGGCGCCGCACCTGCGGATGGCCGCTGCCCTCACCGGTGATTTCGGCCCCGGAGCCGAACGCTCCTGAGCCGCCGCCCCGTGCCTCCTGCCGGGCCCGCACCCTTCGGTGCGGGCCCGGTGTCCTTTACCCGCCGGTACGGGCATCGGA
This sequence comes from Streptomyces parvus, assembly GCF_032121415.1. Taxonomy (NCBI): domain Bacteria; kingdom Bacillati; phylum Actinomycetota; class Actinomycetes; order Kitasatosporales; family Streptomycetaceae; genus Streptomyces; species Streptomyces parvus. Next base: position 6,646,106 of record NZ_CP135079.1, on the reverse strand, counting down.
CAATGGGATCTCCAGGGCGAAGGGGTGGGAGATGAAGGGATCCAGGAACGCCGCGTTACGCCGGGCGCGGTCGGCCGCGCTCATCGGGCTGGCGGTGGCGGCCTCGGCAGGCTGCTCCGGCGGTGGCGACGACGGGACGAAGAGGGAGGCGGCGGAGCTGCGCGCTCGTCCGCCGGGGGTTCACAGCTGGACCGCCAGGCCGTGCGACCTCCTCACGGGCGCACCGCCCGCCGAAGGCTTCAGCCTCGGCAGCACCACCGACTCCGCCTCCCCCGACGCCCTGGAGGACGTCGGTGAGGACGGCGCGCGGCCGCTCTACCGGCGGACCGGCTGCCTCGCGGACCTCAAGGGCCCGGACGGCGCGTTCTGGGAGCTCAGCGCCACGGCCTCGGTGTACGAGGACGCCGAGCCCGCCCGTCACGCGTACCGCGTCAAGGAGGATCTCGACCGCGCTCACGGGCGTGGGCCCGAGAAGGTGCACGAGGACGCCTACTCGCTGCCGGCCGACGACCGGGGCCGCCCCGGCCGCACCCTCCTCCTACGGAACGGCGACCTGGTGCTGACGGTGTCCGCATACGCACCGCACGGCAGCACGGAACACGAGGTACGGAAGGACCTCGAGCAGATCCTCGGGAACGCGGCCCGCCGCATCGAGGACGGCCTACGCGACCACGACGCCCCCTCCCCCGCACCCTGACGCAAGGACTCCTGGACACCTGGGCACCTGGACGCGCCGACATCCCGGCTTCCCCGCACTCTCGCACCCGGGGCGGCGTCATGTCCGACGCCTCGGTTCAGGTCTCCGGGCAGGCGTTCGCCACCCGGTCGAGCCACTCCTTCATCAGCGCCGCCTCGGCGGTGCTCAGCCCCGCCCCGCGCTCCTTCCGCAGCAGAGCGCTCAACCGGGCTGCTGCCGTGGGGACTTCGGCGTCCGCCGGTACGCTCGCCGACGGTTCCCGCGGTGGTTCCGGTGTGAGCACCGTCGCGTACAGCGCGTCCCGCACCCGGTGGGACACCCCGATGTCGTCGAACGTCGCCGGACGGGAGACCAGCATCAGGGCCACCCCCACGTTGGCCGACATGATCATCTGGGCGGCCAGCTCGGGCGCGACGCGTATGCGGCCCTGGGCGGCGGCCCGTTCGAGGTCTCCGGTGAGGATCCGGTGGGACTCCAGCGCCGCGGCGGGCGGGGTGCGCATCGCCGGCGAGTTCATCAGCCGGTAGAGATTGCGGTTGTCGAGGGCGAAGGCGATGTGGCTGTCCCATCCCCGGCGCAGGTCCTCCACGGCGTCCGTCGTCTCGCCGCGCTCCCTCTTCGTCGCCAGGTATTCCTCGAAGCCGTGGTCGACGACGGCCGACAGCAGTCCTTCCTTGTCGCCGAAGTGGCGGTAGAGGGCCGGTGGGCCCACCTTGGCGGCCTCGCACACGGCGCGCGTGGAGATGTCGCCGTCGGGCGATTCCCTGACCAGGGTGGCGGCCACTTCCAGGATGCGTGTCCGGGTACTCGTGCTCACCGGACGGACGCTATCAAGCGGCACGGCGACCCTCAGACGATGCCGCCGTTGGCCCGCAGCACCTGCCCGTTGACCCAGCGGGCCGGGCCGGCGAGGAAGGAGACCACTTCGGCTATGTCCTGCGGGGTCCCCAGCCGTTCCAGCGGCGGCTGGGCGGCCATCCGTGCGACGGTCTCCTCGTCCTTGCCGTCCAGGAAGAGAGCGGTGGCGGTCGGCCCCGGAGCCACGGCGTTGACCGTGATGTCCCGGCCGCGCAGCTCCCGGGCGAGGATCAGGGTCATGGCCTCGACGGCACCCTTGGTCGCGGCGTACGCGGTGTAGCCGGGGAGGGCCAGCGACAGCACCGAACTGGAGAAGTTGATGATCGCGCCGCCCGCGCGCACCCGCCGCGCCGCCTGCTGGTCGACGACGAACGTGCCCCGGATGTTGGTGCGGTGCATCCGGTCGAGCGTGTCGAGTTCGAGCTCGGCCAGCGGGGCGAGCGCCATGACCCCCGCCGCGTGCACCACCACGTCGATCCCGCCGAACGCTTCCTCGGCAGCATCGAAGAGAGCGGCGACCGCCACCTCGTCGGCCACGTCCGCCTGCTGGGCGACGGCCTCGCCGCCCGCGGCGGTGATCGCGGCGACGGCGGCTTCGGCCTCGGTCCGGTTGCCCGCGTAGTTCACGACGACCGCGAAGCCGTCGGCGGCGAGCCGTTCGGCGCTCTCGCGGCCGATGCCCCGCGACCCTCCGGTGACCACGGCCACCCGGCGAGGCGCGGATGCCGATGCGGCTGCGGACTGTTCGGTCATGGCAATGCTCCTGGCGACTGGGGTCGCGGCGGTTCCGTGAAACCCGATGTTATCAACGCTAACACCAGATCGATAGCAACGCTACCCCCGCGATCGTAGCGACGCTCAAAAGCGTCGCTACCCCCCTCCGGACCCGCCCGCACACGACAGAACCCGCCGGACTCTCCCGGCGGGTTCTGTCGTCCAGGTCAGTGTGCGCGCGTCCGTACGGCTCAGTTCACCGCACTCGCGGTACGCGGCACCGCCGCACGGACGGCGGGATTGAGAAGCCGCTCGGTGAGATAGCCGAAGACGATGCCGAAGGTGCTCCACAGCGTCGCCTGGACCGCCAGCGTCGCGAGCCGGAACTCCCACAGCAGGGTCGCCGGGAAGTCCTTGCCCACCTCGTCGAAGGAGGGGAGGAAGGCGTGGGCGAGACCGATCAGCAGGACGAAACCGGCGACGGCCGCGATGCTCGCGTTCCAGTTGCCCAGGCGGGGTGCGAGCCGCTTGCCGATGATGACGGCGGCGACGGCCAGCAGCACGCTGAGAGCGACCATCAGGAAGAACAGTGTGGTGCGCTCGCCGATCGTGTCCGGGTTGCCGACGGCGGGCGGGTTCGCCGGGTACTTGAGGAACGGTACGACGTAGACCGTGAGCAGGGCGGCGCCCGCGATCAGCGCCGCCGTGGCCCGGGGGCCGAAGTCGCCGATGCGGCCCAGGGCGTAGCAGAACACGAGGGCGGCGATCCCGCCCACCGCGACGCCGAATACCAGGACGCCGGTGGCGAGTCCGCCGGTGGCCTGCATGGTGCGGCTGACCAACTCCTCGCCGCCGCCGTGGTCATGACTGTGGGCCTCTTCGAGGGCGATGGCCGCGTCCACCTGGGACTCGCCGAGGAAGTAGGCGACGACGAGCGCGAGCGCGCCCGCGATCAGACCCGCGAGCATGCCGCGCACGAGCAGGGCTCTGACAGATATGGGGTTCACGATGGTTTCCTGATTTCTCTTGCTTGCCGCTGCCGGCCGCGTCCGCTGACTCCCCCGGGGGGTGATGTCCCGGGCGGGGCCCTGGTTCCTCAGGTGTCTCAGTGGCAGGGGAAGCCCAGCAGATGGCGGCCGTCGTGAACCCACTCGTGGACGCCTTCGCCCGAGATGAGTGCGGTGGCGCCCTGTTCGGCGCCGACGAAGTACAGCAGGACGAGCATGAGAATGCCGAAGAAGACCGCCCACGGGGCAAGGGCCTTCGCCGAGATCGGAGTGATCTCGGATGTCTCCGTCGCGGAAACGGCGGAGTGTGCCATGGCAGAACCTCCTGTGGGAACACGCGTCCCTGTCGTGGCGCTCAGACGAAGGTGCCGGGTCTGACTTCCCGCCCGGAGGCGGGTTCACAGTGGCGCGACCGTGCCGGATTCTCACCGGACTTCCGTCCCACCCTCGTCATGGTCGACGCGACCCTACCGCCTGTGCGCAGGCGCCGCCATGGTCGAATGTGCGGCGTCACGGAGGGCGGACGCCTTGGGGCGACAAGGCTGTGGGGCCCCGGGTACGGAATGGGAAGCAGGGACATGACAGTACGGGTGGTGTTGGTCTCACCGGCGATGAACGCGGCGCTGCGGGAGGCGCGCTTCGACGGCGACTCCCCCCTGGACCGGTCCGGCCGGGAGAGTGCGCGGGCCGCCGCCGGTACGGTGCCGGAGACCGGGCTCGTCCTCAGCGGCCCCTCCGGCCGGTGCCGCGAAACCGCCGAGGCCCTCGGACTGACGGCGCGGGCCGAACCGGCCCTGGGCGGCTGGGACCTGGCGGACTGGGCCGGCCGCCGCCTCGACGAGGTGGCCGCCGCCGAACCCGCGGCGGTGGCGGCCTGGCTCGGCGACCCGTCGGCGGCTCCGCACGGCGGCGAGTCGCTGGGCGCCCTGGTGACCAGGACCGGCGCGTGGCTGGACTCCCTCGGCGGACCGGACGCGCCGGGCGCGAGCTTCCTGGCGGTGGCCGAGACCGCCGTCGTCCGGGCGGCGGTCGTCCACGGCCTGCGTCTGCCCACGGAGGCGTTCTGGCGGCTGGACGTCGCCCCGCTGACGCTGACCGAACTCAGCGGGCGCTCCGGCCGGTGGAACGTGGGGCTCGGACGCCCGCTCACCGCTCCCCCGGCCGGCTGACCCCCACGGCCCGGCGCTCACCGGCCGGACGGGCACCACAGCCCACCGCTTCTCACGGCCGACCGGCCGTCACATTCCTTTGTTCATCCGCCAGTCGGGCCGGACCAGCACCGCCGTGGTGACGATGTCGTCCTCGACCCGCCACCGCCCGTGCAGCGTCGTCGGCAGGGCCGGATCGGTGAGCAGCAGCCGGGCGGCGAAAGTGCCCTCGGCGGCGGTGGGACCCCGGGACCCATGGCCGCTTCCCGGACCGTTGGTGCGATGGAACGTCAGATCCGCCTGGACGAAGTCGAGTTCGACACCGGTGACCGGGTACCAGGTCTTGAATACGCTCTCCTTGGCGCTGAACAGGATGCGGTCCCAGTGGATTTCGCCCGGGACCTCCGGCGCGGGCGGACCGATCCGCTCGCGCTCGGCGGGCAGGGTCACCAACTCCCTTACGCCGGTGGGGAGTGGGGCGTGCGGCTCGGCGTCGATGCCCAGCGACAGCACGTCCGTCGCACGGGCCAGCGCGGCCGCCCGGTAGCCGGCGCAGTGGGTGAGCGTGCCGACGATTCCTTCGGGCCACAGAGGTCTCCCACGGTGGCCGCGGAGTACGGCCACGGGTGGCAGGCCGAGTCCGGCCATGGCGCGCCGGGCGCAGGCACGGGCCGTCGCGAAATCGTTCCTGCGTTTGGCCACGCTCTTGGCGATCAGCGCCTCCTCCTCCGGGAAGAGGGCTCCGTCCGGGACGGTCTCCGCGCGGGTGGCGGCCGAGGAGACGTCGGCGGGCAGCAGCAGCTCGATCACGAGGGGCCTCCGGGGGTGCGCGGCTGTGCGGAGGGTCCTGCCCCGGTCTGTTCCGGTGGGGCGGGCTCACCCCCGTACGGGAGGATCTGCCGCAGCAGGCCGCGCGGGTGGCCCCGCTCGCGCCACTCCCTGGGGTAGCCGATGGAGACCTCCTCGAAGCGCACGCCGTCGTACCAGGTCGTACGGGGGATGTGGAGGTGGCCGTAGACGACGGCGGCGACGTTGAAGCGGCGGTGCCAGTCGGCGGTCAGTTCGGTGCCGCACCACTGGGCGAACTCCGGGTACCACATCACCGACGTGGGTTCGCGGACGAGCGGCCAGTGTCCGGCGAGGACGAGGGGTATCTGCGGGTCGTGCTCCGCGAGCCGGCGGCCCGTCTCGGCGACCCGGGCACGGCACCAGTCCTCCCGGGTCGGATAGGGGTCGGGGTGCAGGAGGTACTCGTCGTTGCAGACGATGCCGCTCTGGTGCGCGACGGCGAGCGACTCCTCCTTCGTGTGCGTTCCCGGGGCGCGGAAGGTGTAGTCGTACAGGAGGAAGAGCGGCGCGATCGCCACCGGCCCGTCGGGACCCGGCCAGAGCGGGAAGGGGTCCTCCGGGGTCGTCACTCCGAGCTCCCGGCACAGCTCGACGAGGTGGTCGTAGCGGGCCTGGCCGCGCAGTTGGACCGGGTCCTTGGAGACGGTCCACAGCTCGTGGTTGCCGGGGGTCCAGATCACGTGGGCGAAGCGTTCCGCGAGGAGCCCGAGCGCCCACCTGATGTCCTCGGGCCGCTCCGCCACATCACCCGCGACGATCAGCCAGTCCGCGTCGGACGCCGGATGCAGGGACTCGACGATCGGCCGGTTGTCGCTCACCGCGGCGTGCAGGTCGCTCACGGCCAGCAGACGGCCCCGGCCCCGCTGTGGGGATCCGTCGCCGGGGGTCGGTGCGGCGGCGGGTGCACCCTGCGGTGCCGGGTCGCTCGGAGGTCTCATGGGCGCTGGGTTCCCGATCTGTCGGCGGTCGTCCGGCTCCGTCCGCACGGTGGGGAGCCCCTGGGGAAGTAGCCTCTCACGCTCCCCTCCGGCTCTCCCGGGGTTCGGGGCACGGCCGCGTCGGCTGCCGGACGTGCCGTCGGGCGGGCATCGTGCCGTCAGTCGCCCTGGGTGCGGCGGGAGTTCAGCTCGTTCACCGCTCCGAGCGCGTCGCCGATCGTCGTGTAGTCGACGGCGATGAAGGTGACCGGGCTGCCGCGCTCCGCCTCGCAGGCCCGGATCCGCTCCAGGACCCAGTCGCGGGCATTGACACGACCGGCGTCCAGGCGGCTGCCGCCGGCGTTGGTGATGAAGTGGTTGAGCAGGAAGAGCTGCTTTCCCGTGCCGCCCCGGTAGGGGGCGCAGGTCATCTCGGAAGGGCTACGGAAGGCGAACGGGGTCTCCATTCCGTACCGGTAGAAGTTGCGGTACCAGGGGGCCGGGCCGTCGGCCTTCTCTGCGAACACCACCAGCCTGCGGCCGCTGTCGATCATCTCCCCCAGAGTGGGCCACGGGGCGTCCGGGTCCCCGTCGGGCGTGTGCAGGAGGTCGTCCAGGCCGGCCGCGTCGAACGCCTTCTCGGTGTCCTCGGGGCTGATGTCGTCCTGGACGATGAGGGTCACGATCTCGCTGGGGTGGGCGCGCAGCCAGGCGCCGATGTCCTCCAGGGCCGGGACCAGTTCGATAGCCCCGGCGCGGCAGACTCCGTGGCAGAGCCACAGGCCCTCGCGCGGCGGATTGGCCTTGTCGATGGCGCCGGTGATCAGGCGCCGCTGCTCGGGGGTGAACTCGGGTGAGTCGAGCCGTGCGGCGATGTCCTGGGGGCTCTCCCAGCGGTACGTGTCGAGCTGGAGGGCCCGGACCCCCGTGTTGAGCTGGGTGGTGATGTCGGGGTCCTGCAGCGGGCCGATGAACCGGTCGGCGGTGGTGGACATGGCGTTGTGCGAGGTGAGGTAGGCGGCTTCGTCGTAGCGCAGGTCGCACAGCCGGCTGCTGCCCAGGCACTGGCGGGGTGCGGACGGGCCGAACACGGGTGGCACGACCAGGACGCCGACCAGTGCGGCACAGGCCACGCCCGCCGCCGCCGTCCGCACGGCCGTCGGGGTCGGGGTCGGCATCCGGTCGGGGCGCACCAGCAGCACCCAGCCCGCGCCCGTGAGGAGTACGCCGCCGACGAGGGCCGCGAGCGCGGCACCGAGACCGGTGGTCGCCGCCTGGTTCACGGCGTTGTGCTGGAGGTCGTCGACGAGCGAGGTGACGCTCGGGGCCCACGAGGGCGGTGTGGCGAACAGGCGCCCGCCGGTGATCAGCCGGGCCAGGAGCACGACCGCGCCGGTCAGGACGCCCGCGCAGGCGAGCGCCTGGCCGAGCCGCATCAGCCTGCGGGCCGAGGTGGTGGGGCCGGTGAACCATAGGGTCACGAGAGCGGACAGCGCGAGGGTGAGGGCGAGGACCTGGAGCACGGTCAGGAGCCTGATGGTCTCGCGCGCCTCTTCGAGGGCGGTGAGGTCCGCCCCGGCGGCGGTCAGGGTGCCGGTGAGATCCCACGTACCGTCCTGGAGGGTGGTACGGAGGTCCGCGGCCGCGGTGCGGGAGCCGCCGGAGAGCGCGGCGGCCGCGGTGACGGCGAGCGCGGTCGACACGTCCCCCTCGCCCAGCGCCACTTCGATCTCGGGGCGCAGCGCCGTCCGCTGCCGCTCCGGTACGGCCGTGAGGAGGGCGTCGGCCGCGCGGTCGGCCTGGTCCTCGGTGAGCGGCAGTCTGGGCAGTTCGGGGGCCCGGCCCTCCTTGAGGTCGTCGAGGCCCGAGGCCAGGTCGGCGGTGAACCGTTCGAAGTCCGGCCGGTCGCGGCCCTGGACACTGGCCACCAGGTCGCCGAAGTAGACGCGGGCGAGATCGGCGAGGTTCTCCAGCACCGGGGCCAGGTCGACGGTCAGCCGGAGCTCGTCGCTCTCGCCGCGCAGATAGCCGGTCACCGCATCGATCTGCTGGTCGGTGAGGGCCCGGACCGTGGCGGGCGGCAGCACGACCTTGATGTTCGACGTCACCAGCGCCTCGGGCACGGGCAGATGGGCGAGCAGATCACGGGTGACGGGCGAGATCTCCGGGTCCACGAGCACCTCGCCGTAGAGGCGGTCGTAGGCCGACTCCTCGTCCAGCACCGCCTGGTAGAAGCCGGGTGAGGCGACCGTGGAGCGGACGGTCGCGGTGAGCGCGACCGTACTTACGCACAGGACGGCCAGGAGGAAGGCGAGCACCGGCACGAGGCGGCCGGACCGGCGCGGGGGCGTGGTGCCCCCCACGGGCCCGAGCGGGTTCGCTATCGGTTCGGCGCTCACCCACCCAGCCTATGCGGAATATCAGCTTTTATGCATGAATGATGAGACTCAGGAGCTGAGGAGCCCGCCGTGCACCCCGTCCACCTGGCCGTGCTGATGACGAGTCACGACCGCCGCGCGCGGACGCTGTCCGCGCTGCGCGCCCTGGAGGAGCAGCGCGGGCTCCCCGCCTGGACGACGCTGGGTGTGCATCTCGTGGACACCGGCAGCACCGACGGTACGCCGGAGGCGGTGCGGCTGCGCCATCCGGCGGTGGAGGTCATGTCGGTGGGCGCGGACATCCCCCGCAACCAGGCGCTGCGCATCGCGAGCCGGAACAGCCGCAGCGGCGGCGGGGGCGGAGGCCCGCTCGGCGGCGCCCCGGGCGGGCCGAGCCACGCGTGGACGCATCAGCTGTGGCTCGACGACGGCGTGGAGCTGTTCCGGGGCGCCCTCGCGACGCTGTTGCGGACCTCGGAAGCGGCCGGTTCCGACGCGGTCGTCGTCGGCGCCGTGCGCAACGCGTACGGGGACACGGTGTACTCCGGACGGCGGGGCCGGTCCCTCACGCTCGTCGAACCCGGCGCGCACCGGCCCGAGCGCTGCGACACGTACGACGGCCGGGTGGTCCTCGTGCCCCGCGCCGTGTACGACGTCGTCGGCGACCCCGACAAGGTCTTCCGCCACCGGATGGGCGACTACGACCACGGCCGGCGCGCGCGGCGGGCCGGAGTGGCCGCGTTCGTCGCCCCGGGGCATGCCGGTGAGTGTGTGGACGGACCCGCGGCTCCCGGGAGCCGGGAACCGGGGATCGGCGTCCGGGAGGCGCTGCGCCGGGTGACCTCCGTGCGCGAACTGCCACCGCGCCAGTGGTGGGTGTACTGCATGCGGCACACCTGGCCGTGGGCACCGTATCTGATGGTCTCCCCGTACGCGCGCACCGTGGCCCGCGCGACGGTCGGGCGACTGCGGGGGTGATCAGGGGCCGGGCGGTGTCAGCGCCGTTCGGCCGCGGCCGTGGCGGCTTCGGCCGTGGGCCGGCCGGTGGGCGGGGGTGGGACGGTGGGGCGCCCCGCGGCGGTCCTGGCGGCGCCGGCGGGGGCGCCCCGGCCGGTAGCCGGGCGCTTGGCGCCCGGTGCGGAGGCCGCTGCGGGGATCGCGGCGGCGGCGCTCGACGCCCCGGTGCTCCGGGCGGCGGCCGTACGGGACGGGGTCACGCCGGACGAGACCGTACGGGACGGGACTGTACGGGAGGAGCCCCTACGGGGCGGGGCCGTGCAGGGCGGGGCGTACGCCGGGATCCTCAGCAGGGCGAACACCGCGGCCGCCGTCCCCGCGAGCGGCAGGAGGAGGAACGCGGGATGCAGCAGTTCCGCGTAGACCAGGGTCCCGGTGGCCACGGGCACCGCCGCCCACAGAGCGGTCAGGACCGCGGCGCCCGGCACGGTGACGCGGACCCTGCGCAGACGGTGCGCGATGTGGTCGTCCGTCTCGCGCAGCGGGGAACGCGCCGCGCGGCGGCGGGAGATCAGGACCAGGGCGCTGTCGGCGAGGGCCACCGTCGCCAGGGCCGGCAGCGCGGCCCACGCGGCGCGGCCCGACGGGGCGGCCGCCTGGATCAACGCGCCGGAGGCGGCCAGGGCGAATCCGGTGAACTGCGCCCCGGACGCGCCGAGCCGGAGGCGTGCGGGGTGCCAGGTGTGGAGCAGGAAACCGGCGAGTCCCGCCACGAGAGCCGTCGGCAGCAGCGCGAGAGCGGGGTCCTTGCCGAGAAGGGCGCACGTGAGCAGTCCGGCGGCGGTGACCAGTCCGACGGCGGTGAGCAGCCCGTCGGCGTGGTCGAGCAGGGCGAAAGCATGGGTGACGAGGACGATCCAGAGCACGGCCAGGACACCCGCCGCCGGTGGGAATCCGGCCAGGCAGACGACGAGGACCGCGGCGGTGATCTGGACGGCGAGGCGCAGGGCGGCCCACAGCGGCTTCAGATCGTGGACGAGGCCGACGACCGCCACGAGCCCGGCCCCGGCGAGCAGCCCTCCGACGGAGCCCGCCGCGTCGCCCGCCGCACCGAGCCACAGGGCCGCGCCGGTCGCCGTGCCCACACCGAGCACGGCGGTCGCGCCGCCCGTCCTGCGCAGCGCCTCGGCCCGCGGCGCACGTCCGCCCGGTTCGTCCGGGACGTTGGGGCGGAGCGCCACGCGGCGGGCACTCTTGGCGAGTGCGACCGTGATGAACAGCGCGGCCACACCGGAGGCGATGATCCCCAGCACGTTCACCTGCCCTGCCTTTCCTCGTTCATGACCTGCCGCCCGGTCCCCTGCCGGTGGTGGTTCGGGGGACACAGGACGCCACCCCGGTGGCGTTTCTCCCCAACCTACGGGCCAATGCCCCGATTCACCCTAAATAACACGAAAAGGGCGAGGTATTGTTCTGCCGCCCGCTTGCCGGGCGGCCCGCCTCCACCGGACAATGAGTCCCAAGAAGCCTCAGCACGACAGGAGTTGGAAGCCTCTGCGGCGGAGGGGCCGTCAGCCCTCGGATCGTCGTTCGGCGTTGCGCCCGGCGGCGGCGTGCCACCAGCACGGCGGAGAGGGCGCGGCGACCACCGAGGTGGGCTGACCGGAGTACAGGCCCAGGGCGTGCAGGGCGCCGGCGTCGACCCGGACGGGTGCGCCGGCCGCGCGCAGCGTCACCGCGCGGCGCGGGCGTCCCGGCCGTCCACGAAGGTCCGGACGATCTCTATGTCCCCGATCCGGGAGGGGTCCACGCGGTGCGGGTCGTCGCCCAGCACCACCAGGTCGGCACGCATCCCCGGCGCGAGGGCGCCCGCCGTGTCCTCCCAGCGGCAGGCGTGAGCGCCGGCGACCGTATAGGCCCGCAGCGCCTCGTCGACGGTGACGGCCTCGTCCGGGCCGACGAGACGGCCCGAGGTGGAGGCGCGTTCGACCATGAACTGGATCGCGCGCAGGGGTGCGCCGTCCGTGACGGGCCGGTCCGAGCTGCCGACGAGCGCGACGCCGTGGTCCAGGAAGCCCCGCCCCCGGTACATCCAGCCGGCCCGCTCCTCCCCCATCACGCTCGCGTAGTCGTCGCCGAAGTAGCGCAGGAAGTTGGGCTGGACCACCGCGCTCACGCCGAGCGCCGCGAACCGGGGCAGCTGGTCGGGGCGGATCAGACCGGCGTGCTCGATGCGGTGGCGCGCGTCCGGGCGGGGCCGGAGCTTCTGGGCCCGCTCCAGGGCGTCCAGGGCGAGGTCGGCGGCGCGGTCGCCGATGGCGTGGACGGCGAGCTGCCAGCCGGCGAGGTGGCCGTCGACGATGAGGGCGGCGAGGCGTTCCGGGTCGTCCTGGAAGCGGCCGACGTTGTCGCCCGTCCCCTCGTACGGAGAGGTGAGCGCCGCCGTACGGGCCATCATCCCGCCGTCGGTGTAGATCTTGAGCGCGCCGAGCGACAGCCAGTCGTCGCCGAAGCCGGTGCGCAGGCCGAGGTCCAGGGCCTGGGTGAACCCGTCGTCGGTGTGTGCCGCTCGGGGGCGCAGGGTGTCGCCGGAGGCCATGAGCTGGACCCGCAGGGGCAGTCGGCCGCGGTCCCGGAGCAGTTGGTAGGCGCCCAGCTCGACGGGGCTGTGGCCGAGGAGTCCGCCGCCGATGCCCGCCTCCGCGCAGGCGGTGATGCCCTCGTCCAGGCAGGCGCGGGCGGCGAGCTCGATCGCGTCGGCCAGCTCCTCCTGGGAGTAAGGGAGCCGCAGCCGACGGGCGGTGGTCATGGCGCTCTCGGCGAGAAAGCCTTCCTCGTGCGGGGTCCCGTCCGGCAGGAGGTCCAGCACCGCGGTGTTGACCACGCAGGCGTGCCCGGAGTCGTGCATCAGGAAGACCTTGCGGCCGTGGCTGACCCGGTCCAGTTCGGCGGCGGTCAGATGCCGGCCCAGGGCCCGCTGGTCATATCCGGCCACGTCCACCCAGGCACCGGGAGGGGCGGGCCGCCGGGCATCCGCGTCCACCACGGCGAGGATGTCCTCGATCCGTTCGCACGGGGCGACGCTCGGGGTGCCGGCCTTCAACCCGGCCCAGGCGAGATGGACATGGCTGTCGATGAAGCCGGGGAGCACGGTCGCTCCGCCCAGGTCGACGACCTCGCGGGCGGGCAGGGAGGTCACGGCGTCGTCCACGCCGGCGATACGGCCGCGCCAGATCCCCAGGTCGTGGGCGACGGGGTGGCGGGGGTCCATCGTGAGGAAGCGCGCGTTCGTCAGCCTCGTGCAGAGCATGGGAGATCCCTCCCGGTCGCGTTCGGACCCACGGCGCGCGGCCGGAGAGCGGGCCGTCAAGTTAACCCGCTCGCCCCTCCCTGTCGATGTCACGGTATGTTTCCAGCCGTCATGGGCTGTCAACCTGCCTGTGAATCATGAGCCGTTGTGCTCTTAGGTAAGCCTTGCTTTACTGAAGCGCCGGTCATCGCTTTCCAAGGAGGCACCTTCATGCGGGTCGTCATGTTCGGATACCAGACCTGGGGCCATCGCACCCTGCAAGCCCTGCTGGACTCCGAGCACGACGTGGTGACCGTGGTGACACACCCCCGGAGCGAGCACGCCTACGAGAAGATCTGGAGCGACTCGGTCGCCGATCTCGCGGAGAAGCACGGCGTCCCCGTGATCATCCGCAACCGGCCGGACGACGAACTCGTGGACCAGCTGCGGGAAGTGGCCCCGGACATCATCGTGGCCAACAACTGGCGGACGTGGATGCCGCCGGAGATCTACACCCTGCCGGTCCACGGCACGCTCAACATCCATGACTCGCTGCTGCCCGCCTACGCGGGCTTCTCGCCGCTGATCTGGGCGCTCATCAACGGCGAGCCGGAGGTCGGCGTCACGGCGCACATGATGGACGAGGAGCTGGACGCCGGTGACATCGTCGTCCAGCGGGCGGTGCCCGTGGGACCGACGGACACCGCGACCGACCTCTTCCACCGCACGGTCGATCTGATCGCGCCGGTCACCGTCGAGGCCCTCGGGCTGATCGCCTCCGGGCAGAAGGAGTTCACCCCTCAGGACCGGTCGAAGGCGAGCTTCTTCCACAAGCGCGCCGAAGAGGACATCCGCATCGACTGGAACTGGCCGGCCGAGGACCTGGAGCGCCTGGTCCGCGCCCAGTCGGCCCCCTACCCGGCCGCCTTCACGTACCACCGGGGGCGGCGGATCGAGGTCGTCTCGGCCGTCGTGTCCGAGGGCCGCTACGGCGGCACCCCGGGCCGCGTCTTCTACCGCGAGGGCGACGGCGTCGTGATCGTCGCGGGAGCCGACGCCCGCAGGGGCCGCAACCACGGCCTGGCGATCACCCGCGTACGGACCGAAGACGGCCGCGAGCTGCCCGCGACCGAGTACTTCACCTCGATGGGCGGATATCTCACCGGCCGCCCCTGACGATCGGGACCTACCCCATATGCGTACCGCACGTGCCCGGCACTACCTCATGTGCCGGCCCACCTACTTCGACGTGGTCTACTCCATCAACCCGTGGATGGACCCGACGAAGCCCGTCGACACTCCGCTGGCCATCGCCCAGTGGGAGCGGCTGCGCGAGGTCTACCTGAGCCTCGGGCACACCGTCGACACGATCGACCCCGTCCCCTCCCTCCCCGACATGGTCTTCGCGGCCAACGGCGCCACGGTCGTCGACGGGCGGGCCCTCGTGGCCCGGTTCCGCGACGCCGAGCGCATCGCCGAGGGCCCCGCCTACCACAACTGGCTGCGCGACAACGGCTTTCCGGAGCTGCGCACGGCCGCCTTCGTCAACGAAGGAGAGGGCGACTACCTCCTGGCGGGCGACTGGCTGCTGGCGGGCACCGGCTTCCGCAGCGACCCCCGCTCCCACGACGAGGCACAGGAGTACTTCGGACGCCCGGTGATCGGGCTGACACTCGTCGATCCCGACTACTACCACCTGGACACCGCCCTGACCGTGCTCGACGAGAGTACGGTCGCCTACTACCCGGCGGCCTTCTCCCCCGGCAGCCGGGCCGTGCTGGAGCGCCTGTTCCCGGATGCCCTCCTCGCCACCCCCGCCGACGCCGAGGTGTTCGGGCTGAACGCGACGTCGGACGGCTACAACGTGGTCCTGCCGCAGAACGCCGCGGAGCTGGCCGCGCGGTTGCGTGAGCGCGGGTTCAACCCGATCGGCGTGGACCTCTCGGAGCTCCTCAAGGCGGGCGGCAGCGTGAAGTGCTGCACCCTGGAGCTGCGCCGGAACGCCTGAGCGGACGGCCTCCCCGCGGAGATTCCGGGGGAGGCCGTCGGAGCACCTGGTCGGTGCCGAACGCTCCGATCCCGGCGAGGCTTCCCAGGGTGTGCACCCGGGGCCGCCGGGCGCGGTCGCGCTCGATGTCGCGCAGCGCTCTGGTGCTGATCCCGGCCCGGGACGCGGCCGCCTCCTGGCTCAGCCCGGCCCGCCGGCGGAACGACTCATCCGTGGGCCGACCGTGCCGCGCTCGTCTTCCTCACCCACCCTCAGGTCCGCCGTCGCCGACGCCGTATCCGACATGGCACCCCCCTCGCCCGTTCATGACCAGCTTGGACTGGACCAATGCGCCCGATCAGGGAAACGGGGACGCGGGCACCTGCCGGTGTGAAGTGGCTCACGAAGCCCGGGACTCCGGGTCGGGCGTACTCGATCATGCCCGGATGGACATTCGCTTCCTCGGCATTCCCGAACTGACCGAAACGCCGTCCGTGGTGGTCGTGATCGACGTCACGCGCGCCTACACGGTGGCCGCCTGGGCCTTTGCCCGAGGAGCGGAGAAGATCGTCCTCGCCGAGTCGCTCGACGACGCCCTGGCGCTCAAGGCGCACCGTCCGGACTGGGTGGCACTCAAGGACGGTGCGCCGGCGCCCGGCTTCGACGCCGTCAACTCACCTGGCCTGCTGCGCTCCACCTACCTGGGCGGACGGACCGTCATACAGAAGACCGCGGCCGGAACGGTGGGCGCCCTCGCGGTCAAGGAAGCGTCGCTGGTCCTGTGCGCCGGCTTCGTGGTGGCGGAGGCGACGGCGGGGTTCCTGCGCCAACGCGACTGCGTGGACGTCACGTTCGTGGTCACCGGCGAGGACGGGCGCGCCGAGGAAGACCTGGCATGCGCCCAGTACATCGCGGGGAGAGCCACCCGGGCCGAGGGGGACGCGACCCCGTTCGTGCGCCGCGCCGCGGAGTCGCGCGCCGCCACGGAACTGACGGAAGGCGTCCGCGAAGGAGCCCACCGCGACGACGTCGCCCTCTGCCTCGAAGTCGACCGGTTCCCCTTCGCCATGGTCGCGGCCCTGGAGGACTCGCTGATGGCCCTCCGCCCCTGCGGCGCACCCGCGCCGACCGGCGGAACGTCGGCCTGATCCCCCGCACGGCGGCCTTCGGCCCGTTCGACGGCGGCAGCTCGACAGACCGGCGGCGAGTTGATGTTGACACTCGTTTTCATATAGCGTTCGAGGTCAACGCCAAACGACGAAGGTGGTCCCTCATGGCAGTCCCCAAGCGGAAGATGTCCCGCAGCAACACCCGTCACCGTCGCGCCCAGTGGAAGGCGACGACACCTCAGCTCGTCGCCGTCACGATCGACGGAACCGTCCACCAGGTGCCGCAGCGGCTGGTGAAGGCCTACGAGCGCGGGCTCCTGCGTCCGGAGGGCTGACCGGACTCCCGGCACGCCGCGTCCCGCGCACGCGGGACAATGGGGGCTCACAGCCCTCGGCACACCGCTGCCCGCCCCGCACGCCACCAGGAGTCACCGTCTTGTCCGAGCGCATCCCGTACACCGCCCAGCCCGACCTGCAGGCCGATTGCGGGAGCTGCTTCGGGCTGTGCTGCGTGGCGCTGCCCTTCTCGCGCTCCTCGGACTTCCCGGAGGACAAGTCCGCCGGCACGCCCTGCGGAAACCTCCAGGAGGACTTCCGCTGCGGCATCCACCAGCGGCTGCGTGACCAGGGGTACAACGGCTGCACGGTGTTCGACTGCTTCGGGGCGGGCCAGAAGGTCTCCCAGGTCACCTTCAAGGGCGTCAGTTGGCGCGAGGAGCCGGATTCGGCCCGCGCGATGTATGAGGTCTTCCCCGTCGTGCGGCAGCTCCAGGAGCTTCTGAAGTACATCGCGCAGGCCTTGGACCTGCCCGCGGCCGGGCCCGTGCACCGCGAGCTGCGCCGCGCGTACGAGCGGCTGGACACCCTCACGGGGGGCACGGCCGAGACCCTGCTCGCCGTCGACGTGGACGCGCGGCGCGGCGAGGTGAACCCGCTGCTCCTGCGGGCCAGCGAGCTGGCCCGGGCAGCGGTCCCGGGGCGCAAGAAGAACCACCGGGGCGCCCACCTCATGGGCGCCCGGCTGCGCGGTGCGAAGCTGCGCGGCGCCAGCCTGCGCGGGGCCCTCCTCGTCGCGGCCGACCTGTCCGGCGCCGATCTGCGCGACGCCGACCTGATCGGCGCGGACATGCGGGACACCAATCTGTGCGGGGCGGATCTGCGCGGCGCGCTGTTTCTCACCCAGCTCCAGCTGAACGCCGCGCGGGGTGACGCCCGCACGAAGGTTCCCGACGCCCTGAGCCACCCCTCGCACTGGACCGCCTAGGCCATGGTGACCGCCCCGCCTCAGCGCGGCGGGGACGTACCCATGGAGCGCGGCGGCCCCAGGCGCAGCCGGGCGAAGATCTCCTGACGGGCGATACCGGGCATGACGAGGGCCCACATGGCGCTGACCTGCTGGTGCAGGGCGTCCCGCTCGGCCAGCGCGAGGGACAGCATCTGTACGCCGCTGTAGCACCCGACGAGTGTCCGCGCGGTCTCCACGGGCTCGACGTGGTCCTGGAGCTCCTCGGCTTCGCGCGCGGATTCGAGGGCGGCGGTGACGGCGCCCAGCGAACCCGCGTAGCTCTCGGCGGTCTGGTAGGGCCCGGGTTCGATCGAGAGGCGTACGGCGGCCCGCAGGACGGGGTCCTCCAGGAGGCCGGCGGTGTAGTGGTGGCTGATGTCCACCAGGGCCTGGAGCCAGAGCTCGGGGGCCGGGCCCGCCGCCATCTGCTCGGAGACCTGCTGGAAGTACGTGTGCTGGCGGGCCAGGATCTCGTCGCCGAGGTCCTCCTTCGACGCGAAATGGTGGTAGAAGCCGCTGCGGGAGACGTTGGCCAGCCGGAGGATCGCCGGGGTCGAGGCACCGGCGTAGCCGTCCCGGTCGATCACGATTCCGGCGGCCTGGACGATCCGCTGAAACGTCTGCTCCCCGCGATCCTGCGTCATGGCCACACCTTCCTCAGCCGCGTCCGACGTTACCCGGGGTCCCGGCGGCGCGCTCCCGGGACGCGGCCGGATGTCTGAGGTCGGCTGCCGCCGGGGGGGCGGGCGAGCCCCGGCACGGACGGTTTCCGTCGTGGCGGCGACCGGGGTCGTGGAGAGGGGCCCGGCGAGCGCGGTCCGGCTCGTCCTGGACGTCGCCGCCCATAACTCCGACGTGACAGCCGGTGCCGATGCACACTGGACAGGCTGTCCGGGAGGGGATGAAGCGATGGCCTTGCATGCCGACGTGGCCGAGCTGCTCGCGGCGGCCGGCGCCCTCGGCGTGGACGTCGACGACGCGGTCGCGGACGAGCACGTTCGGTGGTCCGCCTACCGGCGCGTCGTGCTGGTGATCGCTTCCTCGCCGAGCCGCGACCGGGACGTGGCGATCGTGGCCACCATCCTTCGCGACCCCGTCGAGATGGTCGCCAAGTCGGCGGTGGTCGCCTTCGTGGACGAGATCGCGATGAGGACGGCCGGACCTGCCGAGTTCCGGGTGTGGGCGTCCGGATTGCTGCCGGAGATCGACGGGCTCGCGGCGGAAGGGCACCGCGCGTTCATCCGCCGCCCTATCCACGACTGGCTGTTCCACCTTTCCCCCCAAGGACGGACACGTGCCGACAACGGCCGAGTTGGCGGAGATCACCGACTGGATGCAGCGCGCCCTCGCCGAGGGGTCGAGGTCGCCGGCGGTACTCGCCCTGCTCGCCGAGTCGGGCCGCCGGAAGAAGACGCGCAACGTCGCGAAGAACCGGGCCCGAAGTCGCGAGCTGAGACCGAGATGAATCGGTGCGCCCGTGGGCGGGTGCGCCGAGGACCGCACCGTGGAGAACCATCACGCGAGGACAACTGTGTGCGCGAGGATGACCCGATGATGTCGCCGGATGCGGACCCACGCGGCGCTTCGGCCGACGCCGATCGGCGGGGTGCACCGCCCGTTCTCGGGCGGTCCGCCCCTCACCCCGCCGCGTTGTGGGCCGGGACGGGCGACACCGCTGCCGGGTCCTCCCGCGTCGGGTTCCAGGCTGCCGCGCACAGCGATTCGGAGACGGCGGCCGTATAGCGGGCGGCCGCCAGCCAGTACGCGGCGAAGCCGTCGGTGTCGGCGGGAAGCAGCCGACCGAAGAGATCGCGATCACGCTGGGCCGCCGAGGCGCACAGGGCGGCGAGCAGGGCGGCGGCCGTGGGGAGACCGCCGCGGCGGATCCGGCGGGTCTCGGCGGTGACGTCGCCCAGCAGGCCGAGGGCGGCGCGCCCCGCCGGAACCGTCTGTTCGACCCGGCGCTCCAGGAGGTACAGGGGCGAGGACGCGCCGGGGCCGGCTGGCTGCGGCGGGGCGACGCGGGCGGGGGCGGACGGGTCCGGGAGGTCGGCGCGACGCAGCCGGTCGAGGCCGAGGTCGACCGTGCCCTCGCCGGTGGGATGCGAGCACGCGAGGAGGGTGAGCCGGGGGTGGGTGGCCGGAATCAGTCGGCCGATGATCCTCAGCCGGGTCCCCGGCGCCGCGGCCAGCAGGGCCAGGTTGTCGCGGTGGGCCAGCGCGGGGTCGTCGTCGGCGACGGTGAGCCGGACGGGAACGCCTCCCTCGGACAGCGCGAGCAGGCAGGCACCGCCCGGTTCCCTTACCGCGCCGAGGAGTTCGACGTCCAGGAAGAGCAGGTCGCTGCCGGTGCCGTCCGGGTCCGCGTAACGGGAGGTGGACCCCAGGGCGCGGACTGCCTGTTCGGCCGGTGGCGTCTCCCACAGGGCGGCGAGCGGCGGCTCGGTCCATGCCGCACCCCGGGCGGTGACGGCCTTGACGGCCTTACCGGCACCCAGTCTGCCGTCCGGCGACACCGTCGCGCCCGACACGGCGAGCCCTGCGCGGCCCAGCTCCCGGTGGGTGAGGGCGCTGTCCCCCAGGCGCACGGCCCGGTCGGCCACGCCGATGGCGCGCCCCGCCCCGCCTGGCGCCACATCGCCGACGGTGAAGAGGCGGCCGTCGGCTCCGGCGACCCAGGTGCGGACGCCGCCGTGCCCCGAGTCGGTGACCACGGGTTCGGTGAACAGGCCGTACAGGCGGAGCGAGCCGTCCGGGCTGTACGGCCGGCGCACCCGGCCTCTGACGGCGGCCAGCTCCGCCCCGGACGCCGTCCCCACGCGGCGGGCGGTGCCCAGGAGTTCGGCCAGGGCGGTGACGAGGTCGGCGGTGCGGTACGAGGGATCTCCGGCGCGGGCCGCGCGCAGCAGCGTGACGACGGAGAGCGCGGCGCCGGCCGCACGGGGCAGGTGTCGGAGCCGGGCGGTGTGGGCGGCGCGCAGGAGGGCCGACTGGGTGACGGCCCCGGCCCCGTCGACCCCGGCCTCCAGCACGGCGGCGGCCGCCGACCACAGGGCGTCGGCGGCGGCACGCTGGTCCGGGCTCGCCGTCTCCGGTGGGGAGGCGACGTCGGGGGCGGGGTTGAGGGTGGCCTTCGAGGTGGGGGCTGAGGCGAGGCCGGGGGCTGCGTCGGTGGCGGATGCGAGGGTGGTGTCGAGGCCAGCGACACGGGCGGCGTCGGGGCCGAGGGCCGTGGCCGGGTCCGTCGCCGAGGCCGCTCCCGGGGCTTCGGGGGCGGACTGTTCGACGGGCTCCGGCGCCAGGTCGGCCGTGGGGGCGGCGCAGGCTGCGGCCGCGCGGTGGACGCAGGCCGGGGCGAGGAGGCAGCCGCAGGTGATGTCCTCCACCTTCGCCACCACGCCGCCCGGGGCGGACAGGCGCAGCTCGGTCTCGTCGTCGATCCCGATCGTCGTGGTGTCCCCCTCGCGGTGCGTCGGGCGGGCGGCGAGCTTGGTGACCGCCGCGTCCAGCCGCTTGCGCAGCCGGGGCGAGAGGCCCTCCACGATCGTGGCCGTGACCTCAGGTGCGACGGGCGGCAGCTGAGCGGCGTTCATGCGGTCTTCTCCCCTATCCAGCGGGCCAGTTCGAGTGGGCTGAGGGCCGCCACGGGCATCCCGGCGGCCACGAGCTGCCCGGCGACGCCCGTCGAGTAACGGGGCCGGCCGGCGTCGTCGAGGCTCGCGCAGCCGAGGACGTGGCAGCCGGTGTTCACCAGCGCCCGCACCTCGGCCAGCAGTCCGGCGAGCGGCCCTCCCTCCTCGAAGTCGCTGATGACGACGACGAGGGTGCGCGAGGGCACCTCGATCAGGCCGCGGGCGTGCCGGAGCCCGGCGGCGATGTGCGTTCCGCCGCCCACGCTCACTTCCAGCAGAAGGGAGAGGGGATCGCGCACATGGCCGGTGAGGTCGACGACCTCCGTGGAGAACGCCAGGAAATGGGTGCTCAGGGTCGGCACCCCGGCGAGCACGGAGGCGGTCAGCGCGGACCAGATCGTGGAGGCCTCCATGGATCCGGAGACGTCGGTGACCAGGATCAGCCGCCAGTCGGCCGACCTGCGGGCGCGGCTGCGGAAGACCGGCTTCTCGGGGATCACCTGGATCGTGCCGTCGGCCGTCCGGCGGGCGGTGGCCAGATTGGCGTGCAGGGTGCGCGGCAGGTCGAGCCGGCCGCCGGGTCGACGCGTGGGCCGGGCAGTCATCGTGCCGGTCAGCGCCGGTCGCAGCCGGGTGGCGAGCTGCCGGGTCAGTTCCTCGACCAGGCGGCGCACCAGAGGGCGGAGCGCCGCGAGGCGGGCTTCGGGAAGGCCGCCGGCGTACTGCAGGATCGTCCGGAGCAGCTCCACGGACGGGGTGGCGGCCGCCGGGTCGAGTTCGGCCAGGACGTCCTGTCGCCCCGTCACGGCCGCGGCGGCGAGGACCTCTTCGCGGACGCCGGGGCCGAACAGCGCGGCCAGCTCCTCGGACCACTCCCGGACACCGGGGAAAGACGGCTCCCGGCCGCCCCCCGCCCCGGAGCCGTCGCGCCCCGGGAGGCCACCGCGGGAACCCTCGCCGTGCCCCGCGCCGTAGAGCTCGTCCAGCGCGGTCGCCAGACGGGCGGCGCCGGACGGCAGCCGGTCGGAGCTCCGGCCGAGGACGAGCCGCCACCGGTCGGCGGGTGCGAGGGTAAGAGAGGGGGCTTGGGCGGGGATTGCCCCGGTGGGCGGTGCCGGAGCGGGGGCCGCCTCGGTGAGGGGTGTGGTGGCGAGGGCGGCCTCGGCATGGGGTGCGCCGGCGGGGGCGGCGCCCGTGAGGGGCGCTGTCGCGGGTGCTGCGGCGGAGTGGTGGTCGGACGGCGGTGGGACCCGGCCGTCGTGCGGCGCCGGCGGGACGGGCAGGCCGAGTCCGGTCAGCAGTTCCCGGGCCGCGAGGTCAGCGGCCGTACGGCGGGCCAGTTCGGCCGGATCGTCGGCGTCGAGGCCGTCCACCCGTTCGCCCAGCCGCTCCTCGACCGTGCCCAGCAGGCGGTCCCGGGCCGCCGGGCTCAGGGTGTCGAAGCCGCCGCGCAGGGCCGGCAGGCGGGCCAGGAAGGCGGAGTCGTCCAGCTCGACGACCCGGTCGAGCAACGGGTCCAGGGAACCGACGCCGACAGTCAGGAGCGGGCCCGCGACCGTCAGGACGCCGGAGAGGCGGGCGGTGAGCGTGGCCCGGGAGGTGCTGTCCACGGCTCCGTCCACCCAGGAAGCGACGCGCTCCCCGAAGGCCTCGGCCTCTTCGTGGCCGGTGAGCACCCTGACCGCTCCAGCGGCCGCGGCGATCAGCGGGGCGCCGTCGGCGGCCAGCCGGGCGAGGGCGTCGGCGAGCCGAATGCCGCCCAACCGGTCGGCCCGCTGCGCCAGTTCGAGCAGGGCGCGGGCATCCTCCGGCTTCTCGGAGCCGGTCAGTCCCTCCACCTGACGCACCGCGGCAGCGGTCAGCAGTTCCGCCGCGTGCGCGGTACGGGCGGCCGTGGTGGTGTCGGCGGCGTGCGGGGCCGCCGCAGGGCTGTCTGACGACTCGTCGAGATCGCGGGAGGGGTTGTCGGGGACGCCTGGCGGCGCTCCGGAAGCGTCGGACGGCACTTCGGGACCGTCGGGCCGGTTGTCGGGGCCGTCGGGCGCGGTCAGGCCCGGCAGATGGCCCGCGTCGATGCGGTCCAGCAGGTCGAGCCCGGCGAGGAGTTCGGGAAGGGTGCCGCTCGCGGGGAGCACGGCCGCCAGTTCGGTCAGCCGTTCGTCGGCCGGAGCAGGCAGCCCGCACGCCGCGGCCTCCGCGAGGCCGCGGACGACCTGGGCGGCCGTCGGACCGCCCTCCGCCCGCTCGGCGGCGTGGCGCTGCCGCAGCACGCCTTCGGCTGCCTGGGCCGGGGTGACCCCACGGGCCCCGGCCGCGGTGAGCATCGCGGCCGTCGCGGGGGTCCACCGCACCCGCCAGCGTGTCGTCAGCCCTTCACCGCCCGCCGCGCCCGTCACCTCCTGTTCCTGTGCGTAGGGAATGCCGCACACCGTCAGCCTGCGCAGGAGCAGTTCGCGGCGGCGGTCCAGGGCGGAGCGTGCCGGATCGAGCCGGAGGTCGCGCGGTGTCTTCTCGTGCGCGTCCTGCGGGCCGGGGAGCGCGAGCGCCGCGGTCTCGGCCTCGACGGCGGGGCTCAGCCCGCTGCGGGGAGCGGCGGGCGCGGGCCGTCCGGTGCGGGCTCCGACGAGCACGCGTTCGAGGGCCTGGGCGACGGCACGGCCCGTGCCGTAGGTCTCGCCGCGCCCCAGCACCGTCTGCACGGCTTCCAGGAGTTCGCCCCGGCCCGGCGCGGGCAGATCACGCAGCCGGGCCAGGTCACCGGCGACGCGGACGATCTCCCGGCCCTCGGCCGGGCCGTAGGGGTGGCCCTGTTCGCGCAGGGCGGCGCAGAGGCGTACGGCTGTGCGCACCAGCGCCTCGTGCACCGCCGCCGGGTCCCCGGCGGCCTCCAGGACGGTGTGCTGCCACTCCGGGTCCCGGATGCCGGCCGGGTAGCCGGAGCGGGAGTCGAGCAGCGGGTACGTGTACGGGATCAGGGAGACCGTGCACGCGGCCACCCCGGCAGTGCCGTCGGCGTGCCCGCCCGCGCCCGGCTCCGGCGCGGCGGGCGAGCCCGGGGTGACCGGCTTCGGCGCACCGGCGGGGCCCGGCGCTCCACGCCCCGGCACAGCGGCCAGGTCCGATGCTTCAGGTCCCGGCGCGGTGACCGGACCCGGCGCTACCGGCTCCGGGCGCCCGGCGGTACCTGCCGTACCAACGGTCCCGCCGGCCCCCATCGCTGATCGCGACAGCGCCGGGGTGTGGAAGGCTCCCACCACCACAGCGGGCCGCTTACCGTTCGCCAGGGCCTCCGCGACATGTGCGCGCATGCACGCCTCACGTACCAGGTCCGTGCCGTGCACCCCGCCCCGCGCCTCGGCCTCGTAACGCAGCGCCCAACCGGTGAGCAGAGCGGCACGGCGGAGCGCCTCGGGTGTCGAACCGGGCGCCCGGGCCTCCACCAGGCGGTCCCACAGGTCGTCGCCGTCCCGGCCGGTGAGCCGGGACCGGAGCGCGGCGGACAGCCCGTGCCCCTCCCCCGGCACGGGCGCGGACGCGGCGCCGGGAACAGGGGCGGGGGCCCCGTCGTGGCCCTCCGCCCACGCCCGGTCGGCCAGGGGCAGATCGCAGGCCACGGCCGGGACGCCGCTCCTCGCCGCCCAGCGCAGCGCGACCAGTTCGGGCGAGAAGTCCGCGAACGGATAGAAGGCCGGGCCGCGTCCATCCGCCGGGCCGGCTCCGGGCCCTGCGGCGGGCACGGCGGCCAGCGCCACCGGGGCCTCGGTCTCCTCGTGGGCGAGCCAGCCCAGCCAGGGCTGGAACTCGGCGGGCAGTTCGACGAGGAGGACGTCGGGGTCCGCCGCGTCCAGCAGCGCGGGCAGGGCCGCCGCCAGCGAGGGCGCGTGGTGGCGCACCCCGATCAGGAACGGCGCCCCGGGGCCGGCCGCCGCGAGGGCCTCCACCGCTGCTTCCGCGGGGGCCGGTCCGCCCGTCGGCCCCCTCCCGGACGCCACGGGAGACAGGGGAGCAGCGGCGGGCGGCGCCTCGACGGAGGCGTCGGCCCCCGTCCCCGCGCCGGCCATGGTCGACTCGTTCATCCGTCAGCTCTCCAGCACCGAGCGCAGGTCCCACAGCGCACGCCAGGTGGCCGAACCCTGCTCCGCGCGCCGGCGCACCGGCCCGTCCCAGTACCCCAGCAGCCGTGCCGCGTCGGCGGGGTCGTCCTTGCGGACGACACCGAGCAGATGGCCGGGCAGCAGGGAGAGGACGTCCCGGTCGCCGGGGAAATAGGCGGCGGCCAGGCCCAGGGACCCCGCGACGGAGACGGCCTCCGCCGTGCTCATCACCGTGGAGGGGCGTTCGACCTCCCAGCCCTCCACGGAGCGGCCCTCGCGCAGGTCCCGGAAGGCGGTGACGAGGGCTTCGAGGACCGCGTCGTCCACCTGGTATTCGGCGCCCACGCGTTCGACGGCGGCCCGCGACTGGCGCCGGACGAGCGCGGTCTCGGCGTCCACGTCGCCGATGGGGCCCACGGTCTCGAAGTTGAAGCGCCGCTTCAGCGCGGCGGACATCTCCGAGACGCCCTTGTCGCGGAGGTTGGCGGTGGCGATGAGGGTGAAGCCGGGGGCCGCGTGCACCTGGGCGCCGTCGCCGCCCGCCAGTTCGGGCACCGCGATCCGCCGCTCGGAGAGCAGGGACACGAGGGCGTCCTGGACCTCCGGCAGACAGCGGGTGACCTCCTCGACGCGCGCGACGGCGCCCCGGGTCATGGCGGTGAGGACCGGGGACGGCACCAGGGCCTGCTCGGTGGGTCCCTGGGCGAGCAGCAGCGCGTAGTTCCAGCCGTACTTGAGCTGGTCCTCGGTGGTGCCGGCGGTGCCCTGCACGGTGAGCGCGCTGGTCCCGCAGACGGCCGCCGACAGCAGCTCGGAGAGCATGGACTTGGCGGTGCCGGGTTCGCCGACGAGGAGGAGCCCGCGTTCTCCGGCGAGGGTGACCACACACCGTTCGACCAGGGCGCGTTCGCCGACGAACTTCTGCTCGATCACCAGACGGCGCGGCACTCCGGCTCCGGGCCGGGCCCCCTTCGGCAGACTCAGGGCCTCACCCGCGCTGCCCATCACGAAGGTGACGACGGCACGGGGGGTGAGCAGCCAGCCGGGCGGGCGGGGGCCGGAGTCGTGCGCGGCGAGGAAGGCCAGCTCGGTGGCGAACCGGTCCTCGGGCAGGGTGATCTGCCGTGGCTCCTGGCCGGCCGCCGTCGGCTGGCCGGGGATGCCCCCCGTGGTGGTGCTGTCCGGGATGGTCGTGGTGTCGTTCGTCATCAGCGGCGGCCCTTCCGGGTGGCGCGGGTGTTCAGTTCTTCGAAGGCGGGGGCGTCGCCGCCGCGGACCCGTGCCCAGGCGGCTTCGTACAGCGTGGGCAAGGGGAGGTGGGGCAGGGTCCGGGCGGACCCCGCCACGGGGTAGAGGCCTTCCTTCCAGGTCTCCAGCGGCAGCCCGGGGGCGCCGCGTTCCAGCCAGCCGCAGGGAAGGAACAGGGTGCGGCCGGCGCGTGAGCGCTTCGCCTCCACGACGAGGTCGGTGGCGGCGAGTTCCGCGCGGGCCTTCTTGATCCGGGCCGGCTTCCACTCGGTCCATCGGACGCAGTTGCGGTCCGTGGGGTCGGGCAGGGCGAGCAGCATCAGGTAGAGGGCGGCGGCGTCCGGGCTCAGGGTGAGGGCGGCGGCCGCCTCGGCCACCAGGTCCGGCACCGTACGCGTCGGGTCCTGGGCCGGGTGGTGCGTGGAGCCGTCGGGGGCGCCCACCGAGGCCAGTGCGTCGGTCTCCGGGCCCAGCAGGGCGCGCAGGGCGAGGAGGTCCCCGGTGCGGTGGGGGCCGACGGTGCCCTCGACCAGGCCGAACGCCGGATCGTCGGGGCCCGCCAGGCCCGCCGGGCGGATCAGCAGCTTCTCGCTGTCGCCGTACCCGGGAGCGAGGAGCAGCGCCGTACCGGCCCGGACCAGTCCGTCCGCCTCGGCGCCGCCGGACTCCGGGAGGGCGTGGGCGGCGCGGATCGCGGAGCCGAGGGAGGTACCCGACTCGGTCCAGTCCAGACCGAGGTCCAGCACCAATCCGGGGTCGGCGAGGCGGCTGCGCAGGGCCGCGAGGCCGACGGGCAGATGGGCCCGCAGGGGGTGCCCGTACGGCAGCGTGTACGCGAGGGTGCGCAGCGCGGTCAGGGCGTTCGCGACCGCGCCCCGTGCGCTCACCCGGTGGAGCGCCGGGCGCGCGCTGCCGTCCGGTACAGGGGTGCCGTGGGCGAGCCAGCTGCGGGTGCCCGCGTTGAGGATCAGGTCGACGGACGCGGCCGTGGCACCGCTGAGGTCGAGGTCCAGTTCCTCGGGGACGCGGACGAGGGAGCCCAGGAGCTCCCCCCACGCCTCGGCGGCGGCCCGGACGTCAGGGCCCGTCGACCACAGCTCGGCCGGGTCCGCGGGCAGCAGTGCCCGGACCACGGTGTGCCGTGCGTCGCGGGGCAGGGCGTCCAGCCGGTCCTGGGCCGTCTCGAAGGCGCGGGTCTTCGCACCGAGGAGGGCCAGCGCCTCGGCGCCGGGCTCCTCGACGGCCGCCGACAGCAGCGCGGTGGCCTGGAGGGGGCCGATTCCGGTGGCCGTGTGGAACGCCTCGGCCGCTTCCGGACGCCAGGGCGCCGGTCCCTTGTCCCGTACCAGGGCGGTCAGCCGGGTGAGCCGGTCGCGGGCGATGCCCTGCCGGTAGACGTGCTCGCGGTCGAGGGTGAAGCCGGGGACGGGTCCGAAGTCTCCGGCAGGGTCGTGGTCCAGGGCGAGCCAGCGGGCCGCGTCGTCCCGGGAGCTGCGGCCGTGGTTGGCCAGGATCACGACGGTGCGGGGGCCCTTGCGCAGCACCTGGCCGAGGCGGTGCACGGCCTCGGGGCGCCCCGTCCGCCCGGGGGCCGCCGCGTCGAGCGGTTCGATGAGCTCCACCCGCCGGACCGTGCCCGCCGGGTCGGCCAGCGGGCCCGCGGCGAGTGCTTCCAGCAGGACGAGGAGCCCGGCGCGGTGCTCGGCGGAGGTGGCTTCCGAGGCGGCCCGGTAGGCCAGTTCGGGCAGCTTGTCGAGGAGGGAGGTCCAGACGAGGGATTCGCCGGGCACCGTGTACTCGTCGCGCTGCCAGCCGTCCACGGGGGTGAAGGGGACCTTCGACGGCGTGGGCGGCCCGAACGCCGGCTCACCGCCGAGGACGTGGTTGACGGCGAGGATCTGCCGGATCGCCGTCCATCGGCGTCCGGCCCCCCACCAGGTGCCGCGCATCTGCTCGGGGCCCCAGGCGGTGGCGGCCCGCAGGGTCGTGTCGTCGCCGTGCTCGGGCTCGTGGTCGAAGAACATGCCCTGGGTGCGTGCGGTGTTCCGGGGCGTGGCCGGCTGCGCGGGTGCGGGCGGTTCCAGGTACTGGGCGACCGCGACGGCCCGGTCCACGGCGTTCCGCACGATCGCGGTGACGCCCGCGAGGAGGCGTACGTCGGACACCTCGGGCAGGACCCTGGCGACGGCCTCCTGGCTCATCTCCCGCGACGAGGGTCCGGTGTACTCCTCGACCGCCCGGAACGCGTTCAGGTGCCGGACGACGGCGGCGGCGACCTCGTCGAACAACTCGTGGGCCCGGGCGTCCGTCAGCGTCCGCAGGGCGGCGGAGCCTTGCTCGTCCCTCGGGCGCAGGGCGTGCCAGTAGACGGCGGGAGGCACATAGGGGGTGCCCGCCGCGTCGTTCCCGCCGGAGGAGTCGGTGCCGACGGACCACAGGCCGCCGCCGGTGCCGTCGGTGTCCGCCGGGTGCGCCTCGACGGAGCGGTGGCGCAGGACCACGGCGGGCCGCGACCCGCCGGGCAGGGCGAGGGCGCCGAGCGGCACCGCGATGGTGCCGTCGGGCAGCGGGTGCGGCAGGGCGACCGTGTGGCCGTCGGGGGTGCCGGCGACGATCCGCCCCCCGTCGGCGGGGGCGGCCGTGCCGGGCTCGGTGGCGGTGCGGCGGACCCAGCGGCCGAGGACCGCGCCGTCCGTGCCGAACGGAGTGGTCTCCAGGCCGGGCTGGAGGGGCAGCACCTGGCAGTGCTCGGCGAGCAGCCGGGTGCCGTCCTGCACGCCGGAGCGGAGGAGGGCGGGGAGGGAAGCGCGGCCGTGGGCGCCGCTGACCGGGTCGTACTCCAGCCAGACCTGCTGGGTGCCCTGGTGGCCCTCCCGCCAGTGGCCGGTGCCGTCGGCGAGAACGGCGCGCTGCGGCGGGAGGGTGGTGTCGCCCGCGTGCAGGGCCTTGCCGCCGGTGGCACTGCCGCCGCCGGGCAGCGGTACGGAGACCTCGTCCGTGAGAGTGGGGCGACCCCAGCGGGGGACCTGCTCACCGCCGACGGTGAAGACCTCGGCAGGGCGGTGCGACCAGTAGCCGTGCTGCTTGCCGTCCTCCCACCAGATCACCAGCAACTCGCCGTCGACGAAACGGAAGGCAGGGGTCCGCCACTGGTCGGTGGTGGGGGGCAGCCGCAGGGTGTGCCGCAGGAGAACGCCTTCCGGGCCGACGACGACGGCCCGTTCCGGCGTGCTCAGGATCAGCGCGGGCCAGGCGCCGGTGACGCCGACGTTCTGCGACCGGTTGTTCCCCCGCCGCGATGCGGTGGCGGCCTCGGCGGCCAGTTCGGCGTAGGTCTCGTCGAGCGCGGGCCAGCCCAGTTCGTCGAAGACGCCCGTGCGCAGGGTGGAGACGAGCAGCGGGACGACGTCGTGCTGCTCCAGAAGGCGCGCGGCCTCCGGGGCGACGTCCGCGACGACGGCGCGGAACGGCGAGAGTTTGTTGAGGGCGATGCGCAGCCCGGGGAGTCCTCGCGCGGCGGTGTACTCCTCGGCGCAGCCGGTCAGCCACTCACGCAGGAGGACGGAGAGCACCGGGTGCGCGGCCACCTTCGCCATCCCGGTGTCGCTCAGGCGTTGGCCGCGCCCGTCGCCGAGGCCGCCGACGTTCCGGCGCAGGAGGTCACGGAAGCCCGGGTGTTCGGCGACGGCGGCGAGATCCCGCTGCCCGGGCTCGTCGTCGGCGAGCCACTGGCCCAGCGCGAAGCCGTTCGACCGCCCGTGACCACGGCCCCCCTCCTCGTCGCCGGGCTCGGCCACGGGGACTCCGGCGGCCAGGCAGAGGTCGAGAAGGTCCAGGTCGGCGGTGCGCTGCCAGCGGCCCTGGAACACCTCGACGGGGCGTCCGTCGGCGCGCAGCCGGTCCGTCATCCGGGCGGCGAGGTCCAGGGTGCGGGGGCTGCGGCCCGAGGTGGCCCGGTTGCTACGCCGGTACGCCTCCCAGCGGGCGAGCCAGTCCGCCGGGGAGACGGCCGCGTCCGCGGAGTCGGAGGAGGCCGGGAGGGCGGTCAGCAGTTCCTCGGCGCCGGACTCGGCCAACAGGGCGAGCCAGCCCGATTCGCCGTCCGTGTCGCGGCCGTTCTCGCTGAAGGTCTCGGGGAAGAACCCGAGGAGCCGGGCCCGTACGGACGCGTCCGCCCGGGCGAGGGCGGTGAGCGCGGAGCCGTAGGCCGCCCAGAAGGACGCGGGAGCGCGGACGACTCCGGGAGAGCCGATCAGATCGGCCACCAGCTCGCGTTCGGCACTCTCGCGGTCCAGCCCGGCGGCCTTGACCAGCGTGCGTACGTCCTGCGGCAGCGCGGCGTACGGCGGCATGCCGGCGGCGCAGCGCTCGACCAGAAGGCGGCGGAACTGCGCCCAGGCGTCGGCCGGGGCGAGCCGGGCCACCAGGTCGCGCACGTACTGGCGCAGCGCCTTGACGGTCAGTGCGCCGGCGAGGGCGAACTCCAGGAAGACGGCGCGCTGCCGGTCCTCGTCCACGATGAGGCCGTGGACCCGCTCGGCCTCGCGGGCCTTGCCGAAGAAGGAGGCTGCGTAGGTGGCGTTCTCGGCCTGGAGGAAGAGACGGGCCACCTGCTCGTAGTAGGTGGGGAGGAAGTGCGGCACGGCCCGGCCGAGCCGGGTACCGAGCTCGTCGAAGCCCTCCTTGGCCGCACCGGCGCGGGTCTTGGCCTGCCTGCCCAGCCGCTCGATGTCCTTGACCAGGGCCAGGGCGTGGTGCCCGTTGGCCGGGTCGTTGACCAGGGCCCAGGCGGGGAAGCCCAGCGTCTCGCGGCGGACCTGCCCGACGACGGGGGCCTCCGCGGTCCGGGCCAGCCCCAGGAACTCCAGGGCCAGGTCCTCGGCCTCGCCGAGCGTGCCCGGGACGAGCCGGACCACCGGGCGGTCCCCGAGGGCGGTGTGCGTGTAGGTGCGGGCGGTCAGCGTGTCGGCGTCGTCCCGTTCGGTGGTCCCGGCCGGGAGGATCGCGCCCGCGTCCAGCAGGCTCGCCGCGCGGGCCTCGGCGGCGAGGGCGGCCCCGCGGCCCCGGTTCTGGGCGGGAAGGGCCGTCGAGCCCGTCGCCGCCGTGTTCGCTTCGGTGTTCGTCGTGATGCTCATGCCGCCCGCTCCTCGTCCTCCACGTCGCGTCCGGCGTAGAGCGCCGCCGCCATGCGCATGCCCTCGGACCACGCCACGGGGCCGACCTCGGCCGCCGTCAGCGCGCGCCCCGAGGCGTCTGTCCAGCCCAGGGGGCCCGTCTCGGTGTCGTACGCGTCGTATCCGTCGTGCTCGCCGATCCAGATGCGAGCCTCGACTCCGACGCCGTCCTCGACGACCGGGCAGACGGCGTATCCGCCGCGCGACCGGTAACCGAGCTGGGTGACGCGGCCGTGCAGGAAGCGCAGTTCCTTGAACACGCCGCCGGCGTAGGTGTCCACGGAGGTGGTGTCCGGGGCGAGGCCGGCCGGGCGGTGCCAGACCTCGCGGAACAGCTGCTCCACGTTCTGGCGGACTTCCAGTTCGACCGCGAACTCCCGCAGTTCGTCGAGGTCCGCCAGCAGGACGGGGTGGGGCACATGGACAGTGTCCGGGGTGATGCGGACCGTGTCGCCGTCCAGGTCGACGAGACCGAGGCCGCGCTCGGGATCGACGTCGCGCAGGAACCCGGCGACCCCGCCGTCCGCGCCGGTGACCACGACGTCCCGCAGGGCCGCCTGCCACGCCGGGTCGGGCCAGACCCGGGCGAGCACGGCGGTGGGAACGGGCAGCGAACGCACCATCCACTGCTCGACGTCGCTCAGGCACCGGTGCTCGTGCCGATCCAGCCACTCGGTCAGCTGCCGGAGACCGATGACCGCCGGATCGTCCTTCAATTTCGCCGGAACGGACTTGAGCCGTCGGCCCTTCCCGTTGCGGCAGACCACCTTGCCCGCCTCCAGAGCGACTTCGTAGTCGCCCGCCGGAACCCACCCCATGCGCTGTTCTCCCCGTCGTGCCGGCAGCCGCCGCCATGGCGGCATGCTGATGAATCCCGTCGACGGCAACGCACCGTGACGGTTGGGAGAGACTCTAGGCGGCCCCAGTGACAACGCGTCCGGAGCCCTGGGATCTGCGCAGCCGTCCGGGGAGACGGGTCCGGGGGGCGCCCGTCCGTACGGGCACCCCCCGGGGGTGGTTCAGCCGTGATCACCCGAGGGCGATCGAACGGTGGTGGTGCGCGGCGTCAGAGCGTGCGCGCCGCGGAGGCGATGGCGGAAGCGAAGGTCGAGACCTCGGCGTAGACGCCCGGGTAACCGGGCCGGGCACAGCCGTAGCCCCAGCTGACAATGCCGACCTGGACCCACTCGCCGACGTTGTCCCTGCGGAACATCGGGCCACCGGAGTCACCCTGGCAGGTGTCGACGCCACCGGTGTCGGGGTACCCGGCGCAGATCTCCTCGTCGGCCACGAGCTCGTTGCCGTAGGCGGAGCGGCAGTCGGCGTCGGAGACGAAGGGAACATTGGCCTTGAGCAGGTAGCGCTGCTGGCTGCCGCCCTCGCGGTTGGCGCCCCAGCCGGCGACGGTGAACGTGCCCTGGTTGTACGCGGTGGTGGTGGCGATCTTCAGCGTGGGCTGGTTGATGGGCTGGGCGAGCTTGATGAGAGCCCAGTCCTTGCCGGTGCCGTTGTAGCCGGGGGCCTGGAGGACCTTGGTGGAGCGGACCTTGACCGCACTGGACGACTGGAGGTCGACGACGCCGCCGGTGGCGGTGATCGAGGTGTTGTTGCCCGATCCGCTCACGCAGTGGGCGGCGGTGAGGACGATGTCCTTCGCGTACAGGGCGCCGCCGCAGCCCATGGAGAGCCGGACCATGAACGGGAACTCACCCTGGGCGGCGCGGGTTCCGCCGACGACGGGGTTGGGGGCGGCCGAGGCCGTAACGGGCTGGAGGCCGACGACCGCGATGGCGACGGTGGCGACGACGACGGAACATCTCTTGAGGGCACGCAGGAGTTGCTTCACGGACCGCCTTCTTTCGTGGGGGGCTACGGGGGAACCACGACACGGGCGCGATGACACTTTGGTCATGCACCCGTCAAAGCGATCCGATTGTCGGGAACGGGCCACCTCTGCCACAAGGCACAGTTTTCGGCCAAGGGGTCACGCAAGCGATCCGTTCAGGCGTCGGCCTGGAGGCGGAGCCCCGCCAGGGTCAGATCCAGCGCGGCACGGAACTGCTCGATGTCGTCATGCCCGTCGAACTCGTCGACGATCTCGCGCACGAAGGGGAATTCCCGGACGTCGAGCTCCCGCCAGGTCGCGGCGAATCGGCCGAGGAACTCGTCGCGGCCGACAGCACCGTCGAGAACCTCCTGAGGCGGCTCCTGACCCAGGTCGACCGCGGAGCCGACGACGACCGTCGTGATCGCCGAGACGGCGTGGAACCGCTGGCGCGGGGTGAGACTCAGCCGCAGAGTCGGCTGCCCCAGCTTCTCGTACAGGCGCAGGGCGTTGCCCTGGACGTCGGTGTTGCGCATGAAGTAGTTCCCGAGCCAGGGCCGCACCAGGACCGCGTCGAACAAGGCCAGTGACATCGCGCGCAGGTCGTCGATCGGGTCGCCACCGGGCTCGATCGCCTCGATCTCGGCGAGGACGCCGCCGATGACGTGATCGGTGGCGCGGTCGAGCAGTTCGTCCTTGCTCGCGACATACCAGTAGATGCTGGCCACGCCACCACCGAGGCG
The DNA here is from genome assembly GCF_032121415.1 of Streptomyces parvus. NCBI lineage: Bacteria > Bacillati > Actinomycetota > Actinomycetes > Kitasatosporales > Streptomycetaceae > Streptomyces > Streptomyces parvus. The sequence continues at coordinate 6,612,195 of NZ_CP135079.1, read as the reverse complement.
CTGCGCGAGCGCCCGGAAGGTCAGCGCCGAAGGACCTGCCTCATCGAGGAGCGCCACCGCCTCGGTGAGTACGGACTCCATCGAGTGCGAAGCCCGGCGGCGACCGCCCGCGGCGGCCCGGTTCTGGTGGCGCGGCATGACCTCTGCCTTTCGTTTGCATCTCTATCGAACGCTGTTCTATCGTACCTCATGGAACACCGTTCGATAACCGAGCGGCGTTCGACTGAAAGGAGCGCCGCCATGACGACCGCGATGCTGAAACCCCCCACTTCCCGTGCCTATCCCTCCCTGCGCGCCGCGTGGATCCCGATGGCCGCGCTCTGCCTGGCCTTCTTCGTGGAGATGGTCGACAACACCCTGCTGTCGATCGCGCTGCCCACCATCGGGCGGGACCTCGGCGGCACCACCACCGCGCTGCAGTGGGTCACCGGCGCGTACTCCCTGACCTTCGGCGGCCTGCTGCTCACCGCCGGCTCCATGGCCGACCGGCTCGGTCGCCGCCGGGTCCTGCTCGTCGGGCTTGCCGTGTTCGGCGCGCTGAGCCTGTGCGCCGTCTGGGTCACCACCGCGGGTGAGCTCATCGCTCTCCGCGCCCTGCTCGGCATCGCCGCCGCGGCGATGGCCCCGATCACCAACTCGCTGGTCTTCCGCCTCTTCGACGACAAGGCGCTGCGGATGCGCGCCATGACGGTGATGATCGTCGTCGGCATGTCCGGATTCATCCTCGGGCCGCTGATCGGCGGCACGGCCCTGGCCCACGTGCGCTGGGAGTGGCTGCTCGTCGTCAACGCACCGATCGCGGTGATCGCCTGGATCGGAGTCCGCCTGGGCGTCTCGGCCGACCGGCCCGAGGACCTGACCCGCGACCGGCTCGACGTGCCGGGCGCCGCGCTCAGCGTCGCCGTCATCGGGCTCGCCTGCTACGCGCTGACCAGCGGCGTCGAGAACGGCTGGCTCTCCGCCTCCACCCTCGGCTCGGTCGCGAGCGCGGCCCTCGCCGCGATCGTCTTCGTCCTCCACGAGCGCCGCAGCCCGGCCCCCATGCTGGACCTGGGCCTGTTCTCCAACGGCACGGTCCGCGGAGCCGCATTGGCACAGATCGGGACGTCCATCGCGATGGCCGGCGTGATGTTCGGGCTCATCCTCCACTTCCAGTACGCGTACGGCTGGAGCCCCGTCCGGGCCGGCCTCGCCAACCTGCCCCTGATCGTGACCATGCTGCTCGCGACGCCCCTCTCCGAAGGGCTGGCCCGCCGCTACGGCCACCGCGTCGCCTGCCTGGTGGGCGCGGGCTGCCTGGCTGTCGCCCTGGCGGGACTGTCCTGGGGTGTCGAACACGGCTACCTCGTCATCGCGCTCTGCATGGTGCTCATGACGATCGGGCTGCGGACCGTCATGACGATCTGCGCGGTCGCGCTCGTCGACGCGATGCCGGCCAACCGCACCTCGATGGGCACGGCGCTCAACGACACCGCGCAGGAGGTCGGCACCAGCGTCGGCACCGCCGCGGTCGGCACACTGATCGCCGCGCTGGTCACCACCCGGCTTCCGGCCGGCGTGTGGAGCAGCGGCCTCGTCGCCTCCTTCTTCCACGGCGAGCGGATCGCCTACGCCGTACTCGCCGTCGCCGTCGGCCTGATCGCGACGGTCGGCGCGCTGAGCCTCACGGACTCCCGCAGCGTGGAGGAGCCTGCGCCCTCGGCGGCCGCCTGACCGGGCAGGGACGCTACGACACCGCCCGACCCTTGCCGAGGGCGATCACGCCGTTGCGCGAGACGGTGTAAAGCTCCTGGTCCCGTTCGGGGTTGACGCCTATCGTCGCCCCGGGCGGGACGTCGACGTTCTTGTCGAGGATCGCGTTGCGCACCACCGCTCCCCTGCCGACGCGCACACCGTGGTGCAGCACGGAGCCCTGGACCACCGCCCCCTGCTCGACGATCACACCGGGCGAGAGCACGGACCCGGTGACCTGGCCGCGGATCACACAGCCCGGGCTGACGATCGACTCGCCGGCGATGCCTCCGGAGACGAAGCGGGCCGGGGCCTGGTGGCCCGCGTGGGTGTACACGGGCCAGCGCTGGTTGTAGAGGCTGAACAGCGGCTGCTCGGAGATGAGGTCCATGTGGGCCTCGTAGTAGCTGTCCAGAGAACCCACGTCCCGCCAGTACCCGTGCTCGCGCTGGGTCTCGCCCGGTACGTGGTTGTCGTCGAAGTCGTAGACGTGCGCGGCCCCGCGCCCGGTGAGCATCGGCAGGATGGAGCCGCCCATGTCGTGGACGGAGTCCTCGTCCTCGGCGTCCTGGTGGAGGGCGTCGACAAGGACCTTCGTGGAGAAGAGGTAGTTGCCCATCGAGGCGAAGACCTTGGTCGGGTCGTCGGGCAGGCCGGGCGGGTCGGAGGGCTTCTCCAGGAAGCGTTTCACGCGTGAGCCGTCGGAGGCCGGGGTGATGACACCGAAGGCGGAGGCTTCCGCACGCGGCACCTTGATACCGGCGACGGTGACGCCCGCGCCGCTCTCGATGTGCCGCTCCAGCATCTGGCGTGCGTCCATGCGGTAGACGTGGTCGGCTCCGAACACGGCTATGTAGTCCGGCTGTTCGTCGTGGACGAGGTTGAGGGACTGCAGGATGGCGTCCGCGCTGCCGAGGTACCAGCGCGGGCCGAGGCGCTGCTGGGCGGGGACCGGTGTGACGTAGTTGCCGAGCAGGCTCGACATCCGCCAGGTGGTGGTCACATGGCGGTCGAGCGAGTGGGACTTGTACTGGGTGAGGACGCAGATCCTCAGGATGTCGGCGTTGACGAGGTTCGACAGGACGAAGTCGACCAGCCGGTACGTTCCGCCGAAGGTCACCGCGGGCTTCGCCCGGTCGGCCGTCAGCGGCATCAGCCGTTTCCCCTCGCCTCCCGCAAGGACGATCCCGAGCACCGAAGGTCCAGCGCGCATGGCCACTCCCCCTCCTGAAACACCGAACCGTTTCCGGCTACACCTATGTGACGATCTCCTCGTACACGTCGAGAGTCCGCCGGGCGACCCTGTCCCAGCCGAACTCGCGCACCGCGCGTTCGCGGCCCGCTTCCCCCATCCGTTGCGCCGCCGGCCGGTCGGCGAGCAGTTGGCCGATCGCTTCGGCGAGATCCGCCTCGAACCGGCCCGGCTCCTCGGCCTCGTACGGTACGAGCAGTCCCGTACCGCCGTCGGAGACGACCTCGGGAATGCCGCCGACCGCGGAGGCGACCACCGGGGTGCCGCAGGCCATCGCTTCGAGATTGACGATGCCCAGCGGCTCGTACACGGAAGGACAGACGAACAGGGCAGCTCTGCTGAGGAGTTGGATGACGTCGGGCCGCGGAAGCATGTCCGGGATCCAGTGGACCCCGTCCCGCGACCGCTTCAGCTCGCCGACGAGTTCACGGAACTCGGCTTCGATCTCCGGAGTGTCGGGCGCGCCCGCGCAGAGCACCAGCTGCGCCGAGGGGTCGAGCCGGTGGGCGGCGCGCAGCAGGTGCGGAACGCCCTTCTGGCGCGTGATGCGGCCGACGAACAGGACGAAGGGGCGGTCCGGGTCGACACCCAGCCGGCGCAGTACATCGACTCCGGGAACGGGCCGGTACAGACGGGTGTCGATGCCGTTGTGGACGACCCTGACCCGGTCGGGGTCCAACTGCGGGTAGCAGCCGAGGATATCGGCACGCATGCCGTGCGAGACGGCGATCACCGCGTCGGCGGACTCCACGGCGGTGCGCTCGGCCCAGCTGGACAACGCATAGCCGCCGCCGAGCTGTTCGGCCTTCCAGGGCCGCAGAGGCTCCAGCGAGTGGGCGGTCATCACATGCGGGATGCCGTGGAGCAGTCCGGCGAGGTGGCCCGCGAGGTTGGCGTACCAGGTGTGCGAGTGCACGAGGTCGCGGCCTTCGAGCGCGGCGGCGATGGACAGGTCCACGGAGAAGGCGCGCAGCGCGTCGTTGGCACCGTCCAGCTCCCGGCCGGGCCGGTGCCTGATCAGCCCGTCCGAGGAGCCTTCACCCCAGGAGTGGACCTGCAGATCGGTGAGCGCGCGTAACTCCTTTGCCAGGAACTCGACATGGACACCCGCGCCACCGTAGACGTCCGGCGGGTACTCACGACTCAGCAGTCCCACCTTCACGTCCGGCCCCCTCGTGTCGTCGATGAGTTCCTGCCCCTGATGGTCACTCACATGCCCCTGCGGGGGAAGAACACGGCGGCACGTCGGGGACAGGCTTGCGCCGTCGGCGGCACGCCGACGGCGCAAGCGCCCGTGACAGCGGTCACTACCCCCTGAACGTCTCCAGCAGCCGCAGCCACACCTCGCTGATCGTCGGGTACGCCGGAACCGCGTGCCACAGGCGGGCGATGGGGACCTCCCCCGCGACCGCGACCGTCGCCGAGTGGAGGAGTTCGCCGATGCCCGGGCCGACGAAGGTGACGCCCAGCAGGATCTCGCGGTCCAGGTCCACGATCATCCGGGCGCGGCCCCGGTAGCCGTCGGCGTAGAGGCCGGAGCCCGCGACGGAGGCGAGGTCGTAGTCGACGGCGCGGACCCGGTGGCCGGCGCGTTCGGCCTCGGCGAGGGTCAGGCCGACGGAGGCGGCCTCGGGGTCGGTGAAGACGACCTGGGGGACGGCCGTGTGGTCGGCGGTGGCCGCGTGGGCGCCCCAGGGGGCGGTGTCCAGGGCGGTCCCCCCGGCGCGGGCCGCGATCGCCGCGCCCGCGATCCGGGCCTGGTACTTGCCCTGGTGGGTCAGCAGGGCGCGGCGGTTGACGTCCCCGACCGCGTACAGCCAGTCCGTGCCCTCGACGAGGCAGCTGTCGTCCACGGTGAGCCAGGAGCCGGGTTCGAGGCCGACGGTCTCCAGGCCCAGGTCGTCCGTGCGCGGGGCCCTGCCGGTGGCGAAGAGGATCTCGTCGGCCTCGACGCGGTCGCCGGCGTCCAGCTCGACGGTGACCGGTCCGTCGGGTGCGGGGCGGTGCACGGCTGTGACGGAGACGCCCGTACGGATCGTGGCCCCGGCCTCCGTGAGCGCGTCGGCGACCAGCTCGCCCGCGAAGGGCTCCATCTTCGGGAGCAGACCGCCGCCCCGGATCAGCAGGGTCACCTCGGAGCCCAGGGCCTGCCAGACGGTGGCCATCTCCACGCCCACGACTCCCCCGCCGACGACCACGAGCCGGGCGGGAGCCTCCTTGGCGCTGGTGGCCTCGCGGCTGGTCCAGGGGCGGGCCTCCTCGATGCCGGGGAGGGCGGGGACGACAGCCCGGCTGCCGGTGCAGACGGCGACGGCGTGCCGGGCGGTGAGCCGCTGCTCCGTGCCGTCGGGGGCGGCGACGGTGACCTCCCGGGGGCCGGTGAGCCGGCCCGTACCGCGGTACACGTCCGCTCCGACGCTCTCCAGCCAGGCGACCTGGCCGTCGTCCTTCCAGTGGCTCGTCTCCTCGTCGCGGTGGGCGAGGACGGCCCCGACGTCCAGGGGGCCCTGCACGGCGGCGCTCAGTCCCGGCACCCGGCGGGCGTCGGCACGGGCGACGACGGGGCGCAGCAGCGCCTTGCTCGGCATGCAGGCCCAGTAGGAGCATTCGCCGCCGACCAGTTCGGATTCCACCACCGCCGTGGTGAGCCCGGCGGCGCGGGCCCGGTCCGCCACGTTCTCGCCCACGGGCCCCGCGCCGATGACCACTACGTCGTACTGCGAGCCTTCGGAGATCTTGCCTGCGTCAGTCATGGAAACAGTCTCCACGTGGGTGTGCGCACCGGCCACACGGGCAGGCGGAATAGCGCAAGTGCAGTCACCGTTGTGCCCGACAGGACCCGACACGACCCCACGGGCACAGGAAGAGGTAACCCCAGCATGAGCACCGTCGAGCTCACCAAGGAAAACTTCGATCAGGTCGTCAGCGACAACGATTTCGTCCTGATCGACTTCTGGGCTTCCTGGTGTGGCCCTTGCCGACAGTTCGCGCCGGTCTACGACTCGGCCTCCGAGCGCCACCCGGACCTGGTCTTCGCCAAGGTCGACACCGAAGCGCAGCAGGAGCTCGCGGCGGCCTTCGAGATCCGCTCCATCCCGACGCTGATGATCGTCCGGGACAACGTCGCGGTCTTCGCCCAGCCCGGCGCGCTGCCCGAGGCGGCTCTGGAGGACGTCATCGGACAGGCCCGGAACCTGGACATGGACGAGGTCCGCAAGTCGGTCGAGGAGCAGAAGCGGGCGGCCGAGGCGGGGCAGGGGCAGTCTGAGGCCCAGTAGCCGCACAGCGGCCGGGCGGACACCCCCTAGGCGCCCGGCCGGCGCTCGCCCTCGGCTCCCGCGACGCGGACCGACATCCCGTAGTCGAGTTCCTCGCCGTCGATGAGCACGGCCTCCACCGTCCGGGTCTCCGGATCGACGTCGGCCTCCATGCCCTCACCGGCGTACCGGGGGTACCCGGAGGCCCCCGTCTCGCCGGTGGCGGCGACGGTCGCGGACCGGATCGGCCGACCGGGGGCTCCGGACCGCGTCCTGCTGTGGTCGGGGATCAGGAGCAGCTCGTAACTCTGGGGGTGGCTCATAGCCCCGACGCTAGACATGCGCGGTGCACGGCGCATGTCTGGCGCAGGAGGCGGTCAGCTGGATTCCCGGTGGACGGCGCTGGTGCGGAGCAGGTCGTGGTGGACCGGTGGTCCGCCCGGGTGCTGGACCATGCGGTCGATCGTCTCGGCCAGCGGCTGCGGCATGGCCAGCTCCATCCGGACGGTGCTCAGCCGGGGGCGCAGCAGTTTGCCGATGAGGGAGTCGTCCGCGCCGATCACCGCCGTGTCGGCGGGCACGGCCACCCCGGCGTCCTGGAGGGCCCGCATGATCAGCATGGCGTACTCGTCGTTGTACGCGAACACGGCGTCCAGTCCCAGTTCCGGCCAGCGGGCGGCGAGCTGCTGCGCTGACTCCTCCTCGTACCGCAGCGGCAGCGGGCAGACGCGGGCCTCGGCGGCTTCGGCGGCGCGCCGGGCGCCGGCGAGGCGGGTTTCGGAGAAGGACTCCCGGCTCGGTTCCTGGGGCATGACCACCCCGATGTGGCGGCGGCCGCGGGCCAGCAGGTGTTCCACGGCGCTTTCCCCGACCCGGCGTTGGTCCATGACCAGTCCGTGCGCCCCCGGCACCGGGTCGGGCCCCAGCGTGATCACCGCCTTGGCGCCGGAGCGCGTCAGGATGCCCGTGCCGTGCGGGGTGAGGGCGATGCCCGGCGGTACGACGACGGCGACGGGCCGTAGTTCGGCCCAGGCCGTGGCCGCCTCGTCGGCGGTGAGGCCGACGCTGCCGTACTGGACGACGGTGTAGTCCAGTCGGCGCAACCCGGACTGGAGCTCTTCGAAGAAATACTGGTGCAGCGGTCCCCCGGGTAGGTGGCCGGAGGGCAGCAGGACCATACGGCTGTGTCCGGCGCGCAGACTGCGGGCGGCCGCGTGCGGCACGTAACCGAGTTGGAGAGCGGCCTCCCTGACCCGGCGTCGGGTGGGATCGCTGATCCGGACGGTGGCGTTGTTGTTCAGCACGTACGAGACGGTGGCCCGGGACACTCCGGCGAGGCGGGCCACATCGGCGCTGGTCGGGACGGAGACTTCGGCGGGCTGCTTGGGTAACTGGCTCATGGCGTCGGGCAGTCTTCCAGACCCGGGGGAGCGGGTTTCGGCCCGGGGCCCGCAGGTCCGGTCACGGTGGCCGGAACACCGCCCCGCCGTTCCGGTCCGCCGCCCCCCTCCCGGGATCCGGGGCCAGAGGTTCTACGGTGTGGTGATGACGTTCCATGACAGTGCCTACCGTTCCGACAACCCCTTTGACGTGCCCGGCAGCAGCGGACCGACCGCCACGGTGCAGGCCGATCCCGCCGAGGTGGGTTCCGTGCGCACCTCCTACGCCCCCGATCGCGACGGCGATCCAGATCCCGGCGAGATCGTCTGGACCTGGGTGCCCTTCGAGGAGAACGACGGGCGCGGGAAGGACCGGCCGGTGCTCGTCGTGGCCCGCGAGGAGGCGGGCACGCTGCTCGCCGTCCAGCTCTCCAGCAAGCAGCACGAGCGGGACCACGAGTGGGTGGCGCTGGGCGCGGGCCCGTGGGACAGCTCGGGGCGGCCGTCCTGGGCCGATCTGGACCGGGTGCTGCGGGTCCACGAGGACGGGATGCGCCGGGAGGCGTGCGAGCTGGACCGGGAGCGTTTCGACCGGGTCGTCGGGCGGCTGCGCGAGCGGTACGGCTGGAGCTGACCGCCCGGGCGGGCCCGGGAGGGGCCGAGCGCCCCGCGGCGTGTCCGGCCGATCAGGGCCTCTGCACACCACCTGGAGTGCGGGCCCGGACGGCTCCGCGGCGGGCGAAGGCCCGGGACGGGCGGCGGTGGGGCTCCGGGTCAGGCGAAGGTACGGGTGAAGGCGGCCCGGACGGCGGAGCCGGGGCTCCGGTCCAGGATCCCGAAGACGATCTCCTCGAAGTGGCCGCCGAACCGGCCGCCCTCGCCGATCAGCGCCCGGAACGCCTCCGCCACCTGCCCGGGGTCGTTCTGGAAGACTCCGCAGCCCCAGGCGCCCAGGACGAGCCTGCGGTAGCCCCGTACGGCCGCGACCTCCAGCACCCGTTCGGCGCGGGAAGCCAGGGCGGCCGGGACGCGGTGGGCGTCCTCGGGGGTCTGCCGTCGGATCACTCCGGCGTTCGGCGCGGGCGAGGTGAGGAATCCCGCCGTGTACGGGGCGTCCAGGAAGTGGCCCCGGTCATCGCGGAAGACCGGCACGGCGGGCGAGTGGATCACCCGGTCGGTGTAGAAGGCACCCCGTTCCGTGCGGTGGTGCGCGTAGTACTCGGGGGCGCGCAGGAGGGTCGTGTGGAGGGCCGATCCCCGGCACAGGGCCTCCTCCTGGGCCTGCGCGCCGTTCAGATAGCCGCCGCCGGGGTTGCGGGCCGAGGCGTAGTTCAGGACGGCGACCCGGCCGGGGGCCGCGCCGGTCATCCTGCGGGCCGCGGCGAGGCTGCTCTCGGCGGTGACCTCGATGTGCGGCGTGCGGTCGGTGTCCAGGGCGGCGACGGGTACCGGATCGGGGCCGTAGAGCCTGGTGCCGGAGCGTGCGGCGGCCACCGCTCGTTCGATGGACACGTCCTGACCTGCTGCGTTGCGGTATCGCCCGGCCTCGACGACCGCTTCTGTCTCGCGCGCGATGCCGCGCAGCCGCGCGCTCACCGGCGCTCCCCCGTGTGGTGCATACGGGGCATGCTGACGGGGAACCCGGCCTGGGCGCAATCGGATTTTCCTGGCCTGAGGGCACCCTTGTGCGATCTCCGGGTACGGGTTTGGCTGGTAGGCAGGCAGCTGAGAAGGAGGCCCTCATGGCCTTGGACATTCCCCGCGTAACCGGCTCGCGCCCGGACGCCACCCCGCTCGACGAGAGCGGGGCCGAGGATTTGCTGCGCGGCATATGTTTCAAGACGGGTCCGCCCCGAACCGTGGGCGTGGAACTCGAATGGCTCATCCATGACCGGGAGCGTCCGGACGTCCCGGTCGGCCAGGAGCGGCTGGACAGCGCCGTCGAGGCGGTGCGTGCGCTGCCCCTGAGCGCCGCGCTGACGTTCGAGCCCGGCGGGCAGCTGGAGCTCAGTTCGCAGCCGGCCGGCTCGTTGATGGAGTGCGTCGCGAGGACCGCGGCCGATCTGGCGGCGGTCCGTGCCTCGCTCGGCGCGGCGGGGCTCGCGCCGGTGGGGCTCGGCGTGGACCCGTGGCAGACCGCGCACCGCAGACTGCGGGAGCCGCGCTACGAGGCGATGGAGGCCGCGCTGGACCGGTCGGGTCCGGCCGGGCGGGCGATGATGTGCACCTCCGCGTCGGTCCAGGTCTGTCTGGACGCCGGCGAGGAGGAGCCGGGGCCGCGCGGTTACGGGCGGCGCTGGCAGCTCGCGCACCTGCTGGGCGCGGTGCTGGTGGCGGCGTTCGCGAATTCGCCGTTCCAGCAGGGCCGCCGGACGGGCTGGTCCTCCACCCGGCAGGCGCTGTGGGCCGACCTCGATCCGGGCCGGACGCTCGCACCCGGCACCGGGCACGCGCCTCGCGAGGCCTGGGCCGCCCATGTCCTGGACACGACCGTGCTGTGCATCCGGTGCGAGAGCGGCCCGTGGGACGTCCCCGAGGGGCTCACCTTCCGCCAGTGGATCCGCACCGGCTCGCCCCGCCCTCCGGTGCGGGCCGATCTCGACTACCACCTCACCACGCTGTTCCCGCCGATCCGGCCGCGCGGCCATCTCGAACTGCGCATGATCGACGCGCAGAGCGGGCCCGACGGGTGGCTGGTGCCGCTCGCCGTCGCCACGGCCCTGTTCGACGACCCGGAGGCCGCCGAGACCGTGTACCGGGCCGTGAAACCGCTGGCCGAGACGGCGGGCGCGTCGCCCGCCCCGCGCAATCCGCTCTGGACGGCCGCCGCCCGCGAGGGTCTCGCCGATCCGGAACTGCGGGCCGCGGCCGTCACCTGCTTCGGGGCGGCGCTCCCGGCGCTGGAGCGGATGGGCGCGAGCGACACCGTGCGCGACACGGTGGCCGCCTTCACCGACCGCTATGTCGCCCGGGGCCGATGTCCGGCCGACGATTTGCCGGAGCCGGACGTCCTCACCGATCTGAGCCTGCTGACCGACCGGAAGGCGGCCTCCGCATGACTGGGCACCGTGGACACGAAGAGCACCGCGAAGGCTCCGAGCCACGTGAGCTGTCCGACGCTTTCGATCCCACCCACTTCTCCGGCCCCGCCGCCGGCTTCCCCTTCGCCTCCGGCGCCGATCCGGAGGTCCTGCGACAGCGCGCCCTGGATGCGCTGCTGGCCGCGCGCGAGCGCACCACGCTGCTCACCGACAGTGTGGACGACGGCGAACTTACCGCCCAGCACTCCCCGTTGATGTCACCGCTGGTCTGGGACCTGGCGCACATCGGCAACCAGGAGGAGCAGTGGCTGCTGCGCGCCGTCGGCGGCCGGGAGGCGCTGCGCCCGGAGATCGACGGGCTGTACAACGCCTTCGAGCACTCACGCGCCTCGCGCCCCTCGCTGCCGCTGCTGGCCCCCGCCGAGGCCCGGACGTACGCCTCCGACGTGCGGGGGCGAGCGCTGGAGCTCCTGGAAGGCGCACCTCTGCACGCGGGCGGGGGGCCGTTGGAACGGGCCGGATTCGCCTTCGGGATGATCGCCCAGCACGAACAGCAGCACGACGAGACCATGTTGATCACGCATCAGCTTCGTGCGGGGCCGGCTGCGCTCACCGCGTCCGCCCCTCCTGCCCCTCCCGAGTCCGTCGGTACCGAGGTCGTTCCCAGCGAAGTCCTCGTACCCGCGGGCCCGTTCACAATGGGCACCTCCGTCGAACCGTGGGCCCTGGACAACGAACGCCCCGCGCACCGGCGCGATGTGGCGGCGTTCCACCTGGACTCCTCGCCGGTCACCTGCGGCGCGTACCTCCGCTTCATCGAGGACGACGGGTACGGGGACGAGCGCTGGTGGGCCCCCGACGGCTGGGCCATGGTCCGTGAACACGGCTTGTCCGCACCGCTGTTCTGGCGGCGGGAGGCGGGGCAGTGGCTGCGCCGCCGGTTCGGGGTGACCGAGCCGGTGCCGTACGACGAACCGGTGCTGCACGTCAGCTGGTACGAGGCGGACGCGTACGCCCGCTGGGCGGGGCGGCGGCTTCCCACGGAAGCCGAGTGGGAGAAGGCCGCCCGGCACGACCCGGTGACCGGCCGTTCGCGGCGCTATCCGTGGGGCGACGAGGATCCGACACCGGAGCGGGCAAATCTGGGGCAGCGCCACCTGCGTCCGGCGCGGTCCGGAGCGTATCCGCTGGGCCGGTCGCCCTTCGGGGCGGGGCAGCTGATCGGCGATGTGTGGGAGTGGACCGCCAGCGACTTCCTGCCCTATCCGGGGTTCGTGGCGTTTCCCTACCGCGAGTACTCGGAAGTGTTCTTCGGTCCGGGGCACAAGGTGCTGCGCGGCGGGTCGTTCGCTGTGGACCAGGTCGCCTGCCGGGGCACCTTCCGCAACTGGGACCTCCCGGTGCGGCGGCAGATCTTCGCCGGTTTCCGCACGGCGAGGGATGCCTGATGTGCCGTCATATCGCTTATTTGGGCGAACCGGTGGCGCTGGGAGAGGTGCTCGCGCGGCCTTTGCACTCCTTGGTGCGGCAGTCCT